>DDSG01000168.1:464-712 GCA_002343325.1 Phycisphaerales bacterium UBA2396 | reverse complement strand
TCATCATCGCGCTGACGCTCGCGGTGCAGCAGGATGGGCCTCGTGACAGCCAGCGGATTGTGCTGTGCATGGCGGTGCTCGGCGCGTGCATGGGCTTCCTGCCGCATAACTTCAACCCGGCGACCATTTTCCTGGGCGACTGCGGGTCGCTCATGCTCGGGTTCTGCACGATTGTCATCATTCTGAGTCTCGGCGATACGGGGAAGACCCACCTCGTGCTGGCCGGGCTGGTGATCTACGCGATCCCC
>DDSG01000168.1:0-275 GCA_002343325.1 Phycisphaerales bacterium UBA2396 | reverse complement strand
GGGCTGGTGATCTACGCGATCCCCCTGATCGACACCTCGCTGGCGATCATCCGGCGCAAAATGGCGGGCAAACGCATCAGCGACCCCGACAGCGACCACCTCCACCACATCTTCAAGAGAGCGCTTGGGGTCAAGGGGGCCGCCCTGGCGCTCTACGGCATCGGGGCGTGCTTCGCGACGCTGGGCATCCTGATGAGCCTCTGGCGTCAGCGGGTCGTGTATGCCCTGCTTGCTGTGCTGGTGGGGTACATCGCGGTGATCGCCATCAAGATCGC
>DDSG01000138.1:38721-38911 GCA_002343325.1 Phycisphaerales bacterium UBA2396 | reverse complement strand
GGCCGGGCGGCGAGCCCGGGGAGCGGCGTGACGGGCGCGAGATCGCTCGGGGCGTCGTCGACACGCTCGGCGAGCCTGGTCAGCGTCTCGGCGAGTGGATCGGGCGAGGTGGCCAGATCGACCGGTGCGTTGGGCCACGCCTTGGCGAGCGCTTCGCCGAAAGCGGCGAGATCGGGCGAGGATTCGCTGG
>DDSG01000138.1:0-38447 GCA_002343325.1 Phycisphaerales bacterium UBA2396 | reverse complement strand
CGCGGGCGGGCGCAAGCCCGAGCTGTGCGGCCCAGGCGAGCCACTCTGCGGTGAGGCGGGAGGCCTCGCGCGTGCCGACGTGGATCGTGGGCTTGGGCTCGGTACGGGAGGGGCGAGCGGGATCGGCGAGCGAGGTTTCGCTCGAGCGGTCCTGCGGGAGGCGGATGCTGCCGCCGGCGAGGAGCGTGCCGGCCGAGGACCAGCACCAGACGAGACGGCCGCCGGTATCGAGCATGACGATCGCGGTGGTGGGGCCTGTGCTGGTGGCGGCGTCGGTCGCGTCGTCCCTTGGGGGTGCGCCGCGGGGCGAGGCGGGATCCCAGACGGCGGCGGCGGCGTGCCAGAGCGAGGTCACCGTCGTGACCGTGATGCCCCGGGCATCGAGCGCGTCGAGCAGGAGCCTTGCGGGAACGTCGTTGATCGCCAGCACCGCGAGTCGGCGTGGTTTGGGTTGGGGCTTAACGCCGGGCGATTTGGCGGGTTTCTCCGCGGGGGCTTCGGGTTCGCCGAGGAGAGCGACGGCGGCGGCATCGGGGCTTGGCGCGTATTCGCCCAGGGGCGTAACGCCGCCCGTGCCGGTGGGCATCGCTTTTTGCAGCGCCACGGCGGAGACGATCGCGGGATCGGCGGAGGGGCTGGTGAGGAAAGCGCCGATGCCCCCGTCGGTGTCGAGGCAGAGGACGTCAAGCCGCGAGCCGCGGGCGCGGATCTGGGTGGCGAGCCATTCTGCGGCGGCGTCGGTGTCTTGGGTGACGGGGGCGTCGGGGGCGTAGGCGGGCGCGTTCCACGATTGCTCGGAGCGTTCCGAGATGAGGCGGGCGGCGGTGATCACGTCGCCGCGGGCCGAGCGCACAAGATGAGCGATGTGAACCGCCACGCTACTTCTTCTCCTGGGAGGCACGCTCGAGTTCGGACTTGGCCATGCGATCGACCAGGTCCGGGTTCAGGCCGCCGGCCTTGGCCTCGGCCTTGAGCTTGTCGAGCTGGGCGGGGGAGGTGTCCCCCGATTCGATCATCTGGGTGATCTGGTGACGGAGCGTTTCGAGCAGCGCGGCGGTCCCGGGGTTGCCGGTGCCGGCGTTTGGCTGGGTCTCATCGGACGTGGCGGCCTTGTCTCGCAGCGTCGGGGCTTTGCCGCGCGTCGGCTTGTTGCCCAGGTACGAGACGACGTCTCCGCGGCGGTCGCTGACGGCGATGGTGCGCTTGACGCCGTTCTCCTCGAGGACGACATGTTCCGGCGTGACTTCGACGACGCGGGCGGTGTACGAGGTGCCTTCGACGCTGTAGACGAACGAACGGCCTGCGCCCGAGAGGCGTTGGCGATTCTCGACGCTCAGGATCGCCATGAGGCGGGAACCGACGCGCATGGGCCCGACATAGCGGACGGCTTCGGCGGGGGGCTCGGGCGGGGTGGGCTCGGGCTGTGGCTCTTCCGACGGCTGAGGAGTGGGGGGGACGGGCACCGGGTGGTTGCGGATGCTGCCCAGTCGGGCGGCGAGCAGCGAAGAGTCGATCTCGGGCCGCGTGTCGGTCTCTTCGGTCGGCTGAGGCCTGGGGGGGCGGACCGGCTGGGGCGGGGCGGTGGGCTCGGTGAGGCGGCTGATGTCCTCGGCGACGCTCTGCCTGGGGGAGAAGATCAGCCAGCCCGACGCGGCCAGCGCCAGCCCGCCCATGGTCATGGCGACCACGGTGAGCGAGGCGGCTTTGGTGCGTGGCATGTTGCCGAGCATGGCGAGGGGTCCTCCGGGCGGGGCAAGTCTACTCCACCTTGCGGCGCGTGATGGAGACGATGGAACTGCGACGAGTCGCGCCGGCAACGGCGTTGCGTCCCCCGCGCGGCGGGATCTGCAGGTAGGCGTCGTACGCGTCGATGGTTCGGTTCTCGCGGACCACCTCGATCCGCAGCTTCCAGAAGCTGGTGTCGGGAGTCAACAGGCGGTGGACCATGGCGGCCTGGGTGGGCTCGAACCCCCCGTCCATCACCGCCTGGTTGAAGGCCTGCGGGCTGATCCCCTTGCCGGGCTCGGCCTCGGCGCGGGCCCTGTTGATCGAGTTGACGAACTCGCCCCCGTCGATGGACGAATCCGTCGCCGCGCGAACGACCGCTTGGAGAAGGTCCTCCGGGGCGCTCGTGGCGCTGATGGTCACGGGCCCTTGCGAGCGGGTGTGCCGCTGCCAGTCGTCGCCGGTGATCTGCTTGAGGGCGTCGAGCACGGCCCGGGCGTCGGCGAGGGTCTGGCCCGTCAGCCCGGTGAAGTCGGCGAGCATCGTGGCCTGGGCGTCCTCCCCGAAGACGCGGACCGTCAGCGGGCCCGGGACCGAAGGTCCGAGGCCTTCGGGCAGCGTGAAGTCGACCAGGTGCCCGTCCGGGGCCATCCGTTCGCGGAATGGTTTGGACTGGCCGGAGGAGAACCAGGCGTCGAAGGCGTCCTGGATGCCGCGACCGGCGTGGTGTGACTCGTACTGCCCGATCTGTCGGCGGGCCGAGAGCGTCTGCGTCGACTGACGTTCGAGCACAACGGAGATCAGAAGCCCGAGCACCAGCACGAGCATGATGACCAGAGGCATGACATACGCGCGGCGTGTCACGAGCCACCCCCGGCGGGCTTGGTGGCAGCGGGCCTGGCGAACTGGCGGTTGATCGCGCCGCCCGACCCGGTCGCGCCGGAACCCGAGGCCGAGCCCTCGGCATCGCGACCTCGGGCGATCTCGTCTTCCCCGGCGGTGACCTCGGCACCGGTGAAGTAGCCGATCTCCATCATCCAGCGGTACGCCAGGCCGTTGCCGAGGCGAAGGTCGATCTCGACGTACGCGGGGAGTTCCTGGAACCACGTGGCGGTGTGGGCCTGGCGCCACTCGCCCTCGCGGAAGGCCTTGATGCTCAGCGAGGCGATGTCCTTGCAGAGGCGGAGCGGGTAGCCAGAGGCCATGCTCAGGGGCGGGTCGGGCGCGTCGGGGTCTTCCTTGGCGGGGGGCAGGGGCACCCACCAGAGTTCCCACATGTCTCCCGCGTCGGGTCGAACGTCCGCAGCGGGCGGGTCAATCTGTGGGCGGAGCATGAAGGCGCCGCGCACGGCCTGGGACCCCCCGCGGCTGGAGGTGTCGATCCGTTCGGAGGCCTCTTCGCGGACGAACTCTTCGCGCAGGTTCTGTTCCGGGCGACGGACGACCGGGACCGGCGAGCGGAGCACGACGACCTCAAGACGCTGGGGAGACATTCCCGTGCCGGACAGCGAGCGATCGTCGTCGGGCGCGAGCACGAGGCGCGGCGGCTGGGGCTTCTGATTCGCGCCGGGCGATTTGCCGCCGCTGCGAAGTCCAACGTTCGGGTCGTTCGGGTCCCCGGCCGTATCGCCCGAGACGGGCACGGCAACGTTGTTGCCTGCGTTGTTTCCCGCGCGGGAGGGGGGCGTTGCCGAGCTCATCACCAGCGAGCTCAGCGCGTTCTGGAACGCAAGGCGGGTCAGCTCGATGTCGGCCGCGCTCTGGTAGCGGGCACCGAGGCGTTTGTCGGATCGATCGGCGGCAGAAAAGAGAGAGAACGCCGTGAGCAGCACGAGCGAGGCGATCACGGTCGCCAGGACGAGTTCGAGAACAGTAAAGCCGCGGCGGGGTTTCACTGGCGCGAACCTCCACCGGTCGAACCGGACGAGCCGCCCCGTCCGCCGCCGCCCGCGCCGCCGCGGCCGGGGAACTGTCCGCTGCGGAACCACTCCTGGAGTCCGGAGAGCCCGTACTCGCTGCGCATCCGCTCGCCGCTGTCCGGGCGGAGCATCATCGAGAAGGGGTCCATGATGCGGCTGAGCGTGGCGCTGGGGACGCCGGGCTGCCACGCGAGCGACCCGCCGCTGTCCTCCGAAAGCCAGACGCGGATGCTGATGACGTGGAGTCGATCGAGCGGTGCGACGGCGTTGCTGCGCGACTCGATCTCGACCGCCGGGCGGACGCTCAGCGAGCCTCGATGTTTCTCCCAGCGGAATCGCTCGCCGGTGATCCAGTCGATCTTGTCCCCCTGCGAATCGAGGCTGCCCGGATCGTCGAGGTACATGAGCAGGAGTCGGTTGGAGAGCTCGGCGGCGGCCAAGGTCTGCCGCTCACGCGTCTGGCTCGTGAAGACAAACCCCAGCGCGCCCATGGTCGCCGAAGCGATCAGCCCGAGCAGCGCCATCGAGAAGACAGCCTCCAGCAGCGTGAAGCCGCGGGCGGTTCTTTTCGATCTGGGCGTGCGCTGGCGGAGCATCGTGGTCTTAGGTGCCGGCGGGGCGGTTGGTGGGCGCGTTGAGATTCCACCCGTCGATGTCGTCGGGGGTGCCGTTGACGCCGTCGGCGCCCAGGCTCCGCAGCTCGAAGGGGCGCTCGGGGTTCTCCGGGTTGGGGGCGTAGAAGAGGTTGCGGTTCCACCCGTCGACGAGGGGCTTGTTCTCGAGGTACTTGGCGCCGATGAGGTCGTTGAGTGTGGCGGGGTAGCGGTTCTCGTACGCGTTGAACTGCTGGAGCGCCCGCTTGATGGTCTCGAGCGTGGCCGCGCTGGCCCGCTGCTTGGCGCGGTCGGTGCCGCCCGAGAGGCTGTACGCGGCGACGCCCAGCAGCACCCCGATGACGACGATGACGAACGTGAGTTCGAGCATCGAGAAGCCGCGGGCGGTTCGGGCGAAGGTCGTGTTGGTCCTGGTCATTCAAGGTCTCCGTCGGGCCGGGCGTGTCTGTCCCGGCGTCTGTGGTGGTTCAGAATCCCTGCACCCTGCTGGTGATGGTCAGCAGCGGGATCATGATCGAGAGCACCAGCGACCCGATCATGATGAACATCAGGAAAATCAGCATGGGCTCGAGCACGGCGAGCAGGCGGCTCGACCGCGTCTCGACCTCGTCGGCCATGTCCGCCGCGAGGGTGTCAAAGGCCTGCTGCAAGTCGCCCGATCGCTCGGCGGCGATCAGCAGCCGCCGCGTCGCCAGGGGCAGCGTCGCCACCTCGTCGATCAGAACCCGAAGCACCCCGCCCTCGATCAGCCGAGTCCGCAGACGCGTCAGCTCGGCGCGGAGCTTGGGATGCCCGATCGCGGCCTCGGCCACTCCCAGCGCGTCCGACAGCACCACGCCCGTCCGCGTCATGGCGCTCATCACCGTGAAGAACCGCGCCGATTCCTGCGCCAGAACCACGTCACGCATCAGCGGGAGCGTGCGCATCAGACGCCCGACCGCCGCGGCGACACGCGCCCGGAAGACGACCATCCCGACCATCGCCAGCCCAACGATCGTCAGGCACAGCAAGGCGTTGCTGCGCAGCGCCATGCCCACGCTGTAAATCAGTTCCGTGAACCACGGGAGGCTCGTGACCTGGCCCCGCAGGGAGTCGACGATCTGAGGCACCACGCCCGTGATCATCCCGACGGAGACCAGCACCGCGATCGACAGCACGATCACCGGATACATGAGCAGCGTGATCGCCTTGCCCCGCACCTGCAGCGTCCGCCGGACCGTCGTCGAAAGCTGCTTGGCCGCCCCCGCCATGTCGCCCGTGCGCTCCGCGGCTCGATACACCGCGGTGGTCACCTGATCGAACCCGCCCGCGGCGTTCATCGCGTCGGCAAAGCTGCTGCCCGCCGCCACCGCCTCACGCATCCGCGTCACCCGCGAACGCATCGACGAAGAGACCGCCGATTCGCAGACTTCGAGCGCCTCGACCAGCGGCACGCCGCGCGAGAGCAACTGGGACAACTGCGTGTGCAGCTCTGCTTCGTCCTTCAGCGAGATCCGCCCGACCTCGGGCGTACCCCCGAAGGAGGGCAACGCCCAGGAGCGAAGCGGAATCATCCGCTCGCCGCGGAGCTGCTCGGCCAGATGGCGGACATCGCGAGCGCGACGGACACCGAGCCGGCGTTTGCCTCCCGCGGCCGCCGCCTCAAACAGGTAGGGTCTGACCCGAACCTGAACTTTTCCCGAACTGTTGGCGGCACGGCTCATGGAATCCGACTGTACTCCGACTTCCCCCGCGATGCCGGGGGTGTGATGGTGCTTCCCCGGGGTGGTGTACCGGGATCGAGCGCGAGTGGGTGAAGATCGGTTCACGGGGGCATTGGGATTGATCCGTCGGGGGGCGCGCCGACAATACGGCGAGGTTCCAACGTACCACGCCGCCCGGTTCCGGTTTGTTCGCGCTCCGCCGGGCATGAGAGGTTCAGCATGACAACCGCCGCCGCTCGCACTGCCGTTTCAGGGACTCACGCCACGGGCACCATGCGGGCGTTGTTCAAGCACCACGCGGGCGTGGGGCTGAAGTTCGATCCGGCGCGCCCGAAACCAACGCCGGGCCCGCGTGACGTGCTCATCCGCGTCAAGAAGGTCGGCATCTGCGGAACCGATCGGCACATCTGGGAGTGGGACGCCTGGTCCGCCGGGCGGATCCCCGTGGGCATCGTCACCGGGCACGAGTTTGTCGGCGTGATCGAGGCGGTGGGCTCCGCGGTGACCAAGTACAAGCCCGGCCTTCGCGTCAGCGCGGAGGGGCACATTACAGCCTGGGCCGACTACAACAGCCGCACCGGCAACGCGCACATCGCCAGCGACACGCGGATCATCGGGATCGACCGCGACGGATGCTTCGCCGAGTATGTCGTGGTGCCGGAAGAAAACGTCTGGCCGGTCCACCCGTCGATTCCCGACAAGGTGGCGGCGGTGCTCGACCCGCTGGGCAACGCGGTGCACACGGTGATGGCCGCCGGGGTGAGCGCCAAGAGCGTGCTGATCAGCGGCGTGGGGATCATCGGGCTGATGGCGGTCACCGTCGCCAAGGCCGCCGGCGCCGGGCGCATCTTCGCGACCGACGTCAACCCCGAGCGTCTCAAGCTCGCCAAGAAGCTCGGCGCGATCGAGGCGTACGACGTCCGCCAGGGCAAGGGGTACATGGACGACATCCGCAAGGCCTGCCGCGGCGAAGGCGTCGACGTGCTGCTCGAGATGAGCGGGGCGGCGTCGGCGTTCGACGAAGGGTTCCGCTGCTTGCGCAACGGGGGCACCGCCGCGATCCTGGGCATCCCCAGCAAGCCCATCACCTGGAACATCACCGAGCACGTGGTCTTCAAGGGCGCGACCGTTCTTGGCATCAACGGGCGGAAGATGTTCGAGACCTGGTACCAGATGGAAGAGCTGCTGCTGTCGGGCAAGCTCGAGCTCGACGAGATCATCACCCACGAGTTCCCCATCGAGGAGTTCGAGAAGGCCCACGCCACCATGATCTCGGGCGAGGGGATAAAGGTCGTGATGAGCGTCAGCTAAACCGGCGGCCGCGGAAGCGATCCAGGGCGACCGCCGCGATGATGATGTGCCCGACGAGCAGTTCCTGCACGTAGTTGGGCCAGCCCAGCGCGGTGCTGCGGTTGTCGAGCAGCGCCATCAGCAACGCGCCGCAGAGCGTCCCGAAGATCGACGCGGTGCCGCCCGTGAGCGACGCCCCGCCGATGACCACCGCCGCGATGGCCCGCAGTTCGAGACCGACCTGCACCGTCGGGTCGCCCGACCCGCCAAGCCGGGCGAACTGCATCACCCCGGCCAGCCCGACGCACAGCCCGCAGATCGCGTAGACCCGCAGCTTGACCCATCGCACGGGGACGCCCGCACGCCGGGCGGCTTCCTCGTTCGAGCCGATCGCCACCGCGTGCCGACCGAAGACGGTCCGGTGCATCAGCACGGCCGCGACCACCGCGAGCGCGAGGAGTAGCCAGACCGCCGGCGCGACGACCAGCCACGGGACGCTCGGGATCGGCGCGACCCACTCGGCCAACCAGCCGGGCTTGGAATAGACGGGCGAGCTGTCGCTGATCCACTTGGCCGCTCCGCGGAAGAAGCCCAGTGTTCCGAGCGTGACGATGAATGCGGGCAGCCCCAGCAGGGTGTGCAGGAGCCCGTTGTACGCCCCGCAGAGCGCCCCCGCGCCGCACGCCGCCAGCAGCGCCAGCGCGGGCTGCCACGACTGGGCCGACGGCCCCAGATCGGCGTTCATCACCTTCGCCGCGACAACACCCGACAGAGCGACCGCCGAGCCCACCGAGAGATCGATCCCCCCGGACACGATCACCAGCGTCATCCCGAGCCCGACCGTCGCGACGATCACCGTCTGGATCAGGATCGTGCGGAGGTCGAGGAGGCCCAGGGGGCGGTCGGGCGCGATCGCCCAGAAGAGAAGCACCGCCGCCACCAGGGTCAGCGCGGGCGCGAGCGAAGAGAGGGCCGATCTCACGCCGCCGGATCCCGTCATGGCGTCCCCAGCAGGCTCTTGAGGTCCGGCGAGAGCAGGTTTTTGTGCTCGGGGGTGTTCATCGTCTCTTTCGTGATGAGCGCGACGCCGGTGTCCATCAGGGGTTCGACGGTGCCGCCGCGGATGTGGTCGACCGCGGCCTTCACGGAGAGGTACCCCATCCGGATCGGGTTCTGGACCGTCAGGGCCGAAACCTCGCCCGCCGCGAGCGCATCGACGAGTTCACGGGCCGAGTCGAACCCGATGAACGGGATCTTCCCCGCCATGTTGCGTGCCCGCAGCGCGAGCAGCATGCCGTATGTCGACGACTCGTTCGGGCAGAAGACTCCCGCGATGTCCGAGTGCGTCGTGAGCAGGTTTTCCGCGGCCTGCTGGGCCGTCTCCCGCGTCGCCCCGGCGTATCGCTTCGGATCGATCAGCTCGATCCCGGGGAACGCCCTGATCGCTTCGACGAATCCCTCTTCGCGGAGCGCGGTGCTCGCGGAGCCCTCCTGGTATCGCAGCAGCAGGACTTTGCCCTTCCCGCCCACCAGTTCGCCGAGCTTCTTGCCCGCCATCGCGCCCCCGGCCTTGTTGTCGGTCGCGATGTACGAGATGAAGTCCTCGCCGACGGTGCCGTCAAGCCCGGAATCCATGATGACCACCGGGATCTTGGCCGCTCGAGCCATTCGGACCGGGGCGAGCAGGGCCCGGCTGTCGAGGGGCGCCAGCACGATCGCGTCGTACTTGCTGCTCACAAGCGTCTCGACCAGCGAGACCTGCTGGTCGCGGTCGTCCTCTTTCTGCGGGCCCCGGAAGGTGATCTCGACACCCTTGAGCTCCCGCTCCGCCTGTTTGGCACCCGCGTGGATCGACTGCCAGTACTCGTGCGTGGTGCCCTTGGGAACCACGGCGATCCGCAGGGCGGCCGGCTTCCCGCCATCACCCTTGGCCGCGGACGTCTTGTCCGCCGGCTTCTCGCACCCCTGGGCGGCCAGCAGCACCGCCACGCACGACAAAACCCGCCAAACCGAACGTCTCGTGATCGTCATGCCGCGATCGTACCAGAACCTCGTCCGGGTTAGCGAGGCAAGGGCCCCTCCCGTGGGATCCCACCGCACCGCCGGGCTACCGTGCGGCGATGCCCGAACCTGTTCTTCTCCACGCCGACTCCCTCCGCGACCTTGGTGTGCCGCATGGGTTTACCACACGCGTGGGGGGGTATTCGTCGGGGCTGTTCGCCTCGCTCAATTTCGGCAACCCCGGCGAGCTGCCCGCCGATCGCCGTGACCCGGCCGCCACGATCCGCCGCAACTTCGATCTGGTCCTCTCGGCCCTCGGGGTGCCCAACGCCCGCCTCGTGCAGATCCACCAGGTGCACGGGCCCGAGGTCGTGGTGGCCGATGGAGACGCCTGGCCGGGGCCCGACCCCAAGGCCGACGCCGTCATCACCCGCGATCCCTCGATCGTGCTGGCGGTGCGTGTGGCCGATTGCGCCCCGATCCTCCTCTCGTCTCCCGACGGCACCGCGGTGGGCGCGGTCCACGCCGGATGGCGGGGTGTGATCTCTGGGGTGCTCCCCAACACCATCGCCAGACTTGCTGATCTCGCGAAGGTGCCGCCCTCGTCACTCCGCGCCGCGATCGGCCCGTGCATCGGCCCCTCGGCCTTCGAGGTCGGGCCCGAGGTCGTCGAGCAGTTCGAGGCCGCCTTCCCCGATGATCCCGGCGTGATCGCGAACCGCACACCCCACGGCAAGGGCTTCATTGATCTTCAGCACGCCCTCGATCTGCAAGCCCGCCACGCCGGCCTGACACTCATCGAACGCCTCACCCGATGCACCGCCTCGGAGCCTCAGTGGTTCTTCTCGCACCGCCGCGAGGCCGGGCTGACCGGACGGATGGCCGCCCTTATCGCCGCGCGTCCGGCGCGTTCCTGAGCGATTCGGCGATGGCGATCTCCTGCAGACGAATGCTCAGCCGGTCCAGCCGTTCCTTGCACGCGTGGAATGCGTCGGGGTTGACAGCCTTCCAATCCGCCGCACCCGCGTCCACAAAGCGGGCGAGCTCGTCCGTGGCTCCCTGAACCGCCGCCAGGTGTTCCGCCGGAAGCTGGGACCCGAACTTCGCGATCCGGTCGCGGATCCACTTGAGATCAAGCCTGCTGTTGACCACCAGGTCCACCACGCGGTGGCGGGTCATGTCTTCCTTGGCGTGCGTCAGGCTGTCACGTTCGATCTGCTCGACCTCTTCGCGAGTGAGCCCGTGGTTGGGCACGATCTGGAGCGTCGCGCGTCGGCCGCTGCGCCGCTCGTGCGCCGAGACGCTCAGCACGCCGTTCGCATCCACCATAAACTCGACCTCGACCTGTGGCAGCCCCGCGGGCATCGAGGGAATGCCGCGCAGGTGGAACACACCGAGGCTCCGGCAGTGCTCGGCCATCTCCCGCTCGCCCTGAAGCACGTGAAGCCGGATCGCCGACTGTCCGTCGACCTGCGTGCTGAACATCTCGCGGGCCTTGGTGGGCACGGTCGAGTTCCGCATGATGACTTTCGCGACCGCGCCGCCGGCCGTCTCGATGCCAAGCGACAGCGGGATAACGTCCAGAAGCAGTGCGCCGCGCGACCCCCCCGAGAGGATCGACGCCTGCACCGCCGCCCCCAGCGCCACAGCCCGGTCCGGGTCGATCGCCGTGTATGGCTCGACACCGAAAAACTCTGCGACGCGCCGGCGGACGAGCGGCACCCGCGTCGAGCCGCCCACCAGCACCACCGCGTCGGGCGGGTCGCCCAGCCCCGCGTCCTGCCGCGCCCGCGTGCACGACGCCAGCGTTCGATCGATCAGCGGGGCGGCGAGCAACTCGAACTCGCCCCGATCGATGACGACCTCGGCCCCGTTCCAGCGTGCCGCGACCGATTCAGACTCCGACAACGCGACCTTCACCCGCTCGGCCTCGCGCACCAGCCCCGTGCGCACGGATTCGTCCGCCAGATCGATCCCAAACCGCCCCGCGAGATGCGCCGCCAGCGCGTGGTCCAGATCGTCGCCCCCCAGCCGCGTGTCGCCCGCGGTCGACAGCACCTGGAAAAACGCGGGCTCGGGCGAGCCGGGTTCGGGCGGCGTAATCCGCAGAATCGAGACATCAAAGGTCCCGCCGCCCAGGTCATAGACAGCGACCGTTCGTGCGACGCCCGTGGTTCCAAGGCCGTACGCCAGCGCCGCCGCCGTGGGCTCGTTGACGATCCGCACAACCTCGAGCCCGGCAAGCCGCCCCGCGTCGCGTGTCGCCTGCCGCTGCGCATCGTCGAAATAGGCGGGCACGGTCACCACCGCCCGCGACACGGGCACGCCCAGCGACGTCTCGGCGATCTGCTTGAGCCGGCGCAGGACCGCCGCGGAGACTTCCTGCGGGCTGACGATCCCGCCGTCGGGCAGCCGCACGCGAGCTGTCCGCTGAGGCCCCTCGACCACCTCGTAAGGGAGAAACGCAAGGTCGGCCGAGACGTCCGCGAGCGATCGGCCCATCAGCCGCTTCACGCTGCGAAGCGTCCAGCCCGCGAATTCGGACGAGCCCGAACGGGCCTCGTCGCCCACGATCGTCGGCCGCGTCCCGTTGCTGCCGGTCGGTCCATACCGCACGACGCTGGGTACCATCGCCCCGGCCGGGCCGTCGCCCAGCACCCGCGGGCCCGCGGCGTCGGCGAAGGCGACCAGGCTGTTCGTCGTGCCCAGGTCGATCCCCACGATCGGGCCCTTCTCCTGCGGGTTGGAACTCGGCGTCTGCATCCGGGAAAAGGTAGCGCGCACAAAGAAGGGGCTGCCCCCTCGCGGGACAGCCCCTCGTTGCGTGATTGACGCGGGAGCCGCTTTACTTCTTCGGGGCTTCCGTCTTGGGCGCCTCGGCCGGCGCATCCTTCTTTTCTTCGTCCTTCTTCTTGGCGTCGATCAGCTCCTGCACCTCGGCCGGCGCCTTGAACGCGTCCGCGGCGACCTCGGTGTTGTGCGTGAGCTTCTCGATGGTCATCACCTGCTCCATCCCCGGGCCGACGTTGATCTTGATCGTCGTCTTGAAGGGGAGCTTCACGCCGTCGACTTCGCGGTAGTCGCTGGTGATCGAGTCGATCGCCACCTCGCCCATTTGGCTCTTCTGGACCATGGTCATCTTGACCAGCAGCCCCGACGCCTTGTCGTAGAATGCCGTGCGCGTCGAGCCGCCCTTGGTCGTCATCGCGACCTTGTAGGCGTCGCTCTCGCCGACCTTCTCGATCCCGATCACCTCGGTCTTGGTGTACACCTTCTCGGGATAGAGCTCGGCATTGAACAGCGACTGCCCGTTGGACTCCAGCAGTTCATCGCCCTCCAGCAGACGCGGGCCGGTCATCGCCGAGTATTCCCAGGCGTGCGACCCGTTGTTCCCCTGCACCATCTTGCCCATCCCGGGCAGGTCGATCGTCATCGCCATCTTGTTCGGGGCTTCCTGCGTCAGGGTGAACGCGGCCTTGCCCATGCCCGCCATCTCGAAAGTGCCGGTCGAGACGCGGCTCTTGAGTTTCTCGTACGCCGCTTTCCCGCCCGTAACCTCGATGTAGCGGGCAAAGATCTCGGCGGCGCTCGGCAGCTTCTCGCCGCTGGCGGGCTGGGCCGGAGCAGCCGGGGCAGCCGGGGCAGCCGGGGCGGCCGGGGCCGCCGGCGGGGTGTCCTTCTTCGAGGGGTCGTTCTGCGCGAGGCAGGTGCCCGCGCTCGACGCGAGCACAAGCAGGGCGGTCAGGGTCGTCCGGACATTCAGTCGATTCGTCATGAGGCGATGCTCCGTGGAGGGTTGATTCCTGTTCAAGGTGGGTCGTCGGCCCTTCGCCGCCGCCCGCGTGATTATTCGCAGTCTGTTTCGGTCGAAGCTGTTATTGAACCGGCGCACGCGCCGGGAGTTGCCCGCCCGAGCCGATCCACGCCGCCGCGGCCTCGATCGCCGAATCCCGCCCGGCCAGCAGATCGGCCCGGCTGGGGGCCGCCGCGACGTCCGGGGGCACGCCGTTGCCCTCCAGCACGAGCCCGCTGGCGGAGATGTAGTTCGCGAAGGCGTACTGGAACCCGTCGCCGTTGGGTAGGCGTTCGACGGTGGAGGGCAGGGCCGCCGCGGCCGTGCGCACGCCGAAGAGCTTCGCCCGACCGATGTCCCGCATGCCGCCGGCAAAGATCTCCGCCGTCGAGACCGAGCACTCGTCGATCAGCACCGCCAGCGGGGTCTGCAGCGGATTGGACCGTGGGTTGACGACGAAGCGGATCGAGCCGTTGCGGGACTGCATCTCTCCGAGCGTCGCCGGCTGTGTGACGAAGAAGCTGCCCACGCCCATCGCCATCGCCCCGAGCCCACCGATGTTGCCCCGCATGTCGATGATCACGCCCTGGCAGTCGCGGAACGACCGCAGCGCCGAACTGATCTGCGCCATCAGGTTCTCGGGATCGAGGAACGAACTGAACCAGACGTAGCCGATCTGCGACCCGTCCGGGCGCGTGATCCGTCGGCTTTCGAACTCGACGAAAATCGTCGGCAGGCTCCCCAGCGTCGTCGCCTTGCCCGCGGGCTTGGCCAGCACCAACTCGATGGTGCGCTCGGCGTCGCGCTCGTCAACGACACCGAGCGAGAGACGCTCGCCCGCGCTCCCTGACAACGCCGATTGGGCCGCGAAGGACAACGTGCTCTGAGCGGCCTCTTTGCCCGCGTACGCCTCGCCCACCCGCGTGAGCATCGCCCGAAGGTCGCGCCCGTTGACGCTCCGAACAAGATGCCCCGCACGGATCCCCGCCGACTCGGCCGGAGACCCCTTCACCACGTGGGTGACCAGCACATCCCCTTCCACAGCCCGGACCCACAGCCCCGACCAGCCGCTTTCGCGCGAGCCGGACTCGGGTGCGGCCGCCTTGTCGCCCGCGGGCTTGCTCCCGCCCGCTTCGTTCCCGTTGGACGTGTCGGCGCTTGCCTTGCTTTCGGATGGATCGGCATCGGTCGGCCGCCCCGCGACGTCCTCGTACGCCGCCGCGGGGATGATCCCAAAGTGCGATTGCCCCAGGCGATCAATCAGGTCCGAGATGTGCCCCCGCGCTTCGCTCTGCGTCGTCGCGGAGGCCACCTTCGGGCGAAGTTCGTCCCGCAGCGCGTTCCAATCCAGCCCGCCGAGCGTGGCGTCAAAGTGCCGATCGCGGATCGTCGTCCAGACCTGGTCGAACGAATCCACGTTCAGCTTCTGCTGCTCGGGCGTGAGCGCCGCCGCAGCGGGCTTCTCCGATGTCGAGCACGCGCTCATCGTCGCGGCGGACATCGACAACAGAACGGCAGCGGCGAGGCGGGCGACGCAACGCTTCATCAGTCTGGCTTTCATGCAGGCTCCACGTTGGGTTGGGTCATTCCAAGCGTGCGACTGTACCGGCATCTCGACCCAGTGTTTCGCCCCGCTCCATCAATCCGGCATCTCTACAATCGCGACCTCCCTATGCCGATTCTGACCGCCACCAACATCGCCCACTCCTTCGGACACCGCAAGATCCTCGACGGCGTCAGCCTGAGCATCGAGCCCGGCCAACGCATCGGCATCGTCGGTCGCAACGGCTGCGGCAAGTCCACCTTCCTCAAAGTCCTCGCCGGTCTGATACGCCCAGAAGAGGGTGATGTGTCGGTCCAGCGTGGGTGCTCCGCGGGGTACCTCCACCAGGACCACAACCTGGACCCCAAGGACACGCTCCGCGGGGCGGCGGAGGCGGCCTTCGAGAAGCTCCACGACCTGCACAAGCAGTTGGACGAGGTCTTCCACCGGATGGCCGATGCCGCCAGCGACGATCTTGAGAAGCTGCTGAAGAAACAAAGCCAGCTCGAGTCGGAGATGGAGCAGGCCGGCGGGTACGCGGTGGACCATCGGATCGACGAAGTGCTGCACGGCCTGGGCTTCACGGACAGCCAATTCGGCGTGCCGGTCGCGGGTTTGTCGGGCGGGCAGAAGGGGCGCGTGTCGCTTGCCAAGCTGCTGTTGCAAGCCCCCGATGTGCTGCTGCTCGACGAGCCCACCAACCACCTCGACATCGACGGTCGGCTGTGGCTCGAGCGATTCCTCACGCAGGAGTTCAAGGGCGCGGTGCTGCTGATCAGCCACGACCGCTACCTGCTCGACAACGTTGTCGACAGCATCGTCGAGATCGAGCGAGGGCGGCTCATCGAATACCCCGGCAACTACGAGGATTTCCGCGAGATTCGCTCCCAGCGCCGCCTCACGCAGCTCCGGGCGTACGAGAACCAGCAGGACCAGTTCCGCAAGGAAAAGGCCTTCATCCTGAAGTACAAAGCGGGGCAGCGGGCCAAGCAGGCTCGCGGACGGCAGACCAAGCTTACGCGGGCGATCGAACAGTCGACGCTCGAGAGGCCTGTCGAGATGGAGGCGTTCAAGCTCCAACTGCCCCGGGCGGAGCGATCGGGCGACATCGTGATCTCCGCCCGCGGGATCAGCAAGCGTTACGCCGCCGACGACGGGACGCAGAAGGTCCTGTTCCAGAACCTTGATCTGCAGATCGGCCGGGGCGAGCGGTGGGGGATCATCGGGCCCAACGGGGCGGGGAAGACCACCCTGGTGCGCGTGCTGCTGGGCGAGCTGGCGCCCGACGAGGGGAAAGTCCAGCTCGGCTCGCGCGTGGCGGTGGGGCACTTCAAGCAGACCCACGAGCACTTGGACCCGACCAAGCAGGTCTATCGGTACGTGCAGGACATCATCAAGAAGGAAGTGGCGGGCGTCACGTACTCCGAGCAGGAGGCGCGCGATCTGCTGGGGGCGTTCCTGATCTCCGGGGCCGAGCAGGACCGCGAGATGGGCGGGCTCTCCGGCGGCGAGCGCGCGCGGGCGGTGCTCGCCGGGCTGCTCGCCTCGGCCAAGAACCTGCTCGTGCTCGACGAGCCGACCAACCACCTTGACATTCCCTCGGCCGAGCGGCTCGAAATGGCCCTGACCCCGGGCGAGGACGAGCGGGACGGGTACGCGGGTTCGATGATCCTGATCTCGCACGATCGTGCGCTCATCGACGCGACCTGCGACCACCTGATCGTGATGGACGGGAAGGGGGGTGCCAAGGTCTTCCACGGCGGGTACAGCGAGTGGAAGGAGAAGGACGATCAGGAGAAGGCGGAGGAGGCCCGCGAGGCCGCCGCGGAGAAGGACCGACGCGAGCGGGAGGACGCTCGCCGCCGCCGGGCCGAGACCGAGAAACGAGACGCCCAGAAGCAGACGGAGAAGAAGGCCCCGACCTCGAACAAGTTCGCCCGGATGAAGACCGAGCAGATCGAAGCCCGGATCGCCGAGATCGAGGCGAGGATTCGTGCGATCGACGCGGAGATCGCCGCCGGGGACTTGTGGAAGGACCAGGGGAAGATGCAGCGTCTGGGCAGCGAGCGGCAGAAACTGGCGGTGGAGCTCGAGCCTTTGGAGATGGAGTACTTCGGGCGGAACCAGTGACGCGCGGGCATTCCCGCGGGGCTTGGCGCGGCGGGCCGGGGCGGTAGACTCCTTCAGGCATGATCCAGTTCCTCAACAGCGGCGGGCAGGACGTCGAGGATCCGGGCGCGAGGATGCGTCGCGAGCACTCGCAGTGGCTGACCTGGGCGATGGGGTCCGGAAAGAAGTTCCCCCGCATCCCGATCCGGGCGGTCAACGCCGGAGGGTGGGATTGGCTCATGGCCAGCCCTCATGGGCGTCGGACCGCGGGCCGATGGTGGAGTGCGGCGTTGCGCCGGGTGCTGGGCAGGGGTGAATAACCCAGGTCGAACCCACCCCGGGGATTGCCCGAACCACCCGGACGAAAAGCCGTACACTCCACGACTATGGCAGGGACGCAGACAACATCGCTCAACCGCACGTGGACGATCAAGATGCTGGCGATCGCCGTGCTGTTCATCGGTTTTGGGATCTGGGGGTACATCGACGCGGTGTACGTCTACCCGCAGCGGGGGATCCGCGCGGCGGACTACCTCAAGTGGGAGTACCTGCAGGAAGCCAAGCGGGCCAATGAGGGCGGGCAGTCGGCGCCATGGTCGAACCCGAGCATTGCCGACCCGGTCGCCGCGTTTGATCAGCTGCGCAAGACGGCTCCCGAGAACCTCAAGCCGGTTGATGCGAAGAAGAAGGCGTGGCTCGAATCGCTGACGATCGTGGGAAGGCTGACGCCGGAGTACACCGCGGTGGGCAATCCGACGGACGAGCTCGAGACGCTCCGCCAGGAGTTCACGGGCCCCAACGGGCAGCCGCGGGTCCCCAAGACGCTGTCGTGGTACGACATCCCGGTGCAGTGGGTGATTTTCGCGGTGGGCTTGCTCGTCGGGCTGTGGATGCTGGGGCTGGTGGGGCTTGTGTCGCGGGTGAAGTACACGTACGACAGCGCGACCAAGACGCTGGGCCTGCCCGATGGTTCCACGCTGTCGGTCGGCGAGTGCGAGGACTTCGATCGCCGCAAGTGGGACAAGTTCCTGATGTTCGTCAAGGTCAAGCCCGGGCATGCTCGGCACGGAGGGAAGGAACTTCGGTTCGACCTCCTCCGGCATGTTCCGCTCGAGGAATGGATTGTCGAGATGGAGTACACGGCCTTCCCCGACCGCGCGAAGAGCGCGGCCGGCGAAGAGCCCGCCCCTGCTTCGGAAGGGGCGTCTCCCGCGGTGTGAAGTCTGCGTGAAAGACGGGGCAGGATGCCTGAGACCGATCGCAAGCGACGCGGCAACACACGGAGAACTGGTATGCTCGACGCATGCCCATCCGTGATCCGCGGGACGAGGACGGCTCCGTGGCCTTTGAGAGCGGGGATGCTCCCCCGCCGGGCGGAACAACCATGAGCGGCGAAAAGAAGACGGCCCGCGCGGCGGTGCGCGGGAAGGCGGGGCGACGCCGGGTGGCGACCGGTGTGCGCACCTTCGTGATCGACACCAACGTCGTGCTGCACAACCCGGCGGCGTTGTTCGTCTTCGCCGAGCACAACCTGGTGATCCCCTTCGCGGTCATCGAAGAACTCGACAAGATGAAGCGGAAGGACGACGACCTGGGCCGAAACGCCCGGGAGTGCATCCGCCATCTCGACTGGCTCCGCAACAAGGGCAGCCTCACGGAAGGCGTCAACTGGGGCGAGCACAGCCCGCGCGTCGGCGCGGCGGCCAAGCTCGGGCCCGAGGGAAAGACCGGCACGGTGCGCATCGACGTCGAGGAGTACGAGCGCCCCGCCGCCCTGGTCGAGGAGTCGCCCGACAACCGGATCATCGCCGTCGCGTGGCACCTCAAGTGCCGCGGGTCGGACGTGACGTTTGTCAGCAAGGACCTGGCCGCCCGCATCAAGAGCGATTCGCTTGGGATCCACACCGAGGACTTCGAGAATCAAAAGGTCGACGCCGACCGCCTGTACACCGGGTGTGTCACGGTCGAATCGCCGCGGTCGGTGATCGACGAGATGTACCGCGACCGCATGCTGGCGATGGGCAAGCTCCGCCCGCTGCTGGCCGAGAGCGGGCACGATGACGAGGTCATCGCCAACCAGTTCGTGTACTTCCGCGACAAGGACGATGCCGGGCACACGGGGCTCGGGCGTCGCCTGGCGGATACGGACCACGTGATCCCCGTCACGAACCTGCGCAAGCCGGTCTTTGGGATCATCGCCCGCAACAGCCAGCAGACGATGGCGCTCGATCTGCTGATGGACGACGAAATCAAGTTCGTGACGTTGCTTGGGTCCGCGGGCACGGGCAAGACGCTGGTCGCGATCGCGGCCGGTATGGCGAAGGTGTTCAGCGAGGAGCGCTACGAGAAGCTGCTGGTCGCCCGCCCGATCATGCCGCTGGGACGGGACATCGGGTACCTGCCGGGCGACAAGGACGAGAAGCTGACCGCGTGGATGCAGCCGATTTTCGACAACCTGACATACCTGATGTCGACGCGCGGGGCGAATTCGGGGCACGCCGACAGCCACACGGCCGAGCAGCGCATCCAGAAGCTGATGGCCGACGGGAAGTTGGTGCTTGAGCCGCTGACGTACATCCGCGGGCGGAGCATCCCGCACCAGTTCATGATCGTGGACGAGGCGCAGAACCTGACGCCTCACGAGGTCAAGACGATCGTGAGCCGCGTGGGCGAGGGCACCAAGCTCATCCTGACGGGCGACATCCAGCAGATCGACAATCCGTACCTGGACAGCTCGTCCAACGGGCTGTCGTACGCGGTCGAACGCATGAAGGGCGTGGCCCTGGCGGGGCACGTCACTCTGTCCAAGAGCGAACGCAGCGAACTGGCGAGCATCGCGGCGGCCCGGCTGTAGTTCAGCAGCCTCGTTCGAAGGCGGCAGCAAAGGCGTCGAAGTCGAAGAAGTCGACAAACCCGTCGCCGTCAAAGTCGGCGGACTGTCCGGGTGGGCATGCGCCGCCCTCGAAACAACCGACGAAGGCGTCAAAGTCGAAGAAGTCAACGAACCCGTCTCGGTCAAAGTCACCTGGGCAGACGCCGAACACGACGGAATCGAGGCCGACACGCTCTTCGAGCTGGTCCCCGCCGTACTCGAGCCCGATCAGAAGACGCTCGAGCGAGCCCAGGACCGCGTTGATCTGAGCTTGCGTCGCCTGTGTGCCCGTGCCGGAGGACCCGATTGTCCATTGTCCCGCCGTGAGCGGGATCGAACGGAAAGTCCACTCGTTGACCGGCGGCAGCGCCGTCGCGTGGGACACCCGCTGACCGCCGTTGCCGATCAGCACGACCAATCGCCCATCCGGGTAGTTCAGGGTGTCGGTTCGCACTCGGAACTCCAGGCGCTTGCCGGCAAAGGCGGACCGATCTCCACCCCAGGCGCTGGGGGCGCTGAAGAAAGACCAGTTCGAGTCCGGGTCCAGCTCCTCGATGTAGCCGCCCTCGGCACCGCCCGAGGCGACGAAATCAGGCGTGTACGTCTGCACGAGCGAGAATGAACCCGTGGGGTTCGTTCTCGTCTCCACGGCCCACCCCTCTCGCGAAGCGTCGAAGTACGATTGCAGGGGCGACTGAGCGAGGGCGGCGTGAGAGCCTGCGAGCACCGAAATCGCCACAGCGACGGCCTTCATGCGAAATCTCCGTGGGCTTGCCAACTGAGTGAGACGGACAGTATCGCCGTTCCGCCCGGGACATTTCAACAGGCTGCTGCTCGCGACCGGTGTGGAGGCACGATTCTCGGACGTCCCATCCGGTGTGCGGTGCTCTATGCACGGGGAAAGAGGAACGCGCTTCGGCGGGCTTCCGCTCGGCCGTCCTGCCACACCACGTGCTCGTACCCCTCGTGCATCGACGCCGAACCGGTCACGCCGTCCTTTCGCAGGGCGTACATCGTCACGTTGAAGTGGGGGCGCCCCTCGGGCGAGATGAGCCGGCGTTCGCGCGTCGAGGCGGCGATTTTCTTGAGGGCATGGAGGCAGGCCTGGGTTGGGTCGTCCCCGGCTTCCATGCGAAGGACGGCGGTGTGCGCGGCACAGGTCTGTAGCGTCGCCTCGCCACGCCCGGTCGCCCCCGCGCTGCCGACGGCGTTGTCGGTGTAGAGCCCCGCCCCGACGATCGGTGAATCGCCGACTCGCCCCGCAATCTTGTACGACAACCCGCTCGTGCTGGTGACGCTGACGAGGTCGCCCCGGGTGTCGAGGCAGGACAGGTGGATCGTGCCGTACGTGTGCGGGATCGTGCTCGCCGTGCGGGAATCGCCGGGTGAGGGCGGGAGTGGCGAGTTCTTCGACGGGTCCGTGTTGCCCGCCCAGAGGGATTGGCCGAACGCGCTGCCCGCGGTCCCGCCGAGTTCATCGGGACCGAGCCATCCGTCGCGTGTCGAGAGCGAGGCCTTCCAGTCGAGCCAGGCCTGTCTGGCTTTTGGGGTCAGCAGGCATTCCTCGGGAAATCCCAGCGCCCGGGCGAACTTGGACGCACCCTCGCCAACCAGCAGCGAGTGGTCGGTGCGGCGGAGCACTTCGAGCGCGAGCCTTGCCGCGTGGCGGAAGCCCCGCACCCCCGCCACCGCGCCGGCCCTGTGCAGGCGACCGTCCATGACGGCGGCGTCGAGCTCGACCACCCCGTCCTCGTTCGGCAGCCCGCCGAAGCCCACGCTCAGTTCCTCGGGGTCGTCCTCGACGAGCTGGATCCCGGCGACGACCGCGTCGAGCGAGTCCGAGCCGGCGGCGAGCAGCTCGGCCGCGCGGGTCACCGCGGGGATGCCGTTCCACGACGAGATCATCACCGAGCCGAGTGGCATGGAGGGCTCCTCAGGCGGCCTTGGCGGCCGACGCGGCGCACTGCGCGATGATGTCGATCGCCTTGGGGATCATCGCGGCCTGAACATCAAGGTGGCAGACCGCCCGCACGCGACGCGGCCCGTTGGCGAGCATCCGCACACCCGCCGCGTCGAGCCGCTTGCAGAACTCGGCGGCATTGACCGGCAGCGAGCGATCGAGATCGAAGAAGACCATGTTGGTCTGCACGCCCGCGAGGTCAACGCGCAGGCCGGGGATGTTGGCCAGCCCCTCGGCGAGTCGGCGGGCGTTGGCGTGGTCCTCGACGAGCCTGTCGCGGTGGTGATCCAGGGCATGGATGCACGCGGCGGCGAGGATGCCCGCCTGACGCATCGCCCCGCCGAACATCTTGCGGAAGCGGTGCACGCGCCAGATCACGTCGGGGGACCCGACCACCGCCGAGCCCGCCGGCGCCCCGAGACCCTTGCTGAAGCAGCACGAGACGGTGTCGAAGCAGGCGGCGTATTCCGCCGGGCTCACGCCCGTCGCCGCGCACGCGTTCCACAGCCGCGCCCCGTCCATGTGGCAGATCAACCCGTGCGCACGGGCCCGGTCGGTCACCTTGCGGATCGTCTCGAGCGGCCAGATCGTCCCGCCCCCGCGGTTGTGCGTGTTCTCGATCAGCAGGATCCGGCTGCGGGCGAAGTGGGCCGAATGCGGGCGAACGGCCTCGTCCACCTGCTCGGGTTCGAACACCCCCCCGGGGCCCGGCAGCGGGCGAACCATCAGACCCGACAGGGCGGCCGGCGAGCCCGTCTCATAATGAATGATGTGGCTCCCCTCGTGCGCGATCACTTCATCGCCCGGCTCGCTGTGCGCACGAAGGGCGGCCTGGTTGGCCATCGTCCCGCTCGGGACATACACCGCCGCCGGCTTGCCGAGGATTTCCGCCACTTTCTGCTGCAGGCGGATCACGGTCGGGTCGTCGCCCAGCACGTCGTCGCCCACCTCTGCGTTGGCCATCGCCTGGCGCATGGCGGCGGTCGGTCTGGTCACGGTGTCGCTGCGGAAGTCGATCGTCATATGCCCCAATCGTACCAACGCCCGTTCGGGTCGCGACTCCCCCCATCGGGCCATCCGCTGCCAGTCTGGCAACCGTTGGAGGAGGATGGACTTCGGCTGGCAGGGTTGGCAGGGCCTTGGGCCTCGCCTAGGGGGGCACGGGGGTGGCGAGTCGATTGGCACGGCGATTGCCAAGTAAGGACTGCCGGGCCCGAACGCCCGTCATTGAAGAAGGAGGATCTATGAACTGCATGACCCGAGTCGCCCCCCAAGTCTCATCTCGCGGCGCCGTGAGCCCGCTGACGAGGCTGTTCGAGGACGCGTTCGCGGATGCGTTCTTCCATCCGGGCCGCGAGGATGGAGAGCCGTCGGTGGACATCCTGCCGCTGGACGTCTCCGAGAACGAGAAGGAGCTTGTCGTCCGCGGAAACCTTCCGGGCTTCCGCAAGGAGGACATCAGCGTGGAGGTTCAGGACGGCGTGCTGTCGATCTCGGCCACGCGAACCGAGGAATCCGAGCAGAAGAACGAGAAGTTCTACCGTCGCGAGCGGCGGACGGGAACCCTCGCCCGACGCGTCGCACTGCCCTTTGAGGTGCAGGAAGACGCGGTGCATGCCGAGTTCCGAGATGGCGTGCTGACCCTGCGTCTGCCGCGCAGCCCCAAGACGATGCCGCGCAAGGTTTCGATCAACTGAGCCGAGTGGCCTGCAGGCCACCGAGCGTCCGAGCGATCAGCGGGCGCGGGCACAAGAAGTGTCCGCGCCCGTCTTTCGTTTATGAGCGCTGGAGTCGACCGGCCGCCGCCCCCATGGAGAAGCGGAGCCAGACAAAGCCCGCAGCCCCGAGGCCGGAGAGGACCACCGAAACGGCGAGCACGGCTGCCGCGGGATCCATCACGCCCGAGGGGCCCAGAAGCTGCGTCGCGAGCGTGTAGAGCCCGGCGGAGAGGAAGGGTGCGAGCAGCCCGCGCAGGCCGTTGAGCGTGACGTGGGTCGCCATGTAGTGGGCGTTCTGGGCGGGCGGGGCAAAGTCGGTGTGCCCGAGATTCCATGCGAGCGCGCCCCCGCCCAGCGCGACGCCCCAGAGCACCGCGCCCGCGTACATCAGCGGCATCGCCTGCACCGCCATGCCCAGCATGAACATCGCCTGGGCGGCGACGAAGAACCAGCCGTGCACGGCGCGGAAGCGAACAACGTGGGAGCGGTCGAGGAGCCCGGCCCAGACCGGGACGGCAAGGGGCATCAGCACGTTGGGCAGGGTCGAGGTGATGAGCACAGAGGCGGTGAACGCGCCCTCCTCGAGCCCGAATCGTCGCGCCAGCGAGATCGCGAGCAACGGCACGACCATGAGGTTGCCCAGGCCCAGAAGGAACATGAAGACCATGAACTGCGCGAAGCGGCGGTCGGCGCGCATCACGCGCCACGAGGAGACAAGCCCGCCCCAGGGCCTCATCACGCCCTTGATGCCGGATTCTCGTTCGGTCCTGAGCTGCTCCCGCTCACCCCGGAAGCGGATTTTCCCGTATACGAGAACCCCGGCGAGCCCGATGAGCGCGACGCAGGGCGTGTAGGCGCGGAAGGCGTCGGAGTGCATGTCCATCATCGCGCCGAATGCAAAGCCCAGCACGCCGACGGTGAGCTGCTGCGCCATCGAGAAATGCCCGACGATGCGGGCGCGATACTCGCGTGGGTAGTTGGCGCGCCAGAGATTGGTGCGGAGGGTGACGATGCCCGACCAGAAGATCCGTGCGAGGATGACCAGAGCGACCGCCGCCCAGAGCCCGCCCGGCGAGATGGGAACCACCGCGACCCCCGCGATGCACAGCAGCAGGCCGGTCTGGAGCAGCGAAAGGAACCGGACCTTGGGCCGCCCCTGGCTCGCGGTGATCCAGAAGAAGCTGATGATGTTCGCCAGCTCCCCCGCAGACCCCGCGAGCGCCACGGCGAGGTTGTGCTTCCACGGGTCGGTCTGCCCCGCGAACGCCTGCTTCAGGAACACGCTGATCGTGCCCCCCTCCAGGAACGAGATCGCAAAGGTCAGCAGGACGGTGGCGGTCCACTCGAGCGCGTACGGGCGACGGGAGAGGTACGGCATGGAGTGGACGACGCTGGGCAGCACGGAATCCAAGCGTACGCATTGGGGGCGGATGGTCGAGCTCTGTTCGGGATCGATCGGCGGGCTCGCGGAACAGCCGCCCGGTGCATCCGGAAGGCCGATCAACCATAAAACAGGGTGGGCGCGAACCCGAGTAGACTTTGGGGCGATCTATTGAGGGCTGGGAACGCGGAAGGAGCCGGCGATGGGCGAGATCATGCGAGCGGTGTCGGCGGCCGGGCGGCGTTTGTGGATCAATCGCCTGTTGTGGGCGTTGATCGTCGCGGGGACGGCCGCGCTGATCGTCTTGGCGGTGCTGCGGATCGCCCAGCAGGCGTTCTCGCTCTCGGTGCAGTGGGATCGGGTCGCGCTGGCGGCGGCGGGCGTCGCGGCGGTGGGGGCCTTTGCGTGGTCGATCGCGACACGCCCGCGCGCGTCGGCGTCGGCCCGGGCGCTCGACGAGGCCGCGGGGCTGCGTGAGTCACTGTCGACAGCCCTGTCTCTCGGCGAACCCCGTGACGCGTGGTCCAAACTCGTTGTCGACGAGGCCAAGGCACGTGCGGCGGGCGTCGACGTGCGCAGGGCGATTCCCATCGAGGCGCCCCGCGGGTGGCACTGGCCCGTGGTGGCGGCGGTCGGGCTTTTGCTCGCGTGGCTGATGCCAGGGCTCGATCTGCTGGGGTCCAAGGCCTCGAAGGAAGAAGAGAAGGCCCGCCAGCAGGAACTGATCGCGGTCAAGCAGGAAGTGAAGGATAACCGCGAGGAACTGCAGAAGCTCGTGGCGAAGGTGTCGCCCGAACTGGCGCAGAACCTCGCGGAGCCCAGCAAGCCCGAGGAGCCCAAGGCCGGCGAGATCGCAAAGCCCGAACAGATCCGGGCGGCTGAGATGAAGCGGCTGACGGATCTCGCGGAGCGGCTCGAAGCGGTCGCGCAGGGCGAGAAGGGCATGAACCTCGACGCGAAGAAGGACCTGATGGCGAATCTCAGGCTTCCGGGTTCGAGCCCGCTCGATCAGACTTTCCGGGCGATGTCCAAGGGCGATTTTTCCGCGGCGAACAAGGCGCTGAGCGAGCTGAAGGCCAAGCTGGGCGACAACTCGCTGAGCGAGGCCGACAAAAAGAAGCTGGCCGAAGCGCTCAAGAACCTCGCGGATCAGCTCAACAAGGCGGGGGACGCGAACAAGGAACTGGCCAAGGCGTTGGAACAGGCCGGGGCGGACCCCAAGCAGGCCGCCGAGCTCGCCAAGCAGTTGGCGGCGAACCCGGACCTTGCCAAGGCGGCGGCCGAGGCCCTCAAGAACCTCTCGCCCGAGCAGCGTGAACAGCTCGCCAAGCAGTTGGCGGCCAAGGCGAAGGCGGCCCAACAGGCGTCCCGCATGTCCAAGTCCATGAACCAGGCCGGGGAGTGCATGAGCTCCGGCGACATGGAGGGCGCGTCGGAGGCGATGGCCGAGATGGGCGATCAGTTGAGCGACGCGGAGCTGTCGCAGGCGGAGATGGCGGCACTGGATGCCGCATTGTCCGAGTGCCGTGGTCAGATGGCGGCGATGGGCGCCGGGATGTGCGAGGGCAACGGCAGCGAGGCCGGGTGGGGCGAACAGCAGGGCGAATGGTCCGAAGGCGACAGCAACCGATTGGGTTCGGGCAACGGGGGCAGCGCAGGCCGGGCCTTCGGCGCACGCCGCGGCTCGTCGCCGACGGACTTCGCACAGACGCAGGAGAAGATCAAGACCCAGACCGGGCGCGGACCTGTGATCGGGCGTCAGTACGTCAAGGGCGAGGTGGTGGTGGGCGAGTCTCGCCTTGAGTTCGCCGAGGCGGTCGAGGCGTCGTCGAAGGCCGCGGCCGAGGCGTTGTCCAACGGCGAAGTGCCCCCGGAGTTGCGGGGCACGGTCAAGGCATACTTCGGTCGGCTGCGGAACCTGACGAAGCCCGCGGAGCAGGCCAAGCCCGCGGAAACCAAACCCGCGGAAACCAAGCCCGCCGATACCAAGCCGAGCGGCACGCCCTGAGTCCGGGGCACGGGCTCAGGCTGCGGGCATCGGGTTCGGCGATGCCGCCGCGATTGGAATGGTGAGGGCGAGCACGAGGTTGGGGTCCGCCCCGCCGCTGTCAAGAACCCCGTCGAGCGAGTCGGCGAGCTTACCCGCCAGTGCGAGCTCGATCGCGGCGATGGTCTCGGGCTCGTCGATCGCGTCCTTGGGCTTGGCGTCGCACAGGCGGATCTCGAATCGGACGGCGTGCTCCCCATCGCGAGCGGCGACGAGCTTGATGTTCCGGCCGGTGTGGCACCTCGCGGCGGCCACGGCCATGTGGATCAGGAGCTGCCCGAGCCGCGAGGGATCCGTGCAGATGGTCGCGGAGACATCGTCGTGGATGGAGGATTCGACGGACAGCATGGGCCGTCCGAGCCGGTCGGCGATCATCGCGGCGGCTTCCTCGATCGTCTCGCGCACGTTGCACGCGACACGCTTTCGGGGCACTGTGGTGCGCTGAAGCCCGGCGAGTTCCATCAGCGACTCGATGACGCGGCGCATGCGCG
Source organism: Phycisphaerales bacterium UBA2396 (assembly GCA_002343325.1). Classification (GTDB taxonomy): domain Bacteria; phylum Planctomycetota; class Phycisphaerae; order Phycisphaerales; family UBA1924; genus UBA2396. Next base: position 11,281 of record DDSG01000138.1, on the reverse strand, counting down.
TGCCGCCACGCCGGAGCAACTCGGCGTACTCGATGCGCTCGGCGGCGGTGGCGGATTGATCGGCGAGAAGGTCGGCGTAGCCCATGATCACCACGAGCGGCGCGTTGAGTTCGCGACCGAGGCTCGCCAGCAGATCGGCGCTCGCCGCCCTTGCCTCCTTGGCCAACGCTTCGACGTGCCCGATGGCGGACGACTGCTCGCGGACCTGCTGCTTCAGGCGCCCGATGTTCGTCGAGAGGTGCAGCAGCCCGTCCTGCGCGATCCGGCGGGTCGTGGCGTCTTCAAAGGCGCAGACATACTCGGTCGCGTCGCCGTGTTCCAGAGGCGTGATGCGAACGCACACAAAGATCGGCTCCCCGGCCGCCGAGAACGCGCGGAACGTGGCCTCGGATGTGGTCCGCGTGCGGGCCGTCTCCGCCCAGATTCGAGCCAAATTGGCGCGATCTTCCGGGGTCGCCAGCATCATCCAGGGGCTCAGCGACCGGCCGCGAATCCCCAACAGCCGCTCGGCCTCCCGGTTCGCCATGGTCGGCCGGCCCTCGGCGTCACAGACCGCCACCGCGACCGGGGCAGCGTCGAGCGACATCTGCAGCCGCCGCCAACTGCCCTCCAGGGCTTCAGCTTTCTCGTGCGCTTCGGTCACGTCCATCATGAGCGCGACGTACCGCCGTGCACGACCGGATTCGTCACGCACCGGCGTCGCCTCGATGCTCGCCCAGTAGCGTTCGCCGTTGCGTCGCTCGTGGAGGATCTCCACGACAAAGCCCCGCCCATGCCGAATCCGGTCCGCCATCAGTTCCACGGTGTCGGGATTCGAATGCGGGCTGCGCAAGGCCTCTGAGGCCTTCACACTCACCACTTGCTCGCGTGTACAACCCGTCAGCCGCACAAACCCGTCATTGACCCACTCGATCCGGTCGTCGCTGTCGAAGACCAGCACCGCGTGCCTGGTCCGTTCCGCGAGAAGGGCCAGCAGGCCGGCCTCCTCGGCCCGACGGGTCAGAGCGTCCAGCGAGTCGATCGCCGTCCGCAGCCGATCGATCGGCGATGCCTTGGCGCTCGGCGCGTGGCCGGTGCGAGCGGCGATCCGCTGGGCCGCCTCGCCGGCGATCTGTTCGATCGGCCTGGCCACCGCACGAACGAGCAAACTTGTCGACAACACCGAGCCGATGACGGCCGCTCCAACCCCGAATGCCGCGGAGCCCATCGAGATCCACCCGGCCGCGGCGGCCCCGGCGAGGCCCAGACAACCCGCTGCCACACCCGCACACGTCGACAGAACCAATGCCCGCCCCGCGAGACGCGAGCCGGTGGCCGGTGTGTGAGCGTCGTGCGCAGCCTCCTTGGTGGTTGGCGGCGACGACTCGCAGGCATGGACAAGCAGGTCGCTCAGTGGTTGCACGTCAGGGTCCTTGGGGCAGTGTGTGCCGGACCTGGAAATAATCGGCAGAGCCGATGCGCACCATTGATGAGAGGCTGTCAGGACCGCAGGAATGAGGCATTCACCCCGCGTCGGATGGCCGGCCTGAAAAAGAAGAACCCCGGACCTTTCGGTCCGGGGCTCCGGAGAATCTCAACGAATCAGAGGCTTAGCCGAGCAACTGCAGGACCGACTGAGGCGAGTTGTTCGCCAGGCCCAGCACGTTGGTCGAAGCACTCACCAGGATCTGCGACCGCGTGAGGCGGGCCGTCTCCTCGGCGAAGTCGCTGTCGCGGATGACGCTCTGAGCGGCCTCGGAGTTCTCGACCGCGACGTTCAGGCTGCGGATCGTCGCACCGATCGTGTTCTTCTGGAACGCGCCCAGACGACCGCGGAGCGAGCTGACCTGGTTGATCGCCTCGGAGACGATCTTCTGGGCCGAGTCCAGGTTGTTCCCGGTCAGGGCGTTGGAGTTGCCGCTGGCCAGGGAGCTGAGGAACCCGGAGACGCTGCCGCCGAGCTTGCGGGTGGCGACGTCGCCGATGCCCAGGGAGACCTTACCGGCGATGTCGACCTTGCCGGCGAGCTGGAACGACGCGCCGCCGCCGGTCACCGTGGCGGTCGTGCCGCCCGTGCCGACCGCGCCCAGCTGCTGGGAGCGGCTGGTCGTGAAGTTCAGTTCGACGTCAAGGAAGTCGCTGGAGACGCGGGCGCTCTTGCCCTTGGCGACGGCCTGGATGCCGTTGATCGTGGCGCCGATGTTCTGGCCGTAGTCCGTCACGCCGTTGCTGGCGTTGGTGAAGGTCGTGGCGCCCGTGGTGCGGACGACGTCGAAGTCCGACGACGACATCCCGTAGATGCCGATGTTCGAGCCGAAGATGTTGCCCGTGCTGATCACCTTGGTCGTGACAAACTCGCTGGAACCGAAGTCCGAGCTGTAGAGCTTGACGCCCGTGCCGCCGGCGGAGGCGGTCACGCCCGTCACGTCCTTGAAGGTGTTGACGGACTTGACGATCGTGGAGACGGCGGTCGCCGAGGCGAAGGTGAGCTGGCGAGCGCCCTTCGAGCCGCGCACCTCGATGGTGAACGAGCCGTTGGTGCCCGAGAGGTTCAGCGCCGTGCCGCCGAAGGAGAGGTACAGACCGGCCTGCTGGGCGGACTGGGTGATGACGGCGTTGAGGTTGAGGCTCGAGCCGCTGAACTTGGCCGCGTTGATCCGGTAGTCGGAGACGCCGCTGGCGACGTTCGACACATTGAAGTCGAAGTTGCCGTTGAGCAGCTTGATGCCCTGGAAGGACGTGGCGCCGGCGATGCGGTCGATCGTCTGGAGGATCGAGTCCACCTGCAGCTGGTTCGCCTGCTTCTCGTCGTCCGACAGGCCGGCGCTGCTCGCCGAAGCCGTCACCAGGCCCTGCAGCTCGGTCAACAGACCCGAGACCTCCTGCAGACCGCCCTCGGCGATGTTCACGACCTGGTCAGCGCGGTCGGCGTTGGAAAGCGCCGCGTTCGTCGACCGGATCTGCGAGCGGAGCGCCTCGCTGGCGATCAGACCAGCCGGGTCGTCCTTACCCCGGTTGATCTTGGTGCCCGTCGCCAGACGTTCGAGCGTCTGGCTCAGGTTCTGGTTGTTCTGACCCAGCACGCGCTGGGCGATCATGCTCTGAACGTTCGTGTTGATGCGACTCATGAGATCCTCCGTGAACCAAACTCAGACGGCCCGCGTCCTTGCGTTGCCAGGCCGACCCGCCGGACGGGACGTCTCGTCCCAACTCACCCACGCGGGTGCCGGCCCCCCGGGCTCCATCCCGGGAATGTCATCCGCTCTGCGGACCATCCGAGAGCGTCCATCGTCGGTGTCATCGACGCGTCGGAAGCGTCGGTTCAGTCGGCGCAACGGATTTTCGTGCGTGCCTCCCCCGTCGTTGGGTCCGTCATGACCCAATAACGAAAGCCCCGGGGCTCGGAGCCCCGGGGCGTTGATCAATCGTCGCGTTATCTGACTCCCGCGATCAGCCCAGCAACTGCAGAACCTGCTGGCTCTGCTGGTTGGCGAGCCCCAGGACGTTCGTCCCGGCACTCGAGAGGATCTGGGCACGCGAGAGGGCGCTGGTTTCCGCCGCGAAGTCCGCGTCGCGGATCTGGCTGTTGCTCGCCGTCAGGTTCTCGAACGCCGACTGCAGGCTGCGGACGTTGGTCTGCAGCACGTTGCGTTCGAAGGCGCCCAGTCGGCCTCGGAGGGTCGAGACCTCGTCGATCGAGCGATCGAGGATCTCGCTCGCCGCCGTGAAGTCGCCCCGTGCGAGGGACTCGGCGATCGAGTTGCCCTGACCGGTCTTCACGCTCGAGAGGTACTGCAGGACGCCGCCGACGAGGGTGCCGCCCAGACGGGTCGCCGCCATGCTCGGCACGCCGACGTTGCTCTGCTGGAGCGCGGTGACGTTCTGTCCGAGCTGGAAGAGTGCGCCGCCGCCCGTCACGTAGAAGACGGAGTTGGCGGCCGCGGGACGGATGGCAAAGTCGCGGTTGAGCAGGATCTCGGCGCCGAAGGAACTGCTGTTGACCGGCAGTCGGAGCCCGCGGCCGCTGGCGAGAGACCCGTTCACCAGCGCGGCCACATCCTGGCCTGTGTCGTTGGTCGCCCGGGCCAGGTCGGCCAAGGCCCAGTTGGCGGGCGAGCCGAGCGTGGTGGGGTCGGCGTTGTCGTCGAGCTTGTACAGGTTCTGGGTGAACGAATCACCCGCACCCACCGGCCCGCCGATGCGCTGCACGCTGACCATCTGGTCGCTGCCGTAACCGCTGCTGTTGAAGGTGATGCCCGAGGTCGCGGCGTTGTTGACCAGCGAGGCGGTCACGCCGGTGAAGGCGGTGATGTTGTTGACCGCGGCGACGACGGAGGAGAGCGGAGCGCTCTGCGGGAACTGGAGGACCTGCGTCCCCAGCGAGCCGCGAACCTCGATGGTCATCGCGCTCAGCAGACGCCCGGGGTTGGTCGTGCCCGGGTTGTAGTAGAGGCCGGCCATCTGGGCGCTGGTCACGACGTCGACCGTCACCTGCAGGCTGCTGGCGTTGACCAGCGAAGCGTTGTTGACCTGGACCTTGGTGATGGCGCTGGTCTTGACGCTCGAGAGGTTGTAGTCGAGCGAGCCGTTGAGCAGCTTGAGCCCGCCGAAGCTCGCCGTGTTGCTGATGCGGGTGATGGTGTCGATCGCCGAGTCGATCTGGAGCTGGTTGGCCTGGCGTTCCTCGACGCTGTTGCCGCCGGTGTTGGCCGCCTCGACGATCAGGCTCTTGATCGAGTTGAGCAGGTCGGAGACTTCGTTGAGTGCGGCTTCGGTGGTCGAGATCACCGAGCTGGCGCGCTCGGAGTTCTTGATCCCCGTGTTGACGCCCTGAATGTCCGACTTGATTCGCTCGGAGATGATCAGCCCGGCGGGGTCGTCCGCGCCGCGGTTGATCTTCAGGCCGGTCGAGAGGCGTTCGAAGCGGAGCGAGAGCTCCTTGGACGAACGCATGAGGTTCTGCTGCGAGATGATGCTCGGGATGTTCGTGTTGATCCGTGACATGTGCAATCCTCCATGATTGCGTGGACGCTTGTGACTGTTCCGACGTGCTCGACGCTGGTGTGGTCCGCTAGTGCTTCATGCGCTTCTCGCCCCTGCCCGGGCTCCGCCGGGCGATCGGACCGTCACGGGTGGATCCGCTCCGGGCGGCCCCGCCCCGGGCGAACCTCCCACCCGCGTCGACAACGACCTGGCCTGCTTGCCCGTGCGGTTCCGCGCCGGGCCGGGACGCAGCGACTGCCCCCCGACCGACGCCGGACTGCCCGGCAAAGCCTCGCCCGCGGCGATCTGGGCCGCCTGCTCGTTCTCCCTGCGGATGGCTTCGTACACTTCCTTGCGATGGACGGCGATCCTCGACGGTGCGCTGATCCCCAGGCGGATCTTGTCCCCCCGGATATCCACGACCGTGATCTCGATCTCGTCCCCGATCATGATGGTCTCGTCGCGTTGACGACTCAGCACCAGCATGTGTGAGCTCCTTGATCGTTCCGTGAACCAATGTCGGTGTAGTTCGTGTAGCCGCCCATGACGCCGCCCCGGGCCCCTTCGCCCGGCAACGTCCCGCGGATTTGAGCGTGCCGCTCATACTCATTCGGCCGTGCGTCCCGCGGCGCGGAACCTCCGCGCAGCTCGTCGCACTTCTCCTTGCTGGTGCCTGTCTCAGGCGGGGATCGCCTGCGCCCGCGGGGCCTCGCCCCCGAGCTTCATCAGCGTGTGGCGCGTCGTCCAGCGGCGGTCCGCCAGCACGATCTGCTCGCCCTCACGCGTCAGCGTGTTGATCACCAGGGGCCCCTGCAGGTTCCCCGTCAGCGATCCTTCAACCTTGTTCACGATCACGAAGACCTGCGCGTCCTCCAGCTTGTCCAGCCGAAGGTCGGTCATCTGTTCCGGCTTGATCGGGACGGTGTAGTCCGTGAAGAACAGCGAGGGGTCCGTCACGACGAACGCCAGACCGGGCTCTTCCAGCGACTGAAGCCAGAAGAACGCCGTCTCATTCCCGGGCTCGAGCAGGCAGTACCGCTTCTGAGTGGTAAAGCCAAGCAGCCCCTTGGGGAAGGTGATCACCCGGTCTTCCGGGATCTCCACCACGCCGAACCTGGTCGTCTGCACTTGCATGGGTGCGCTCCGCGTCATTCGGCCAACCGTCCGTTCCTTCCGCCGGGCGCTCCGCCCGACGTTGACATCCTGTCATCACCCGTGCGGCGAGGCCGGTCGCCCGCGGATGATCATCCGAATCGACGGGGGCGGCTCTCGCCGACGCCGTCGCATGTCTCACATCAGAAAGTCCAGCAGCGTCCGGGACATCGTCAGGCTCGTCGCCTGCATCCCCGCCTGAAGCTGCGTCTGCAGCAGCGACAGACGCGACGCCGCTTCCGCGACATCAAGGTCTCTCAGTTCGCTGCGGATCGTCAGGTCCATCGTTCGTGCATCCTCTTCAACCGCGTCCGAAGCCTCGACCCGCTGCTGGTAGCCGCCCACCAGACCTCGTAGGTCCGCCAGCGATTGGATCGCCGCGTCAAGACTCTCTCCCGCAATTGACATGCCAGACACGTCGTTGCCCCGCAACGCCTCGCGAAGATCGATCAGATGCGTGAACAGGTTGTTCACACGCACCTTGGCGGTATCCACGCCCTGATAACTCCCCGTCGATCCGTCGTAGCTCCCCGCCGAGAGCCCAAGGTCTCGGGCGGCCCCGCTGTTGTTCAGCTGCTCGATGCCGATCGAGCCCGGGAACACCGCGTTCTGCGTCAGGCGGATGCCGTTGCCGTCGGGCGACAGGCTCACCACCAGATCGCCCGGCGCAAGACCTGCCGACACGAGTTGCGCGGAGATCTGCGCGTTCATCCGGTCGACCACGTTCTGCACCGTCGTCATGTCCGCCGGCGTGAGGTCGATCGTGATCCGGGTGCCGGCCACGTCGCCCAGAGTGATCGCAAAGTCGGTGTTGAGCGTCGGATCGGGCAGCCCGGTCGTCGGGTTGGTCACGCCATCGACGACCGAAACCCCCCGCCCGTCGTTCAGTTCGCTGATGCGCGTCGACCCGGCGAAGGAGCGGATGCCCAGCCGGGTTGCGGTCGAGTTATTGCCCGTCACTTCTTCGATGGACATCGCCATCGCCCGCGTGCCGGAAATCTCGGTCAGGACGTCGATCCCGGTGCCCGCGTTGTTGATCACCACCCGCAGCCCCAGCCCCGTGCCCTCGATCTGATTGCGCACGTCCTCGAGCGTCGTCGCGGTCGACAGGTCAATCACCGCCGAACCGCCCGCCGAGCGCACGCGGATCTGCCCCAGCGGCCCGCCCGTGCCCTGCAGCGCGGCAATCGGTGTCGTCCAGGTCAGCGTGGGATCCAGAGCGACACCCGTGGGCGTTGCCGACGTGAAGTCAAAGGGGGCTTCCGCCGCCAGCCCCAGGTCGCGGGCTGTCACGCCCGCGGGGATATCGGCAAACCGCAGTGCTCCGCCCGCGGGCACATCGATCGAGAGCGATTCGCCCGACACGCTGACGCCACCGGGACCGAGCACCGTCACGCCGTTGTCCGTCTCGTACTGTCGGATCGCCGCGGTGAGCCGGTCTGCGACGTTCTGAATCGTGTCCGCGCCGGTCAGGTCGACCGAGGCGCTGGGCCCGCCGTTGAACGAGAAGTTGATCGTGCCGAGGGACACGCCCAGCCCGCGCGCTCCGCGAAGGTCGGCGAGTCGGGTGGTCGCGGTGAGATCCGGGTCGAGGTCCGCCGAGCCGCGAACGCGGGCCGAGGTGGCACCCACGGGGTTGTTGGGCCCCAGGGTGATGGGCACGCCCGCGGCCAGCCCGAGATCCGCCGTGACCCCGGCCCCGCTGGCGACGAAGCGATACCCGCCGCGGAACTCGCGGACGGGCGGCATGCCGGGCTGGCTGCCGCCGTAGATGTGCCCCGCCACCGAGGTTCGATTCGCCTGCGAGTAGAGCGCGGAGATGAGCTGATCGACGATGATCGCCTGGCTCGCCCGGTCGCTGGCCGAGAATCCGGTGCTCGCCATCGACGCGGCGATCTCCTTGGCGTCCAGCGCCAGGGTGTTGACCTCGCCCAGCGAGTTGTCCATGTCGCCCAGGGCGGCCCGGGCGTGTTCGATGTTCCGGATGCGCTGCCCCGTGCGCTCGAGCCGATCGTCGAGCACGCCGATCATCGCCGCCTTGACGGCGTCATCGCTGACGCGGTTGACCTGCCGCATCGTCGAGAGCTGCTCCTGCACGTTGAGCAGCGCGAGATTGGTGCGCGTGAGGTTGGCGAGGGACAACTGACGCTGAAGGAGATTCGGGACTCGGCCGATGCCCGCCGGGATGCTGCTCATGGGTCACTCCTTCACACCAGCGAGATCAGCGTGTCCATCATCTGGTCGGCCACGCTGATCAGCTTGGCCGCGCCCTGATACTGACGCTGGTACGAGAGCAGGTTGATGCTCTCTTCATCGATGCTCACGCCGCTGACCGCCGCCCGCTGATTCTCGAGCGACTGCTTGACATCGGCCGTGGCCTGCGCGTCGGAGATCGCCGCCGCGGTCCTGATCCCGTGGGCCTGCACGCGGTCGCGCCAGAAATCCTGGATCGAGACGCTGCCCAGTTCGCCGACCTTCTGGGCCCGCAGGTCGGACATCGCCAGCGCGGTGGCGTTTTCGACGAACTCGCCGTTGACCATGCGTCCGGTCATCAGCTTCGACGGATCGTCCTTGAGGTCCTGACGGACCGCGATCGTGCTCGCGTCGGTGCCCTCGAAGTAGCTGTTGACCCCCGCGACCGCGAGCACGCCCGACGTGTCGTCGCTGAAGGCGAACTCGACACCCGCGTCGGCCGTGATCGAGAGCCGGCCGTCCGCCGTGAACGTCGCCGAGAGCCCGTCGATCCCGTCGAGCGAGGCCCGGATGTCGTCGATCGTCGTGTCATCGCCGGTGCCCGGGAGGCCCGAGGCATTGAGCCCGTCGAGGTCGACGTCGATGCGCACCGTCTGCGTCTGGCCGGTGGAAGGGTTCTTGACCGTGACCGTGAATCCGCCCGTCTGGGCCGCGAAGGGCAGCGACGAGAACGTGCGGTTCGCGGGGTCGTTCATCGCCAGGGTGCGATCGGCGACCGCAACCTTGAGCGTGCCAGAGGCCGAGGTCAGCCCGGGGTTGTTCACGCCGGTGCTGTGCAGGCGGTTGGTCTGGAAGATGAGCTGCGCGCTGAGGCGGTCGAGCGTGGCGGTCATCTCGTCCACAGCCGTCGTCCGCGTGGCGAGCATCGAGCCGATCTGCCCGCTCTCGGGCACCAGGTCCACCGGGCGCTCGCGCGTGCTGACGACCACGCGCACCTCGCCGTCGATCGTCTCGCGACGCATCGTCAGGCCCGCGGAGTCCGCGCCGGTCACGATGGGCGTGCTCCCGACGAGCACGTTCACGCCCTCGCGTCCGCGGTCCACGACATTTACGTCCATCAGCTCGGCGAGCTGGGCGATCGCGTTATCACGCTGATCGCGAAGGGTGGTCGCCTCGGCCCCGCCCACCTCGGCCGCGGAGATCTGCCCGTTGAGCGTGGCGATCTGGGCCATGAGCCCGTCCGCCCGCGACACGGCCGCCCCGAGCTGCCCGTCGATCTGCTCGCGCAGTTCGCCCAGTGTCTCCCGCTGACGCCGGATCATCGCCGCGAGCTTGTCGCCCTGCTGCACGACGGAGGAGGAACTCTTCGTGAGGTTCGCCCGCTCGGACCAGACATTGAAGAACGAGGACATCTCGCTCGAAAGGTCGTTGTCCGACAGCTCGCCCACCGTCGATTCAACCGCCGAGAAGACCCCCGCGCGGTGCTGGGCCGACGACTGATCCGAGATGCCGTTGTAAAGCCTGCTCTGCAGCGCCGCGTCGACCTGTCGGCGGATCGCGTCGGTGGTCACGCCGCGACCGACCGTGATCCCGTTCCCCAGGAACTGGCTCGACGCGGGGGAGAAGTACGCGACCTGACGCGAGTATCCGGGCGTGGTCGCGTTCGCGAGGTTGTTACCGGCGGTCTGCAGACCAACCTGGCTCGCCGTCAGTGCCGTCCGACCAATCTGGATCGCGCCGTTGAGGCTCATGGCAAGGCTCCTTTACGACCGAACGTCCAGAGCGGTCATCACCGCCGGGGCGGACTCGAACGAACCGCGGCGGCCGTACGTGCCGGCGTGCGACAGCGAACGGGCAACCTGCTTCATCAGACCTTCGACATGCGCCGAGAGCGTGCGAGCCGCCGCGCGGAGGACCGCCCGCGATGCCGACGCCTCCTTCATGGCCTCGCGCAGCTCCGCCGCGACCTGGGGCAGATCGCCACGCAGCGCCGGGGGAAGCCGCTCCGCGAGACCTCCCAGCGTGATCGGTCCCTTGCCAGTCCACACGCCGGCCTCCTCGGCCTCGACCACCAGCCGCTGCCGGCGGTCCTCGAGCGACGCCATCTCACGCAGGTTCTCTGCATTTGCGGCGTTCGCTTCCGCGACTCGCCTCGGGCTCGCCGAACGGATCGCCTCTCGCTGAGTCTCGATCAGCCCTGGCTGCGCACGAACACAGACCAGCAGGCCGCGCAGAATCTGCGACAGCTCCTGCGCGATCTCGTCCACGGTCCGACGCCTCTTCATCGGAAGTACCGGCTTCATGCGCCACGCTCCTTGGCGACGGACGCCTCCGCGTCGGCCGCTTCGGATCTCTTCAGCATGTCGCGTGCCAATCGATCAACCAGCCCCCAGGACGAGGACTTGACCATCCGCTGCGACAGGTCCGCGTCGAGCAACGCGCGGAACTGCTGCTCCGCGGGGCCCGGCTTGAAGGGGCCCGCCGCCCACGAGGTCGAACGCAACTGCTTGAACAGAGGCTGGACGAAGGTGATGGCGACCAACTGCTCGGCGGCCTCGCGGGCCTTCTGTTCCGGGGTCTGGGGCGCGGTTCCTGCGCGTGAGAGCACGGAGGCGAACGAACGCTGCCCTTGAGCGAGTGCGCCGGCGGCGGTGGTGGGGAGTGGCTCGGGCAGTGGACGCGCAAATGACGCGCTGTCGGCGATGGGCGCGAGCCCGAGCGGCTTGAAGTCGGTCATGGGTGGCCCTCCGTGGCCTGGTGTGCCGCGCGTCCGTGCGCGGTTATTCGATCACGAGGCGGCCGTGCAGCCGACCCGTCTTGTGCAACATCTGCAGAACCTCGATCTGCTGGGCGGGCGCGATGTCGAGCTGCTTGAAGGCCGCCAGCAGATCCTGCAGCTTGGCCTGCTCCTTCGGCCGATTCTGCGTGTCGAGCTTGAGATATCGGTTGCGCTCGATCAGGGGAGATCGGAAGA
>DDSG01000172.1 GCA_002343325.1 Phycisphaerales bacterium UBA2396 | reverse complement strand
GGGGCAAGAATCGGGGAGAGCCGGGGGGTGGTCCGGCGGGCGGGCGGGACGGGCCCGCGTGGCGGGGTCTACGCTCAACGCAACGGAGGACCCCGATGAGCACCGCCCAAGCCCTGAGCAACCTTGCCGCCGCCAAAGACCAGTCGATCCAGCGTCTGGTGGAGTGGCTGAAGATCCCGAGCATCTCGACGGACCCGTCGTACGGCGGGCACTGTCGGCGAGCGGCGGAGTGGGCGGCCGAGCAGTTGAAGGAGTGCGGGCTGCGGGTGGAGATCTGCCCGACGGGTGATCCGGCGGCGCCTGGGGACCTCTCCAAGGGCGGCGGGCACCCGATCGTGCTGGCGCACTGTGATGGGGACCCGTCGTACAAGGGCCCGCACGTGCTGTTCTATGGGCACTACGACGTGCAGCCGTGCGATCCGATGGAGCTGTGGGAGAGCCCGCCGTTCGAGCCGGTGATCCGCGAGGCGAGGAAGGGCGAGGAGGGCGGGACGCGGATCGTGGCGCGCGGCGCGGTGGACGACAAGGGCCAGGTGATGACCTTCATCGAGGCGCTGCGGGCGTGGAAGGCGGCGACGGGCAAGCCGGCGGGCGGCGTGAAGTTCACGGTGCTGCTGGAGGGCGAGGAAGAAACGGGGAGCGTGAACCTCGAGAAGTTCGTGCTGTCGCGGAAGAAGGAACTGGGCGGGGCGGACGTCTGCCTGATCTCGGACACGGGGATGCTGGGACGGGGCAAGCCGGCGATCACGTACGGCGTGCGCGGGCTGGCGTACACGGAAGTGACCCTTCACGCGAGCAACCAGGACCTGCACAGCGGGCTGTGGGGCGGGCGCTGCCCGAACCCGATCACGGAACTGTCGCGGGTGCTGGCGCAGCTTCACGACAAGAAGCGTCGGGTGACGATTCCCGGGTTTTATGACGATGTGGTGCCGCTGACGAAGCAGGAGCGTGCGAACTGGAAGGCGCTGAAGTTCAACGCGAAGGCGGCGCTGAAGAAGATCGGTCTGCCGGCGGCGGCGGACATCGGTGAGGCGGGGTTCACGGCGATGGAGCGTGAGTGGGGGAGGCCGACGGCGGAGATCAACGGGATCTGGGGCGGATACACGGGGAAGGGCGCGAAGACGGTGATCCCGAGTCATGCGTCGGCGAAGGTGTCGTTCCGGCTGGTGGCGAACCAGGATCCGAGGAAGATCACGAAGAAGTTCTTTGCGTGGTGCAAGGCGCACACGCCGCCGGGGTGCCGGTGGGAGCTGACGGATCATCACGGCGGGTTTGGCGTGACGACGCCGATCGAGAGCGATGCGATGCAGGCGGCGACGCGTGCGATCAAGAAGGCGACGGGGAAGGTGCCTGCGCTGATCAAGAGCGGCGGGTCGATCCCGGTGGCGGGGATGCTGAAGGACAAGCTCGGGATCGACACGATTTTCATGGGGTTCGGGCTGGATGACGATCGGGTGCACAGCCCGAACGAGAAGTTTGAGCTGGACTGCTTTGAGATCGGGAAGAAGAGCCACACGGCGCTGATCGGTGAGCTGCTGGGCGTGTGAGGGGAGCCGGCGCGGGCCGAAGGGAGCGAGATGAAGCTGATCCTGGCCAATCCGCGGGGGTTCTGTGCGGGCGTCCGCATGGCGATCGACGTGGTGGACCAGGTTCTGGACATCATCGAGGAGCGGCCGATCTACGTGTACCACGAGATCGTGCACAACAAGCACGTGGTGGCGCGTCTTCGCGGTCGTGGCGCGGTGTTCGTGGATGATCTGGAGGACGTGCCCGAGGGGAAGATCGTGGTGTTCAGCGCGCACGGGGTGTCGCCGGCGGTGCGGGAGCATGCGCGGCGTCGCGGGCTGACGGCGATCGACGCGACGTGCCCGCTGGTGACGAAGGTGCACAGCGAGGCGGTTCGGTACGCGAGGCAGGGGTACCAGATTCTGCTGGTGGGGCATCGCAACCACCAGGAGATCGTGGGGACGAGCGGGGAGGCGCCGGAGGCGACGCAGGTGGTGGAGCGGCCGGAGGACATCCCGCTGCTGACGATCCGCGATCCGTCGAAGCTGGTGTATCTGACGCAGACGACGCTGAGCACGGACGACGCGGGGGTGATCATCGAGGCGCTCAAGCGAGCGTTCCCGCATCTCAAGGCGCCGCCGAGCGAGGATATCTGCTACGCGACGACGAACCGTCAGCACGCGGTGAGGCGGATCGCGCCCGAGTGTGACCTGGTGATCGTGGTGGGGAGCAAGAACTCGAGCAACTCGGTGAGGCTGACGGAGATCGCGGAGAACGTGGGGACGCCGGCGATTCTGGTGGACGACGTGACGGAGTTGCCGGGGACGCTGCCGCTGAAGGGCGGTGCGCGGGCGGAGGATTCGAGCGTGATGCTGACGGCGGGTGCGAGCGCGCCGGAGGACCTGGTGGCGGCGATCTGCCGGGAGTTTGTGAGGCGGTATGGGGCGAACCTCGAGCAGTGGGACGTGGTGGACGAGGACGTGGAGTTCAACCTGCCCGGGACGCTGAAGAAGATGATGCACGCGAGGGGGATTGATCCGGAGAGCCGGCGGATCCGGGTGGTGAAGACACCGATCGTGCCGGAGACGTACGGTGGGACGGCGGTGAGCGTGACGGTGAGCGCGCCGGTCGGGGGCGGGCGATGAGCCAGGAGAAGCCCGAGTCAGGGTACGGCCGAGCGACGCCGATTCCGCCGAGCGGGGTGAAGGAGGGGGAGGGGTTGTCGAGCCCGGGGTCGGTGTCGATTCGAGATGTGGCGGCGCGGGCGGGGGTTTCGACGGCGACGGTGAGCCGGGTGATCAACAAGCCCGGGACGGTGGCGCCGGGGACGCTCGAAAAGGTTCGGAAGGTGGTTCGGGAGCTTGGGTATGTGCCCAACCCTGTGGCGCAGGCGTTGATCAGCCGGGAGAGCCACGTGATCGGGCTGGCGCTGCCGCGGTTTCATGGCGAGTTCATGACGTGGCTTCTGCACGGTGCGGACGAGGAGGCGAACCGGCTCGGGTATCACCTGATGATGACGACGATCGCGACGAGCGACGACGGGCACGCGCGGCGGCACATCGTGGGATCGAACCTGATCGATGCGTTGCTGGTGGTGATCACGGAGACGGAGGACCACCTGGCGCACGACGTGATGGAGGCGGGGCTGCCGACGTGCGTGATCGACACGGATCTGTCGCACAAGGGGCTCGATTCGGTGATTCTGGACAACGAGCGGGGGACGCGCGAGGCGGTGGAGCATCTGCTGCGGTGGGTGGAGCCTCAGAATCTGTACTTTGTGGGCGGGCCGAAGGCGAACTTCGACACGATCGAGCGAGCGAGGGCGTTCTCGGCGGCGCTCCGCGAAACGGGTCATGCGCCGACGGGGGAGCAGAGCCTGCTGGGCGAGTATTCGATCGCGTGGGGGAAGGAGTGGGGGATCCGGATGATCGGGCGGCAGGTGCTGCGTTCCGGCGGGCCCTGCGTGGGGGTGTTGGCGGCGAACGACAAGATCGCGTGCGGGATCATGCAGGCGGCGGAGGACGCGGGGATCCGGATTCCGGATCAACTGCGGATCGTCGGGTTCAATGACAGCCAGTTGTCGCGGATCGTGAGGCCGAACCTGTCGACGGTATCGTTGCCGATGAAGGATCTGGGGGCGATGGCGGTGCGGATTCTGGTCCGGCGGATAGAGGATCGATCGGGCGAGGTGATCTGCACGAAGCTGGCGACGCGGCTGGTGGTGCGTGAGAGCTCGACGGCGCGGAATTTCTGAGCTTAGCAGCCGGCTTCAAAGCCGAAGACGAAATCGTCGTAGTCGAAGAAGTCGAGGAAGAGGTCGCCGTTGATATCGGCGCGCATGTCGCCGTTCTCGAAGGCGGTGACGAAATCGTCGAAGTCGAAGAAGTCGACGAAGTTGTCGCAGTTGAAGTCGAGGTTGCAGAGGGTGATGGAGGCGGGCTCGGAGGCCTGGCTGCCGCAGGGGTTGGAGATGACGCAGCGGAAGCGGAGGGCGGCGGCGGTGGCGGCGTCGACGCCGGAAATGACGAGGGTCTGGGCGGCGGTGCCCGAGAGAACGGCGCTGAAGCCCGGGATGGGCCCGTCGACGAGGGGGATGACGTTGTTGTCGGCGTCGAGTGCCTCCCAGGCGAAGGTGCGGAGGCCGGACCCGCCGAACTGGACGGTGAGGGTGACGTCGCCGCCGGGGCAGGTGAGGGCGTCAGGGGAGAGGGTTGCGATGGGCGGGATGCAGGGGCCGAAGGCGACTTCGGCGAGTCCTGTGTATGGGGAAGAGTTGTTGTTGGCGGTGGCGCGGACGATGAACTGAACGGAGCGCACGCCGGAGATAACGTCGAAGGAGGTGGTCTGGGCGGTGGCGACGTTGGGTTGGCCCGTGAGGTTGGTGAGTGTGGAGATGATGTTGCCCGAGCCGTCGCGGAAGACGAGGTCGAAACGGGTGACGGCGTAGTGGGGGTTGGCGGCGATGTTGTTGGAGCGGTGGGCCCACATGTGGAACCCGGCGAGGGTCTGGGGCTGGGTGAAGGTGAAGGTGGCGGATTGACCGATGGTCTCGCCGGCGCGGGTGGTCCAGTGGTTGTTGACGGCGTAGTTGGCGTGGGCGTCGCTGACGGTGAAGTTGGCGGGCAGACCGCTGCCGTTGATCGCGTTGGCGATGACGTAGAGGGAGCTGAATTCGCTGGTGGCGGTG
This sequence comes from Phycisphaerales bacterium UBA2396, assembly GCA_002343325.1. Classification (GTDB taxonomy): domain Bacteria; phylum Planctomycetota; class Phycisphaerae; order Phycisphaerales; family UBA1924; genus UBA2396. The sequence goes on along the minus strand of DDSG01000172.1, from coordinate 8,836 downwards.
GCGCCGTTGGGTCGGATGAGGGGCTGGGCGAGGGCCAGGGGCGTCAGGAGGGCGGAGGCGAGCATCGCGGCTGTGTACTTCATGCAGAGAAGATACCGGAGAGGCCGCGGGGGGCCAAGGAAAAAGAGGGTGCGCGGGTCCTGTAAAAGGGGTGGTTTCGCGGGCGGAAAGGGCATCGGACCGGTGGCGTGGCGAAGCAACCTACGATGCGGCGTGAAGCACCCGACACCCCATATCTTCGAGATGACTCCGGACAGTCTGGCGGCGTGGTGCTCGGCGGAGGGGATCGGCGGCGGGCGGGCGTTTGTCGCCAAGCAGATCCTCGAGTGGGTGTACACCAAGGGCGAGGTCGACCCGGAGAGAATGACGAACCTGTCGAAGCTCGATCGCGATCGGCTCGCGGCGAAGATGACGTTCCTGTCGGGGTCGGTTGTTCGCCACATGAAGGCGAGCGACGGCGTGCAGAAGCTGCTGGTGGAGTGGGATGAGCCGGCGGGGGCGATCGAGTCGTCCGGCGACATCTCGCTGCCGATGGCGGGCGGCCGGGAGCAGGGGAAGGGGACGGGGCTGCAGACCGAGTGCGTGATGATCCCGGCGGATGATCGACGGACGGCGTGCATCTCGTCGCAGGTTGGGTGCCCGGTGGGGTGTCGATTCTGCGCGTCGGGGATCGGCGGGCTCGACGGGAACCTGTCGGTGGGGCGGATCGTGGAGCAGGTGTGGCGGCTTGGTCGGCTGGAGGGTGTGGGGCGGATCACGAACGTGGTGTTCATGGGGATGGGCGAGCCGTTGTCCAACTTCGCGAACGTGACGGGTGCGATCCGGATTCTGTCGTCGCTGTGGGCGACGGGGATCTCGGCGCGGAAGATCACGATCTCGACGGTTGGGCTGCCGCAGGCGATCACGAGGCTGGCGGAGCAGTTTGAACTGCCGGTGACGCTGGCGTTGTCGCTGCACGCGCCGAACGACGAGATCCGTCGGCAGCTCATCCCGTGGGCGGAGTACACGACGATCAAGGACCTGCTGTCGGCGTGCCAGAAGTGGTTCGAGAAGACGGGGCGGGAGATCACGCTGGAGTACACGCTTTTGCACAACGTGAACGACAGGCCCAAGCACGCGAAGGAGTTGGCGGTGATCGCCAAGACGCTTCGGGCGAACATCAATCTGATCCGGTACAACGAGGTGGACGGGATGCCGTTCGAGAGGCCAAGGGACGCGAACGTGCTGGAGTTCCAGAAGGTGCTGCGGGATGAGGGCGTGAACGTTCACATCCGAGCGAGCCGCGGGCGGGACATCAAGGCGGCGTGCGGGCAGTTGCGTCACGAGACGGCCAAGGCGGCCGGAGGGCGGTGAGTGTCGGACCCCGGGGCGAGCCTGGCGTGGTGGGAACGCGTGGGGGCGTTCACGCTGATGCATGTGCTTTCGGCGGGGCTGCTGCTCGGGCTGATCGCGGCGGCGGTGGTGCTGGGTGTGCGGTGGCGCGGGACGTGGCGGGAGCGCGTGCTGCGGACGACGTGGGCGCTGGCGATGTTCTGCTTTCTGGGGTGCGTGTCGATGTACTACCTCTTCAGCGGGCGGTTCGGGCTGGACTTTGCGTTGCCGCTGCACGTGTGCGACCTGATGGGATTTGTGTCGTGCCTGGCGCTGTTGTCGCGGTGGCGGTGGTTGCGGACGCTGACGGTGTTCTGGGGGCTTGCGCTCTGCTCGCAGGCGTTCGTGACGCCGATCCTTCAGCAGCCGCCGACACACATTCACTTCTGGTACTTCTGGTTCGGTCACACGGCGATCGTGGGGGGGGCGGTGTATCTGATTGTGGTGGACGGGTATCGAGCGAGAGCGGGGGATCTGGCGTGGGGCGTGGCGTCGCTGTACGCGTATGTGGGGCTGGTGCTGCCGATGAACATCGCGAACGGGTGGAACTACGGGTTTGTGGGGAACGTGCCGCGAGCGGAGGGTGCGGAACCGACGATCCTGGACGTGATCGGCCCGTGGCCTCAGCGGGTGTACATGCTGGGGATGTTGGCGGCGGTGGGGATGGGGCTGGTGTACGCGGGGTTTCGGCTGCCGCGTTGGATCGGCCGGCGTGGCGAGTGAGGCGGCTCAGCCGGCGCGGCGTTCGTCGTCGGATTCGATGCCCAGGGCCTTGAGCTTCTTGTAGAGCGTGGTGCGGTTGATGGCGAGCTGCTCGGCGGTGCGCTGGCGGTTCCAATGGTTGGCACGCAGGGCGCGGAGCAGGATGCGGCGTTCGGGCTCGCGGAGCGCATCTTCGAGGGGCATGGGGACCCACGGGGCGTCGTCGTCGCGATCGCTGGTGGTGGTCGCGGGCGAGGGGGCGGGCGAAGGGGTCAGGACGTGCGCCGGCAGCTCGTCGGGCGTGATGGTCTGCCCCTTGGCGAGGACGGCGGCACGCTCGATGATGTTCTGCAGCTCGCGGACGTTGCCCGGGAAGGGGTAGCGGGCGAGGGCCGATTCGGCGTCGGGTGTGAAGGCGACGATCTGCTTGCCGAGTTCGGCGGCGAAGCGGCCGAGGAACCGTCGGGCGAGGAGGAGGACGTCTCCGGGGCGGTCGCGGAGCGGGGGCATGTCGATGGAGACGACGTTGATGCGGTAGTAGAGGTCCTGGCGGAATCGGCCTTCGGCGACGAGGCGGTCGAGGGGCTGGTTGGAGGCGAGGACGACGCGGGCGTCGACTTCGATGGTCTGGGTGCTGCCGACGGGCTCGAACTTGCGTTCCTGGAGGACGCGGAGGAGCTTGAGCTGCATGGCGGGGCTGGCGGAGTTGATCTCGTCGAGGAAGATGGTGCCGCCGTCGGCGGCCTGGAATCGACCGACCTTGTCGGCGTGTGCTCCGGTGAAGGCGCCCTTGACGTGGCCGAAGAGTTCGGATTCGAGGAGGGTCTCGGGGATGGAGCCGCAGGAGAGCTCGACGAAGGGTTTGTCGCGGCGCGGGGAGAGATCGTGGATGGCGCGTGCGACGAGGCTTTTGCCGGTGCCGCTCTCGCCGGACATGAGGACGGTGGTTCGGCTGGGGGCGACGGCGCGGACGAGCTCGAAGATGCGTCGCATGCGCGGGTCGTCGCCGACGACGTGGGCGAGGTCGTTGTGGGTGGTGAGTCGGCGCTTGAGCCCGGCGTTCTCGCTGGCGAGGGTGTGGTGGCGCAGGGCGCGGGAGAGTGCGAGGCGAAGTTCGGCGTCTGCGACGGGTTTGGTGAGGTAGTCGACGGCGCCAAGGCGGAGGCACTCGACGGCGGACTCGACGGTGCCGTAGCCCGTGAGCATGACGACGGCGGTGGCGGGGTGTTCCTTGGCGAGCCAGCGGAGGAGATCGGGGCCGGGCTCGCCGGGGAGTGCGAGGTCGCAGAAGACGGCGGCGACCGGCGGGGCGTCGGGGTGCCTGGCGGCGAGGAATTCGCGGGCGGCGGCAGCGGAGTGTGCGGAGGCGGTGTCGCAGCCTTCTTCCGCGAGGAAAGCGGCGAGGCTCTCGGCGACCAGGGGGTCGTCGTCGACGACAAGAACCTGGTGGCGCGTGGTCATTGCCCCTCCGCGGGGTTGAGCGGGAAGACGATGCGGAAGAGGGCGCCCGGGCGGGTGGGATCGCGCGGATCGCGTCGGCGGAGGAGGGAGATGGTGCCGCCGGCTTTTTCGACGACGGCCTTGGCGATGGCGAGCCCGAGCCCCTGGCCGCCGGGCTTGGTGGAGAAGCCATGGTCGAAGACGCGGGCGATGTCGGGGCCTTGGGGAGGCCCGACGCCGTCGTCTGTGATTTCGATGGCGATCATGTCGCGTTTGGTGGCGGTGCGGATGTCGAAGCCTTCGGTGCGAGCCTGGAGGTGGACGGCACCGCCGGGGCGGTGGTCCGGGAGACCGAGGCGTTCGATGGATTCGAGCGCGTTGCGGAGGCCGTTGAGGATGGGGAGGTAGAGCGGGCCTGCGGGGCATTCTGCGGCGGGCTCGGTGACGGAGGTGGAGAGGGAGACGCCCAGGTCGTCGGCGAGGGGTCGGACGACTTCGGCGGCGTGCTCGATCGCCTCGCCGAGGGAGACGGGGCGTGCGGCGGCCAGGAGCGGGGAGCCTAGGGGGAGCGCGGGGCCTTGGAGTGCGGCGTGGGCGAGCCCGGCCATCTGTTCAAGGGCGGTGGTGGCGGCGTCGAGCTGTCGCTGGACGCGTTCGGCGGCGGGGTCTTTGGCCCAGGCGTCGGAGGCACAGAGTGAGCGTCGGGCGAGGCTCAGGCAGCGGAGGGAGCCGTCCGCGAGGTTGCGGAGTTCGTGGACGAGCACGGCGAAGGTGGAGAGGAACTCCGGAGAGGTGGAGGGGTCGGTGGGGTCGGCGGGGGTGGCGTGGCGCGGGGTGCGTCGAGCGGGGCGTGCGCGGCCTTCGTCGTTGGGGCTCGTGCTGGACATGGGATCTCCCTGGGGTGCCGTTCAGGTGCATCGGCCAAACGTTGGAGCCGCTCAAGCGGGACGTTGCGAATAACCGACAGGGACGTAGGGGATGATGCGGCAGGGCAACGCGCTAGAGTGCGCGGGAGAGCGACGATGCCACGGATCGGCTTTGAACGACTGACGGCGAGCACGGGCGAGATCAACGGGCGCGAGCACGTGGTCTTTGGCGGGTGTAACTATCTTGGGCTGGCGCACCATCCGGAGGTGCACCGGGCGGTGGCGGAGGGGCTTTCGCGGTGGGGCCTGACGACGACGGCGAGCCGCGAGACGACCGGGAACACGCGTGCGCACGAGGCGATGGAGCGCGAGGTTGCGGCGTTCCTTGGGAAGCCGTCGGCGATCATGACGACCGAGGGGTACACGGCGAACATCGCGCTGGGGCAGGGGCTGGTCGGTCGCGTGCGGACGGCGATTGTGGATGAGCGGAGCCACAGCAGCGTGATGTTCGGGCTCGGGGCGCCGGGGATCCGGATCGTGACGTATCGGCATCTGGACGCGGCGGACGCGGTGGCCAAGGCGAGGGAGGCCGGCGGGCCCACGGGCGAGGGCGTCGCGGTGATGACCGACGGGGTCTTCGCGGCGGGTGGCGGCGTGGCGCCGGTGGGGGAGATTCTTCGCGGGCTGGGTCGGCGGGCGCTGATGATCGTCGATGACTGCCACGGGTTCGTGGTGCTCGGGCCGGGCGGGCGAGGGACGGCGGCGCACTTCGGCGTGGCTGGCGACCCGCGCGTGGTGATCACCACGACGTTCGGCAAGGGGCTTGGGTGCTATGGCGGGGCGGTGGTGGGCGAGGCCGAGCTGATCGCGGAGGTGCGTGAGCGGTCGAAGCTGTATGTGGGGACGACGCCCGCGCCGCCGCCCGCGGTGGAGGCGGCCCGGGTGGCGCTGAGGCTGGTGGATCGGGAGCCTGGGCTGATCGAGCGGCTGAGGTCGAACGTGGTGCGGATGCGTGAGGTGTTGTCGGAGGCGATCGGGTGGTCGCCCTTGCAGGATCCGCGGTCGGTTCCCGGCGTGGGTGGGGAGGAGCCGCTGGTGCCGATCTTTGTGTTTGTGATGGAGCCTGTGGAGGAGATGAGGCGAGTGCAGGCGGCGTTGGGCGAGGCGGGGATCTTTGTGCCGCTGATTGATTATCCGGGGGGCCCGACGCCGTGGTATTTCAGGCCGACGGTGACGGCCTCGCACACGGAAGAGCAGATGTCGTTGTTGGGCTCGGCGTTGGTGTCCGCGGTGCGAGCGGGCGCGTGCGTTCGGTAGGGGAGGCGGGTCGTCAGGGGAGGAAGGTGTAGTCGTCGGTGGTGTTGACGATGCCCTTGGGGACGCGGATGCGCATGGCGGCGTGGAAGTCGCAGAAGAGCAGGTTGGCCTCGACCTGGTCGCGGACGTACCAGCGCATGCCGCGGTCGCCGTCCTGCTGGTAGTTGTAGATGGTGTGGGTTCCGATCATCCAGGTTTTGCTGGGTCGTGTGAGGTAGGGCATTCGGCCGCCGCCGCGTGGGACGAGGGTGGCGCGGTCATCGCCGTCGAGGGAGTGGTCGTTGAGGGTGTAGGAGGAGCCGATGAAGTCGTACATGGAGTCGGTGCGGTCGAGCGGGGGGAATGGGATGCCGGTGGACTGTGCGCCGCGGTCGACGGGGGACTTGTACTCGGGGGTTTCGAAGACGTCGGGCTCGGAGTCCGGGGGTGGCGTGGCGTTGCAGAGGAAGGCGTTGAGGGGCCTGCGCTGAGCGCCGATCTCGTTGATGCCGTAGAAGGGGAGTTGGCCTTTTTTGCCGCCGAAGAGGGATCCGATGACGTCCTCGCCGCCCTCGGGGAGCGGGCCTTTGAACTGAGGGAGGAGGTTGTCGAAGGAGTTCTGGTAGAGGCCGACGGCGACGCCGATCTGGTTGAGTCGGCTGAGGCAGGCGGTGGAGCGAGCGACGAGCCTGGCCTGACTCAGCGCGGGCAGGAGGAGGCCGATGAGGAGGGCGATGATGGCGATGACAACGAGGAGCTCGATCAGCGTGAAGGCGTAGCGGCGCATGCGGAGGAAAGGGTACCGCGTGGCGTTGCGTGGAGCCAACGTGAGGTGATCAGGAGCCGAGAGGGTTCTTGAAGTGGGAGTCCTGAATCGGGGCGAGGGCGTCGAGGACTTTGGCGAGGACCATGGCGGGGGAGCCGACGGCGTTGACCTCGACGATGTTGTTCTTGTCGTAGGTGGCGAGGACGGGGAAGGTTTCGCGCTCGTAGATGTCCCAGCGGCGGCGGATGACTTCTTCCTTGGCGTCGTCGGGGCGTCCTTCGCGGAGGGCTCGCTTGGCGAGGCGGCGGATCATGTCTTCCTTGTTCTCGCAGCGGAGGTGGACGATTTTGAGCACGTCGATGTGCTTGTGCATGAGGCGTGCCTGGGGGACGTTGCGGGGCAGGCCGTCGAGCACGAGGAGGTCCTGTTCGGGCTTGTAGAGGCGGAGGATGGTGTAGGCGTGGATGGTCTGAGACCAGAGCTTGATGACGATGTCGTCGGGGACGAGCTCGCCGCGGGCCATGTAGGAGTGGAAGATGCGGCCGATGTCGCTGGTGATGTCGATGTTGCGGAACATCTCACCGGTGGACATGTGAAAGAAGCCGGGCACCTGGGCGAGGATCTTGCCCTGGGTGCCCTTGCCTGCGCCGGGGGCGCCGAAGAGCAGAATGGTTTTGTAGCGGTCCGACATCCGAGCCATCTCCATGCGCCGCGGGGAGCGGCGGGTTCACGCGTGGGCAGTGTACCCCACTGTCCGGGATTCGTCCGGGCGGCGGGTGCGAGGGTGGACAAAGGGGCGGCGTAGGATGGCCGACCCTCATGGCGAACATCGACCTGATCGCCGCGACAGCTTTCGGCCTCGAGTCCGTCGTGGCGCGGGAACTTCTTGCGCTGGGTTATGAGTCGAAGATCATCGGGACGGGTCGGGTCCTGTTCAGGGGCGATGAACGGGCGATCTGCCGTGCGAACGTGTGGCTGCGGGCCGCCGATCGCGTGCTGATCCGGCTCGGGACGTTTCCGGCGAAGGACTTCGGGGAGTTGTTCGAGGGCGTTCGGGCGCTGGAGTGGGAGCGGTGGATCGGCGCGACGGCGTCGTTCCCGGTGAACGGGCGGAGCGTCAAGAGCGTGCTGTCGAGTGTGCCGGCGTGTCAGAAGATCACGAAGAAGGCGGTGGTGGAGCGGCTTCGATCGGCGCACGGCGTGGCGGAGCTGCCCGAGACGGGGCCGAGATGTTCGATCGAGGTCTCGATGCTGGAGGACGTGGCGACGCTGACGCTCGACACGTCGGGGGATGGGCTGCACAAGCGGGGGTACAGGCAGTTGATCGGGGAGGCGCAGCTCAAGGAGACGCTGGCGGCGGGGCTGGTGCTGCTGAGCGTGTGGAACAAGGAGAGGCCTCTGGTGGACCCGTTCTGCGGGTCGGGGACGATCCCGATCGAGGCGGCGTTGATCGGGATGAACATCGCGCCGGGTCGGCTGCGGACGTTCGACGCGGTGGAGTGGGGGACGGTGTCGGACGAGGCGTGGGACGAGACGGACGCCGAGGCGGAGGCGGCGCCGCGGGGCGAGCTGGCGTATCCGATCCTCGGCTTTGACATCAGCGAGGACGCGTTGTCGCTGGCGCGGTTCCATGCGAAGAAGGCGGGCGTGCAGGAGCAGGTGCGGTTCGCGGCGAGGGACTTCAGGGAGCTTTCGAGCACGCTGCGATATGGGTGCACGATCATGAACCCGCCGTACGGCGACCGGATCGGGCGGGGGCGCGAGATCGAGGTGCTGTACCGTGGGTTCCCGGAGGTGTTGCGCCGGCTGCCGACGTGGTCGCATCACGTGCTGACGTCGTGGGACGACTTCGAGGGGCTGGTGGGCCAGCGGGCGACGCGGCGGCGGAAGTTGTTCAACGCGCAGATCGAGTGCACGTACTACCAGTTCCTCGGGCCCAGGCCGCCGGAGGGGGGAGAACCCACCGACGCGAGCGGGGCGGACTCAAGCAATGGCGGGGTGGTGGCGAGTGGAGAGCCCGCATCGGCCGGAGCGAACGAGGCTTCGGCGGCGCCGCAATCCGCGGCGATCGCGCCGGCGGTGGGGTTCGGCGGGCTTCGCGCTCGGGACGTGAAGGAGCTCGACGAGTTTTCGGCGTGCCTTGCGAACAACGTTCGGCATCTGCGGAAGTATCCGTCGCGCGGGATCACGTGCTATCGGGTGTACGAGCGGGATGCGCCGGACGTGCCGCTGATCATCGATCGGTACGAGGACGCGCTGCACATCCAGGAGTATGAGCGGGAGCACGGGCGGACGATGGCGCAGCACGCGGACTGGCTGGATGAGGCGGCGAGGCGTGCGGCGGAGGGGGGGGGGGGGGGGGGGGGGGGAGGGGGGGGGGGGCGAGTGCAAGCCA
>DDSG01000095.1:51227-51365 GCA_002343325.1 Phycisphaerales bacterium UBA2396 | reverse complement strand
CGCGCGGGGCTTGGGCGTCTCCTCGCGCAAGGGTTGCCTGACTTCCGCCATCGCGGCGAGGCTGTTGTCCGGCAGCGGGCCCGAGGCCGCCGGCTTCTCGCCGGCGCATCCGCCCACCGCCAGCAGACCCAAGACCCC
>DDSG01000095.1:24704-51052 GCA_002343325.1 Phycisphaerales bacterium UBA2396 | reverse complement strand
CTCTTCCCCTACCCGCCGCTCTTCCGATCTCACCGCCAGCAGACCCAAGACCCCGACCGACATCGCGAGCACCCTGCGCATGGAACACCTCGGCTTGTGCGCGCACCGCCAACCGCGCCGGTTACCTTCGTCCAGATCGATCGTGGAGCTTTCGGACCATGCCGCCGCGCGTGGGGCGGGGCTTGCCGAGAGTTATCGGGCCTGATCCCGCGCGGCGGCGATCATGCCCGACAGCGAGACGGTCAGGCGTTCGAGGTTTCGTTCGGCGTCGCCCAGGCCGGACTTGGACCGCTGGTCGCCCTCGACGGCGGCGGTCAGCGCCCGATGGGCGGCCGCCGGCCCGACCGCGCGGGCCAGCCCGAGGATCGCGCCCTTGGAGGGACCCCAGAGGCGGAGGGCCCTGGCGACGGCTTCGGGGTTGTCGCCGGCCTTGAGCGCACCGGCGGCGATCTGCAGCTTGCGTGAGAGATCCAGCGCGGCGTACCACATGAGTTGGGCCGGCTCGCGGGAGATATCGAGCAGGTCGCGCAGGCGCGCGAGCGAGGCCCCGGCGTGCCCCTGAAGCAGCACGCTCTGCCAGTCCCACGCGGACTCCTCTCGGCTCTTGCCCACCATGTCGCGAACGAGCGCGAGCGTGATTACGCCGCCCGCCGACGGGTCGCCCATTGCCGCGGCCGCGAGTTTCGAGAGTTCGGAATCCAGCCGGCCCAGATCGGGCCCGCAGCGTTCGAGCAGCAGTTGGGCGGCTTTGGGTTCGATGGTGGCGGCGTGTCGTTTCTCGGCCCGCGCGGGGATCCAGCGTGCCGCGCTCTCTTCGGACACTTCGCCGCATTCGATCGCGATCCCGACGCTGGCGATCATCTCGTCGAGCTTGCCCTTGTTCCACTTGCTGGCGCGAAGCACGAGCGTCGCGTCGGCGGCGGGGGACTGAACATACCGCTCGACCAGGGGGCGATTCTCGAGCTTCACGAGGTCGTCGGCATGATCGACGACGACGAGCTTGTGCTGCATCATGAGGCCGGTGCTCCGGCACTCATCGAGCACGTCGGCGACGCGATGTTCCTTGCCGTCGAAATGGAGCAGGTCCACCGGGCCTTTGCTTTCCAGTTTGTCGCGGAGGGCGGCGGTGTACTCGGCGGCGAGGAAGTGGTTCGGGCCGTGCAGCAGCACGACGCGATGCTCGGGGCCGGGTGAACTGGAGGAGGACTTCGCCACGCGTGGAGAGCATACTCACCCGAGGGCGGCGCCGGCCGGGCGGGCCGGGGAGGATCAGCACCCCTGGGTGAAGGCGTCGACGAAAGCGGCGAAATCCTGGAAGTCCGTGAAGCCGTCGCCCGTAAAGTCGGCGTCGATCGCATCCGCGCACTGCTGGCGGTCTGTGAAGCAGCGGAGGTACTCGTCGAGGTCGAAGAAATCGACGAACCCATCGCCGGTAAAGTCGGCGGGACACCCGGCGGCATTGGCGCCCAGGCGCAGCACGTAGCGGTTGGTTTGGAACGGCAGCCCGCAGTCGTTACCGTTGAAGGGGGGCGCCACGCGAACCACGGCGCGGTAGACCCCGGGCTCGAAGGTGAATCGCAACGTCCCGGTCTGGCAGGGCGTAGAGTTCTTGAGCAGGAAAGGTCTCGAGGCGTCGCACCCTTCGCGACAGACCTGGAGCAGCGTATCGATCCCGCCCGTCACCGAGATCGAGACAACCTGACGGGTGGGCACGACGAACTGGTAGCTGTCGTGGTCGAGCGTGCCGTCGGCTAGGCCGAAGTAGGTGCCGAAGTAGACTTGTCCGAGTTCGGCGAAGACGACCTGGTCGGGGTCATCGCCGAAGCAGCCGTCGTTGATGCGTTCGCCGCAGGGCTCGGGTTCGACGATCGCTCCATAGGGGCGGCGGATAAGACAGCGATCGACGAACGAGAGGCTGAGCACGCCCGTGCGGGGGTTGCCTCGTGAGGCGACAACACGGATGAGGTAGGTGCGGCCCCGTTCGACCATGGAGCCTGTGGAGGCGAGGAGCCCGCAGGTGTCGTCGCCGCAGGCGAGTTCTCGGGCATTGCAGCCGTCGAAGATCGCCACGCCGGAGTCGACCACGGGGCCGCCACAGGTCGAGGCGGTGAGGTATCCGTCTTGATCGGCGGTGTACTTGAACCAGATGTCCGGAAAGCCGCCGGCGGGGTCGTAGCAGGATGATCTCCCGTCGGCGCGGTTGTTGGCGGTGGTCCAGGTGTAGGTCACGCCTGTGACGATGCTCGGCGCCTGCTGGCAGAGATCGGCCCCCTGAGCCCTGGCGGCGGCCACGCCCAGACAAGCCAGCCCACCGAGGCAGGCCAGCAGTGGCAGGATGGAGCAATTGACTGGACGAGCGAAGGTGGGAAGGGGCATGCGGACCGGTTCGTTCGTCCGGCCCTTCGGATGCATCGTTTCCGCTGTTCCTGTGTTTGGCGGGGGCTTTGGGAGGGGACGACCCTACCATGGCGACGTGCTGGTGTTGTCGGTCATCCAAGGGCCTGACAAAGGGCGGACGTTCGAACTGCCGGACCATGAGCCGCAGCTCATCGGCAGGTCGAGTGAAGCGCTGCCCTTGATGGACACCACGGTGTCGCGCCGGCACGCGGAACTCACACCCGACGGGGGCGCGTGGTACATCCGCGACCTGGAAAGCCAGAACGGGACGTACGTCAACGGGGTCAAGATCACCGAGCGGCTTCGGCTTCGAGCCGGGGACCAGATCCGCACCGGGGCGACGCTGTTTGTCTTCGGCCAGACCGAGACGACCGACCCCGAGGTGATCCGTCTGCTCAGGCCCGAACAGATGGACGCTTCGATCGAGCGGACCATGGCGAGCAACGCCGACTCGGTGCTGCTGTCCGAGCCGGAGCCCAGGGCGGCGGCGGTGGACCACCTTCGCGTGATCTATCGCCTGACGACGATCACAACGCGAGCGGCGGAGCGGGACGAACTGCTTCGGCAGGTGATGGAGGTTGTGTTCGCGGAGTTCAAGCCCGAGCGCGGGTTTATCGTGCTGATGGGCGCGACGCCGGACGAGCCGCCGCGGCCCGCGGTCGTGAAGTACGCGGCTGCGCCTCGCGACATGGACGAGGCGAAGATCCACGTCTCTCGCACGATTCTGCAGCACGTGATCCGGATGGGCGAGGGCGTGCTGAGCAGCAACGCGATGACCGATCCTCGCTTTGCCAAAGGCGACAGCGTGCAGAAGGGGCACATCCGCTCGGCCGTGTGCTCGCCCATCAAGCACCGCGATCGCGTGTACGGCGCTGTGTATGTTGACAGCTCGATCGCGAACTACACGTTTACGGCGGAGCAGCTCGCGCTGCTCAACGCGATCGGGCAGCACACGGGGCTCGCGCTGGCGAACGCCGAGCTGTACCAGGAAAAGCTCCAGACGGAGCGTCTGGCGGCGATCGGCGAGACGGTGGCGAGCCTGTCGCACTCGATCAAGAACATCCTCCAGGGCATGCGGGGCGGGGCCGACGTGGTCGAGCTGGGGCTCAAGAAGGACGACCTGAAGATCGCTCGCGGCGGTTGGACGATCCTCAAGCGGAATCTTGATCGGATCGTCGCGCTGACGATGAACATGCTGGCGTTCAGCCGGCAGCGTTCGATCGAGCTGGAGCTGACCAAGATCCAGTCGATCATCGAGGAGTGCGTGCAGCTCATCGAGGATCAGGCGCGGGCGAAGAACGTCGCGGTGATCTGCGACCTTGATCCGGAGATCCCCCACGCGATGCTCGATGCGCATCTCCTGCACCAGGCGCTGATGAACCTGCTGAGCAACGCGGTCGAGGCGGTCGAAGCGGGGAAGGGGCTGATCACGGTGCGTGCGTCGTACCGCCCGGCGCCCAGGCCCGTCCCGGGCTCCCCCGCCGGCTCGACGATCGACGTTGCGGTGATCGACAACGGCCCTGGCGTGCCACGCAACAAGCAGGCGTGGATCTTCGAACCGTTCAACACGACCAAGGGGCTTCGCGGGACGGGACTCGGGCTTGCCGTCGCCAAGCGAGTGGCGGAAGAGCACAAGGGGCGGCTGAGCGTCGAGAGCGAGGAAGGGCGCGGGGCGACGTTTCGGCTGCACCTGCCGGCGGACCTGCAGGCTTCGGCCGACCCCTCCGCGACGACGGGTGAGAAACCCGACATTCGGCGGACCGAATCCATGCCTTGATACGGCTAGTCCTCGTCGAGCTGCTTCTTGCGCCGCAGGACATGGTGGTAGTGCTGGGCGAAACGGTGGGCTTCGTCGCGCACCGCCTGGAGCAGCCGGAGCCCGAGATTCTCTCGCCCGAGGCGGATCGGCTCGGCGCGCTGTTGCACGTAGATCAGCTCTTCCTTCTTCGCGAGGCTGATGACCATCGGGGGCCTGACGTTGAGCTGGGCGAAGGCTTCGAGCCCGGCGTGCAACTGGCCAAGCCCGCCGTCGATCAGGATGACCTCGGGGTAGAGCTCCTGCCCATCGCCGGCCTCGCGGTATCGGCGGCTGACCACTTCGCGGATGCTCGAATAGTCGTCGTTGGTGACGGACTTGATCTTGAATCGGCGGTACTCGCTCTTGAGGGGTCGCCCGTCGACGAAGCACACCTTGCTCCCCACGGTCTCGCCGCCCTGAAGGTGGGCGATGTCGATTCCTTCGATGCATCGGATCGGTTCGGCGAGCCCGAGCGTTCGGCGGAGCGATTCGAGGCCTTTCTTTGGATCGATGATGCCGATCTCGGCCTCGGGCTGCCAGTCGGTGTCGTCGCCGCCGGCTCGGTCGGCCCGCTCGTCGAGCTTCTGGATCGCTTTGATCTGGTCGCGGATGGCGGCGGCCTTCTCGAAGGCCATGTCGGCGGCGGCGCGGGTCATTTCCTCGGTCATCTCGCGGATCATCTCGCTCCGCTTGGTGCCCAGAAAGCGCGTGAACCGATCGATATCCTCGCGATAGGCGCCGGGTGAGACTTTGTCGGCGCACGGGGCGGTGCACTGGTTGATCGCGTAGAGCAGGCAGGGTCGAAATCGCTTGTTCTTCTCGTCACCCGCAACGATGTCGAGCCGGCATGTGCGGAACTTGAAGACACGCTGGAGGATCTGGAGTGCTTCGCGGAGAGCGCCGGCGTTGGTGAAGGGGCCGAAGACCCGCGCGCCGCGCATCTCCTGCGCCACGCCGATGCCGCCCCCGTCGCGGTCGGAACGCTCCTCGATCCCCTGGGGGTTGCGCGTGATGAAGACGCGCGGGAAGTCCTCGCGGGTGGTGATGACGAGGTAGGGGAAGGTCTTGTCGTCGGTGAGGCGGACGTTGAACCTGGGGTGGATGTCCTTGATGAGGCGGTTCTCGGTGAGCAGCGCCTCCCACTCGCCCTCGCAGACCAGGTGCTCGAAGGTGTGCACGTGGTCGAGCATCTGCTGCTTCTGCCCGCCAAGGTCGGCCGAGGGCACAAAGTACGACGCCACGCGGTCGGGCAGGTTTCTTGCCTTGCCCACGTAAAGCACTACGCCCTTGTGATCCTTCATGAGGTAGACGCCGGGCCGCTTGGGCAGGGCACGTGCGCGCGCCAGCAGCCTTGCCATGCGTTCGTCGTGGCGTTCGCTGCCCCAGGGCGGGGGCGCGTCGTCGGGCAGGATGCCGTCCGCGTCGGGCTTGATGGGGTCCGGATCGTCGGGCACGCGGAAGGGTAGTGCAAGAATCAGGCGTGCCGCGTGGCGAGCCTGACAAACGTCTCGACACCCGCGGGGATCGCGGCGTCATTGAAGTCAAAGTCGGGCTGGTGCAGCGTCGGATACCGATCGACGCCCTCGGGCTTGAGCCCCAAGAAGAAGAAGCAGGCGGGCACGAGCCGCCCGTAGTACGAAAAGTCCTCCCCGCCCATCGTGGGCTCGGGAACCTCGGCGAAACCGGCGATGTTCGTCGGCGTGCCGTTCAGTCCGCGCAGCGTCCGGAAAAACTCCCCGACCAGGTGCGGGTCGTTGTGCGTGACGGGGTAGCTCTCGCGGTAGGTGATCTCCGCCCGGCATCCCAGCGCCTGGGCGATGCCCTCGGCGATCGCGTGGAACCTCTGCTTGACCAGCGTGCGGGTCGAATCCCTCAGCGTGCGGACGGTCCAGTGCGTCCAGCAGGTCTCGGGGATGATGTTGTTGGCCGTCCCGGCGCGGATCTCTCCGCACGTGACGACGACGGAATCGAGCGGCGCGACGTTTCGGCTCGCGATTGTCTGCACAGCCGCGATGATCTGGGCGGTCGCGTGAATGGGATCAAAGCCCTGGTGCGGATACGCCCCGTGGCTCTGCGTGCCGCGCACGTTCAGCTCCACGTCGTCCACAGACGCCAGCAGCGGTCCCACTCGCGTCGCCACGTGCCCGGCGGGGTAGGTCGGCCAGCCGTGAAGCCCGAAGATCTCGCCCACGCCGTCCATCGCGCCCTCCCGGCACATGCGTTCCCCGCCGGCGCCCCCTTCCTCCGCGGGCTGGAAGACAAAGACGACCGGGCGCGGGCGGTGAGGCATCGCCGCCAGCACGCGTGCCGCCCCGATGAGCATCGTCGTGTGCCCGTCATGCCCGCACGCGTGCATCTTCCCGGGCACGCACGAGGCATAAGGCTTGCCCGTCGCCTCGGTGATCGGCAGCGCGTCCATGTCGGCCCGCAACGCCACCGCGGGGAGCTTGTCGTTCGCCGGTTCCGTCGCGGGCAGCCTGGCCACGACACCCGTCTTGGCCACGCCCGCCCGGAAGGGGATGCCCAGACGCGTCAGTTGACGCCGCACCACCCCGCTCGTCCGCTCTTCCTCATAGTTCAGTTCGGGGTGGCGGTGCAGGTCATGGCGGATCTCGATGAGATCCTTGAGCTCACGGGAAATCAGCGTGCGGATCTGGTCGGACGTCGCGGCAGCGGTCATGGATAAGCGTATTCGCCACGACCCTCGGCCGGCCCGATCCTTCCAGATCCCGAATCACTTCGGGAGAACCGCGTCCGCTATCTGCAGGGCCTGCGCCTCGTGCCGGGCCACCGCCGCCCAATCCACCGGCGCCTCGTTCGCCACCGCGATCCCCGGGTACTTCTTCGCCAACTCGGCCCGAATTGGGATGTTCCGGCTCATGCTCTCGGCCAGAATCTGCTCCACCTTGGCCGAGAGCAGGAAATCGGCGAGCTTGTCGCCCGCGATCGCGTTGGGTGAGCCCACGATCCGCCCCACCGTGTTCGGAATCAGCAGCGGGCCAAGGCTCGGTAGCCCCACGAACTTCTCCCGCGGCTTGTCCGGCACCTCGTACACCAGATCAACCGCCCACTTCTGCGCCTGCCCGGCCCACACGTCGTCGGTGTCCGTGAGGCCCAGGATGATGTCACCCTGCGCCAGCGCCTGCACCACCGCCGAGTTGGAAGGGAGCACCTTCAGGCCGTTGTCCACCATCTCGCGAAGCCAGCTCTGCACGGCCCCGGAGCCGTGTGTCGCCACGAGGTACGCCAGGTGCGTGCGCGTCGTCCCGAAGCGAGGATTGGCGATCCCGACCTTCCCGCGGAACTCGGGCTTGGTCAGATCACGCAGGCGGGTCGGCACCAGGTTCTTGTTCGAGAAGGCGTTGGTCGCGTACGCGATGACGCGGCCTCGCTGCGCGAACCCGTACCACCGCGAGTCCGACGGGCGAAGATGGCTTGGCCACCCACCCACCACTGTCGCCTCTGATCGCGTCGACCACGCGGCGAGCGCCCGCTGCTCCGCCAACCCGACGGAGGTCAGCACCTCGCTCGCCCACCAGACGTCGGCGCGGGGCTTGTCCTTCTCCGCCAGCACGCGCTGGGCTACCGATCCCCGCGTCGCCTCCGTGTCGGTCACCACGTCCACGCGGATCCCCGTCTCCGCCTTGAACGCATCGACCACGGCCTGCACGACGTAATCGTCGGCGGAGGTGTAGAGCACCACGCGCGTGCCGTCGTCGTTCGTCCGCCCCGTCGATGGGCCGAACACCGACCACAACGTGACCAGCATGAGCAGCACGGCGGGGGGAGCGGCCCAGAACGCGATCGTCCGCCCGCGCGACGAATTCACCCAGCGACGGATCTTCTGCGTATCGATCTCTCGCTCGCCGATGTGAAAAATCATGCCGCGATCCTCCCGACCATCAGAACACTCGCCTTGTCCAGCCCGCTGACGCTCGCCTTACTTCGCGGCCGGTGCCTCGGGCTCGGCGGGTTCGGCCGGCTTCTCGCCCGCGGCGGGCTCCTCGTCCACGGGCTTGCCACTCTTGGCCTGCTCACGAGCGAGCGCGGTCGCCTTCGCCACGTCCGCCGCCGGCAGGATCCACGCGCCCCGGTACGCACGCATCGCCGACATGCCCCCCTGGTCGGCCTCCATCTCCTCGCGGCTGGGCAACTGCAGCACCGACACGCCGACGAACGAGCCGTCGGCGCCGAAGACCGGCATCCCGAACGACGACTCGTGCGCGCGGCCGGGGAGGACGAGGGTTCTCGGCTTGCTCACAACGGCCCGCACTCGCGATTCGTTGATCACTTGCGCACGATCGTTGAACTTGCCGAGCCGCTCGACCGTGAAGAGCTGATCCCCGAGCGTGGCCGACTTGCCCGAATCGACGTTGACGAACGTCGGCTTCGCGTCGCCGATCTTGGTGATCTGCACCCAGGCCAGATCAAGCTCGGAATCACGCGCAACAAGCGTCCCGGCGAGCCCCTCGTTGTCGTCCCCGATGAGGACCTTGATCTCCTTGGGCGAGCGGTTGCGCCCGCCCATCATCTGCTTGAAAGCCTCGGGCACGCCGCCCATGAGCACGTTGGATGTCAGCACGAGCCCGCCCTGGTCCACGAGGAAGCCCTGCACCTCTTCCTCCGACTCCTCCTCGCCGTCCTTGAGCACGTACTTGATGGTCACGATCGCCGGCCCGCGATCGGCGGCGAGCGATTTGTACGCGTCGGCCGTGGCGTCAGCGACAGCTCGGACCGCCGGAGCGGGCGAGGGCGCGGGGGAGAACGCGGACACGAGCGAACCGGCCGCGGCAAGAACGAGAATCGCTGGGGACATGGGAACTCCTCTGGTCTTTCAATGCAACTGCTGTACGTTGATCGGTCAGTCCTGCTTGATCGCCGGCTTCCAATCGGGCTCGGCGAAAAGGAACGTCGAACGGTTGTCGCGAAGCACCGCGAAAATCACGCGGGTGGGCTGCGTCTTGGCGAGGTCGGCCATCACGGTGCGGAAGTCGTCGATCCCGCGGATCTCGCGGTCGTTGATCCGCTGCACCAGGTCGCCGAACGAAAGACCCGCGAGCCCGGCCCACCCGACCCGCTCCACGTTCGTCACGATCACGCCCTGGATGCTGTCGTCCCAGCGCTGCTCGTCGCGATCGAAGAAGGTGATCTCCCGCACGGAGAAGTCAAAGTCCTTGTTCTCGTCGGTCCTCGCCTCGGACGCGGTGATCCGCGTGCGCTCGAGCGTGACGTCGACATTGACCGGCGTGCCGCCGCGGATGACGCGGATCGCGACCTTGTCGTCGGGACGGAAAGACCGGATCTTGCGCTGCAACTGCCCCGCGTCCTGCATGCCGCGAGGGCTCATCTTCTCGTCCCCCACCGCCACGATCAGATCGCCCGGGCGAAGGTCCGAGCCCGCGGCCAGCGTGTTCGGATACACGCGCGTGACACGGAAGCCAGGGGTTGCCTCGGCGCTGAGCTTCCTCGCCAGATCTCGGAAGACCGGCTGCGTCTCGACCGCCAGCCACGCCTTGGGGAGCTCCTGAGGCTGATCCTCCTTCTTGGGCGGGCGGGGCTTGATCACCGTGACCTGGTTCTTCCCGTTGCGGTCGACCTCGATCAGGACGAACTCGGGGATGTCCTCGGGCTTCTCGACCTTCATGATCGACTGGTAGACATCCGACAGCTCCTTGACGCTGCGCACAGGTCGGCCGTCGATCGACCGGATGATGTCCCCGTACTGCAGCTTCGGCTCGGACAGATCCGGCGGCGACCCGGACCGAACCCCCGTGACGAGCGCCCCTTCCCGCGACGGCAGCCGACGCGACCTGGCGATCGCCTCGGTGATCTCCATCGCGGAAATGCCCCAGGTGCGGAGCAGGGTCTCGTCGCCCTTTTCTCGCAGAAGTTTCTCGGTCTTGACCGTCAGTTCGAGCGTCGAGCCCTTGCGGTCGATCGTGAACCGAACATCGGTGCCGACGGGCTTTGACGTGATGAGACGCAGCAGCGGCGGGATCTCCTCAGCAAAGCGGACTGTCAGGGGCGAGCCGTCGATCGCCACAATGACGTCGCCGGGCTCGATCCCGACGCGCGCCGCCGGGCCGTCCTTGTTGACGGTGTTCACGAGCACGCCGCGGGTGAGCCCGGTCTTGGAGATCGCCTTAAAGGCCATCCCAACCGTCGATCGGACCACTTCGCCCTTGGCGATGATCTGGTCGGCGACGCTTCGCGCGAGGTTGCTGGGGCTCGCAAAGCCCATGCCCGAACCGCCCCGTGTGTTGATCCCGATGATCTCGCCTCGCAGATTGACGAGCGGCCCGCCGGAGTTCCCCGGATTGATCAGCGCGTCGTGCTGGATCCAGTTGGTGAGCGAGCCGGTGGACTGCCCGTAGTCGAGTTCCATCTCGTCGAGCTCCTCGGACCCGAACCCGGACGTGAAGACGCGAGACGTGTTGGAGACGATCCCGAGAGTCACCGACCGCGAGAGGGAAAAGGGCGAACCCATCGCGAGGACGGGGTCGCCGATCGCCAGCGTGTCGGAATCGCCGAACCCGGCCACGGCGAGCGTCGTGCCGGGCTTCAGTTCCGACAGGTTCAGCTTGAGCACCGCCAGATCGGTCAGCGGGTCTTCGCCCACCATGGTCGCTGAGATCTCCTGCTTGTCCGCCAGGATGCAGAAGTACTTCACCCCGTCGCCCGTGACGTGTGCGTTGGTCAGCACATAGCCGTCGGGCGAGATGATCGTGCCCGACCCCGTCCCGCCGCCTTTGGTCTCCTGGCCTCCGAAGTACGAGACGGTGACCACCCGAATATTGACCAACGCGGGGAAGACACGGTCGCGTGCGCTCGCCACCTGCGGGTCCGCCGCCGGTGTCCCGCCCGACGACACGCAGGATGGCACACTCAGCAGGGAACCCGACGCCAGAACAAGCACGGCCGCGAGACGGAGCGATGATCGAGCCAAGGGTCGAGTCTCCATAACTGTTCGGAGCATCCTAACAAACGTTCCGAAGCAGGGCGATGGTCCGTGGCAGCGTAGGACACCGGAACTCGGGCGGTCATTGTGGAGGCCTTTGTCCGCGGTTCCGAGAAAATCGCGATCCGGCGGCAGATAACACTTTTGTTTCAGGACGCAACGAGTATTCTGCGCCCGAACCAGCTTCTGCTGTCTGTTCTTGACGGCCATGGATCGGTTGCACCATCGGGGGGGGTCGGGGACTCGTGGTTTTGCCGTGCGTTTCTCCAGGGGCCCGCTCGGGCGACGAGGAGCTTCGACTGCAATGAGACATTTCCGGGCGTTCGCAAGCGGCACAGGGCTCGGGACCCTCGCCGCGGGTGTCATCGCGTCGGTGTTCGCAAGCCCTGGATCGTGCGCTCGCGCGGACGATCTGGGCACGGCGCGTCTCTTCGAGCAGGAGTACAGGGTTCAGCGGTTCAACTACCGCTCATCGATCACCTTTCCGGATCGGAAGACCGCCGGCCGAACGGTTCCACTCCACAGCGTGACCGGTGCCGTACACCTCGGCGACGATCGCTACCTCGTCTCCACCAACTCGGCCTGGATGGTTCCCCCCTACTCCTACCGAAACTACGTTCTCGAAGTCCGGCTCGACCTTGGACCCACCGGCGTCCCCACAGGTCTCTCCTACGTGCGCACGCTGCTCTGGAGCGACCCCTCGCTCGACGGCTATGACCTCGACCCGCGCGGACTGACGATCAATCCGGACCTCGGCGGGCTTGGCGGCGGGGGCAACCTCGTCGTCGCCGGCGGCAACAACACCCTGCGTCAGTTCTCGCTCTCCACGGGCGCGTCGATCCCCTTTGGCACCAGTCCGATGGGCAACGGCGTGCCCATCGCGCCCAATACGAGCACCGAGGACGTGGTCTACGTCCCGTCGCGCGGGATGTTCTACACGCTCTGGCGCACGCCAGAGTCCTCCATCACCATGCTGAACTCCGTGGGGCGCGTCGGGCCGGCGTTCCGCGTGGGTGTTCGCCGAAACGCCGGCTCGGGCTATCCGTCGGGCGTCACGCTGCTCGAACCCTGGCCTTACTGGCCTCGCTCGTTCAATTCCGCCACGACGCTTCTGGTCGCGCTCGACAGCAACGGGCCGGCCCTTGAGGCGTACGACCTCGACAGCAGGCCCCTCGGGCGCGTGCGCCTCTCGAGCCAGCTCACGCCCGGCGCCGTCACGCTTCCGCTCAGCGGCTCATCCGCGCAGTTGTGGATCAGCGCTCTGGCGGCGAACAACCAGACCGGACGACTCCTGATCTTCAACAAAGGGCTCACACCGGGCGAGGCCGACGTCTTTGTGCTTACACCGATTCCCGAGCCTTGCCCGCCAGACTTCAACCTCGACGGGTTTGTGGACTTCTTCGACTTCGATGAGTTCATCATCGGTTATGAGAACGGCGATCCTCGTGCCGACACCGACCGCGATGGTTTCATCGACTTCATGGATTACGACCTCTTCGTGGAGTCCTACGACCGCGGATGCTGATCGGCCGTGCCGTCGCGATGGTCACCGATCGAGCCCGAGCTTCGCCGCCAGATCGTCGGCGGTTGCCGTCGCGTCCGCCCCGACGATCGTGACATGGCCGACCTTTCGTCCCGCGCGGGGCTCTTTGCCGTACCAGTGGAGGTGGGCCCCCGCGATGTCGAGCACGCCCAGCGCGTTCTCGATCGGGCGGCCGATCAGGTTGATCATCGCCGCGGGACGAGAACTCGTTGATCCCAGCGGCATACCGGCGATCGCCCTGACGTGATTCTCGAACTGCGAGCACTCGGAGGCTTCGATGGTCCAGTGTCCCGAGTTGTGCACTCGCGGCGCCATCTCGTTGCCCAGCAGCCGCCCCCCCACATCAAAGAACTCGATCGCGAGCACTCCGACGTACGCAAGACGCTCCATGATCGCCTTGGCATGCGCGGACGCTGTCGCCTGCAACTCGGACGAGACATCGGGAGCGGGAGCGATCGAACGGCGCAGGATCCCGCCTTCGTGGCGATTCTGCGCGAGCGGATAGGCCTCAAAGCGTCCAGACGCCGATCGGACCGCGATCACCGACAGTTCGCGTCGGAACGGCACGAAGGCCTCGACGATCACGCCCGGCGCGGTCGGCCGGATCTGATCCCACGCTCGTGTGACGTCAGCCGGCGAACGCAGCACCGCCTGACCTTTCCCGTCGTACCCCATGCGACGCGACTTGACGACACAAGGCGTGCCGATCTCCGCGACCGCCGTATGCAGCGACTCGGGACTTTCGGCGACACGAAAGTCTGGCACCTCAAGCCCGACCTCGCGGAAGAGCGTCTTCTCGAACAGGCGATCCTGCCCGGTGCGCAGCGCGTCAACACCCGGCCGAAGAGGCACCGCCGCCCGAGCTGCCAGCAGATCGAGGGCGGCCGGAGGGATGTTCTCGAACTCGAACGTCACGACATCGACACCTGAAAGAAACCGATCGATGGCGTCGGGGTCGGTGTACTCCCCGCGAACGTGGCGGCCCACATCGGCCGAGACCGCGTCCTCCGCGGGATCGAGAAAGACGAACCGATGCCCCAGCGGAATGCCCGCCAAAGCGAGCATCCGTCCGAGTTGTCCGCCGCCGAGAACGCCGATCACCATGGGAAGATTCTCTCACCGAGACGAAGGAGCGAGGCTAGCGGCCCGACCTGGGATCACGATCACGCATCACGACCGCGGTCTGCTTCTCGCGTCGCTGATGAAGCATCCGGCGAAGTTCAGGCCTTAAGCCGGACAGGATCGCCGCGGCGAGCAGGGCGGCGTTGACCGCCCCCGCCTTCCCGACCGCCAGAGTGCCGACGGGAACGCCCGCGGGCATTTGCACGATGGAGAGCAGGCTGTCGAGCCCGTTGAGGGAGTCTGTCCGCGTCGCCGAGACGATGGGCACGCCCAGCACGGGCAGGACCGACTTGCTCGCCGCCATGCCGGGGAGATGGGCCGCCCCGCCCGCGCCGGCGATGATCACCTCGATCCCGCGTGACTCGGCGGAGGAGGCGTACTCGAAGAGCCAATCGGGCGTGCGGTGCGCCGAGACGACGCAACACTCGTGAGGCACGCCGAGCTCGTCCAGAGTCGCCGAGGCGTGCTGCATTGTCTCCCAATCGGACTTGCTGCCCATGATCACGCCGACAAGGGGCGCGGCGTTCTTCGAACGAGCGGGACGTTTGGCCATAGGCGACATGGTAGTGACACCCCACCCGACGCGTCCCGGGGGGTGCGCCCCGCCCTACTGCCAGAGCAGGGCGACTGCAGCCCAATAGAGCGGGAGGCCGACCACGATGTTAAAGGGGAAAGTCACCGCGAGAGCCAGGGGGACATAGAGACCCGGGCTGGCTCTTGGAATCGCGTGGCGGATCGCCGCGGGGGCCGCGATGTATGACGCCGACGCCGCCAGCACGACCAGCAGGTACGCGTTGCCGGGGGAAAGCCGGGCAACCCAGGCGATCGCGAGCGCCAAGGCGGCGTTGAGCAGGGGGACGACGATGCCAAAGCCGACCATGCCCCAACCGATGACCTTCAGGACGCGCCAGCGTCTGGCGGCGACGAGCCCCAGCTCGAGCAGGAAGAACGTCAGCACGCCCTGAAAGAGATCAACGTAAAGGGGCTTGAGCATCGCGTGCCCCTGCGCCCCGGACAGAGCCCCGATCGCCATGGCCCCGGTGAGCAGCACGACCGGGCCGTTGAGGGCGGCTTCGCGGAGGCTTTCCGGGAGTGAGGGGAGCTTGACGCCGTCCGTCGCGTGGGCCGATCGCGAGAAGGTCACGGCGAGAAGGATCGCGGGGGATTCCATGAGCGCCAGAGCCGCGACCATGTGCCCGCCGAAATCGACCCCCTTGCGTTGAAGGAACGCGCACGCCGTTAGAAACGTCACGGCGGAGACTGACCCGTACGTGGCGCAGAGTGCGGCGGCATTATCGGCGTCCATCCGGCGGCGGAGGAAGGCGTAGACGTACGTCGGGACGATGATGGCCAGCCCGATCGCCGCCGCGAGCGACCAGATTGCTTCCGGGGTCAGCCCGGTTTCTCGCAGCTTGATTCCGCCCTTGATCCCGATCGCCCACATCAGATAGAGCGACAGCAGCTTGGTGACGGCCTCGGGAATCGCCAGGTCGGACTTGAGCAAACCCGCGATCAGCCCCAGAGCGAAGAAGAGAATCGCCGGGTTCAGGAGATTGTCGGCCACGAGTGCCCAGTCCATCGTTGAGCACTGTATACGAAGCCGGGGCACGGAAAGAAATGCCCCCGGGGAGAGGTCCCCGGGGGCACATGAGTGGACTGAGCGAATAGGTTGCTTACTGGGCGAAGGCCATCGGCTCGACTTCGGGCGGCAGGATGGGCTGCTCGCCCATGATGGCGTCCATCAGCGTGGCACGGGCGGCGGCGTCGGCACCGATCTCGTCGGGCAAGGCCTTGCCGATGATCACCGACTTGGGCCGACGGGTTTCGAACTCGGACAGGCCGATCTGATCGATCTGCTGGAAGAGCATCCGCAGAGCGTTGAGCGTGTCCAGGGCGGCGGCGGACTCAGGATTGCCCGGGTCGTTCTCGAGGAAGAGGCGGAAGCCCAGGCCGTCCGTCTTGGTGGCGGCGGCCTTGTAGTTGTTCCAGGCCTTGCCCAGATCGCTCTTCACGCGGGCGGAATCGTCGGACCAGATCGTCGAGCCGTCGTCGTTCTGTCCGTCCTGCTTCATGAAGATCGCGCGGTAGGTGTCGATCACAGGCTGGACGACCTCAAGCGACAGACGCTCACGCGAGACGCGATAAGGCCCGGAGGGGTAGCGGTCGTCGGCGGCGTAGGGGTTGGGGTTCGCCACGTCGTTGTAGAGCGAGCGGCCGATCAGGGCATCGAGCTGATCCTCGACGGTCGGCTCGCCGGACAGCGGGATGCCGAGGTTCCGGAGGAACTCGGCGAGCTCGCCCTCGACCGGCGTCGGGGTCGAGACCGCGTCGATCTCGATCCTCGGGTTGAGGCCGGCGATCGGAGGCTGCGAGATGGTCTGCTGGGGCGAGAGGTCGAGGGCGAGTGCGAAGCCGGACCCGTTGCCGCCCGCGCCAAGATCGAGGAAGGACGTGAGGTTGATGAAGAGCTTCTTGCCGGGGGTGCCGTTGACCGTGCCGAAGGCGCCCGTGCCGAAACCGATCGTGAACGTTCCGCCTGCGCCGACTTCGGTGATCGCGCCGGAGGTGGTGATCGATCCGCCGGCAACCCAGTCAACGCCGAGGTCCTGGGCGGTGGTCCCCAGAGCGGTGATGTAGGTGGAAGGCGCCCGCATGAGCAGGTTGATCGTCGGAGAGTTGATCGTGATGTTGCGAAGGGCGTTGAGATCCCCGAGGGTGACCTGGGTCGTCGCGTTGATCAGGATCGAACCCAGGGCGGTGACCTTGTGGAACTGTCCGATGTTGACGTTGTTCCCGTTGATCGAGAAGGTCTGGAAGGGGTTCACGCTGGACGCGACAGGCAGACCGTTGGCCCCAAACTCGGTCGCGAAGATGATCGTCGAGAAGGGCACCACCGAGCCGAGAGCAGCGCCGATGTTAATGTCGCCGAAGGCGTTGGTCGCGCCGATGGAATTGGCGAAACGGAAGAGCGGGTTGTTGATGGTGGGCGTGCCCGTCGCGTTGAGCGTCAGGTCGTGAGCCGTGCCGTTCGTGTCGAGGGTCGAACCGAAGAGGAAGTCCGAGGCGGTGAGCGTGGCCGCGGTGTTGAAGGTCGCCGCGTCGCCGTACTGCTGGCGGCCGAGCGTGCTGACGTTGCCGTTGAACACGACCGTGCCCGCGCTGTCGGTCGTCAGGTTGCCGAGTTGGGTCGTCCCGCCGACCGTCTGGAACGTCGTCACGCCCGACGCGTTGATGGTCAGGTCGTCGCCGGCCGTGTTCGCGTCGAGCGTGCTGTTGAACGTCACGTCGACGCCGGTGAGGGTCCGGTCGCCATCGATCAGCACAGCGTTGTCATACGTCTGGTTGCCGGCAGTGCTGATGTTCGTGCCGATGGTCACCGTGCCGCCGCCGGTCACCGTGAGGTTGTTGAGCCTCGCGGTCG
Organism: Phycisphaerales bacterium UBA2396; assembly: GCA_002343325.1. Classification (GTDB taxonomy): domain Bacteria; phylum Planctomycetota; class Phycisphaerae; order Phycisphaerales; family UBA1924; genus UBA2396. Next base: position 33,813 of record DDSG01000095.1, on the reverse strand, counting down.
CGCCCACGCCCGTGCCAAACGAAGTCGCGCCCGCATCGGTGATCGTGAGGCTGCGGGTGTCGGCCGTGTCGCCGTCGAGGTTCGCCGCGAAGGAGATCCCGTTGCCCGTCAGGTTCACGTCGGCCGCGAGTACAACGTCGTCGCCGTACGCCTGCGTCCCGGACGTCGTCACGTTGCCCGTCAGCACAGTCGAGCCGCCCGTGTCGGTCGTGAGCGAGCCGAGCGACTGTGTCGCGCCGACCGTCGAGGCGAAGGTCGTGGTCCCGGCGGTGTTGACCGTGAGGGCACGGTTGTTGCCCGCCGCGTCCGCCTCGACCGTATCGCTGAAGGTGATGTCGCCGTTCGCGCCCGTGCCCGCCGAAGCGACGGTGACGTCCGCGTCGAGCCGGACCGGCCCGCCGAAGTTGATCGTCGCGGCGTTGGTGGCATCCGTCACCGACAGGTTCCCGGCCAGAGCGATCAGGCCGCCGCCCGCCCCGTCGACGGCGAAGGTCAGCGCATCAAGGAAGCTGAGGTTCGAGGCGACCGTGATCGTGCCGATGTACGACGAGTCACCGAAAGTGATCATCGAGAACCCGTCCTGGAAGAGCGCCAGCTCGGCCGCCGTCAGGTCCAGGTTCGCCGTCCCACCCGCGCCACCCAGTTCGATCCCCGTCGCGCCGCCGAACGTGGTGATGGTGAGCGAGAACCCGGTGCCCGAGACGTTGCCCGCGAAGTCAAGATCCTCGGCCGCGAGGGTCGTGTCGGCCCCGAAGGTCACCGCGTCGCCGTACGACTGCGTGTTGGACGTGCGAACCACGCCGCCGTTGATGAACGTCGTGCCGCCCGCATCGGTCGTGAGATTCGCGAGCACGCTCGTCCCGCCGACGATGTCGTTGAACGTCGTATCGCCGGAGGTGTTCACGGTCATCGAACGCTGTGTGCCGTCCGAATCGACCGTGCTGTCGAACGTGATGTTCCCGCCGCCCGAGGAGGCGAAGGTCACATCGCCCGCGAGCGTCAGCGCGTCGTTAAAGGTCTGGTTGCCCGTCGTCGAGACGTTCGCCGTCACGACTGTCGAGCCGGCCGCGTCGGTCGTGAGTGACCCGAGCTCCTGCGTCGCTCCCACCGCGCCCGTGAAGGTCGTGACGCCCGAGGCGTTGACCGTCAGAGCGCGGTTGTTCGCCGCCAGGTCCGCGTCGACCGTCGAGGCGAACGTGATGTTCACGCCGGTCAGCGTGGTGTCGGCGTTGAGCACCACCGCGTCGTTGAACGTCTGGTCGCCCTGGGTCGTGATGTCCGCGGCGATCGCCGTCGTGCCCGCCGCGTCGGTGGTCAGCGTGTTGATCGCCTGCGTCGCGCCCACAGCCCCGCCGAAGGTCGTCGTGCCCGCGTCGTTGATCGTCAGGTCGCGGTTATTGCCCGCCGCGTCCGCGTCGACCGTCGAGTTGAACGCGATCGTGTTGCCCGTGAAGGTGATGTTGCCCGCCAGCGTGACCGCGTTGGCGTACGTCTGTGCGCCCGTCGTCGTGACGTTGGCCGCAAACTGGGCCGTGCCGCCTCCGTTGACCGTCAGCGAGGTCAGCGCCGTCGAGCCGCCGACCGCCTGCTGGAAGTCGACGAGCCCGGCCGAGGTGACGGTCAGGTCCGACCCGCCGTCGACCGTGTTGAGGAAGGTCACGGCACTGCCCGAGACGATCGACGCCGCCGCCACGTCCACGCGGGAGTTGAAGGTGACCGTGCCCGTGGACGAGAGATCCGCGGCCAGGGAGGTCGAGCCGCCCGCCGCCGTGCGGAGCGTCAGGTTGTCGTTGAACGCCGAGGCGCCCGCGACGGTGATCGTCCCGGTCATGCCCGAGGCGCCGATAGTGATCCCCGAGAAGCCGTCCTGCAGGAACGCAAGCTCCGCGGCCGTCAGGTCAAGAGCGCCCGTGCCGCCCGCCCCGCCCAGCTCGATGCTGTTGGCGTTGGTCGCCGTGCGGAGCGTGAGCGTGCCCGTGCCCGAGACGTTCGCCGCAAGATCAATCTCGTCAGCGATGAACGAAGCGTTGTTGGCCCCGAAGGAAACCGCCGCGTTGACCGCGATCGTTCCCGTTCCCGCCGACATGGTGACCGGACCGCCCGCGAAGTTTGTCGCCTGCGAGAAGGTGATGTTGCCGCCGCCGCCCACGCCCGCCAGCAGCGCGACGTTCAGCCCGGACAGCGTGACCGTCTGCGACGTTCCGATCGTCAGATCGCCCGTTCCATCGGAACCCGCGGTGATCGAGAGCGTGCCCGTCGCCGTCACGTTCCGACCGATCGTGACGTCCGCCGCCGAAGAAAGGCTCAGCGTGTTGCCGGAAAGCGAGCCGGAGGTCGTGATTCCCCCCGCCGACGCGATCGTGATGTTGCCCGCGCCCGTCGCGAGCGACCCGGAGATCGTCGACGTGCCCGAGTTGTTGATGCCGATCGAACCGCCCGAGGTCGAGACATCACCGCTGATGGTGACGTCCGTTCCGGCGATGGAGAGGGATCCGCCCGACAGCACGACGAGCGAGGCGAGCGTGGTCGTTCCCGTGTTCGCCAGCGACATGTTGCCGTTCGCGAGGATCACGCCACCCGCGGAGGACGTGAAGTTCTCGACGTTGGACGTGACGGAGAACGAGCCGTTGCCCAGCAGGAAGCTCGCGTTGCCGATGTCGACGTTGCCCGACCCGTTGTTGTCCAGGTCTGCGTTGAGCACGAGGCTGAGCCCGCCGCCCGAGCCCGTCACCGTGACGCCGGGTGAGAACGTGATGTCGTTGTGGGCGTTGAGCGTCAACGTCCGGGCCGCGCCGGAGTAGGAAAGCGACGTCTCGAAGGTGATATTGCCGGGCTGCAGCCCGCCGTCGGCCAGGTTGCCCGTCTGGATGACCACGTCGCCCAGGCCCAGCGCGGTGATGATCGCGTTGACGCCAAGCTGCGAATCGTTGACGCCCGGGTTGTCGTAAGGGTTGTTGGCGTCGCCGAAATCGCCCGTCGCGCCGCCGGCGACGATCCGAATGTTGTACGGGTCGATCATCCACAGGCCGCCGCGGCCGCTGGCGTGCCGTGCGCCCATGTTGGGAACGTTGCCCAGCGAGATATACCCGCCCGAGGTTTCGATGAAGCCGCCGTCGCCGCCCTGCACACCGCCGCGGGCGAAGATCTGCCCGCCCACGCGGGCCGCCTGCGTGCCCCAGAAGGTGATCTGCCCGCCGTTGCCCACCGTCGTCGCGTCGGCGCTGATGGTCGAGTGCTGATCGACGTAGACATAATCAGCCCGGCGTTCGGTCCCTTCCCCGCCCGGCCCGCCGCCGATGGCGATCTCTCCGCCGCCGTGCGAGCCCGAGGCGTCGATCGTCGCGCCAAAGACGCCGACGCGCTCGCCCGTAATGTGGACCCGTCCGCCCGTACCGTTGTCGTTCGTCGCGTCGATCTCGCCGGCGATCCGCACCTCGCCGGTCCCGCGGCCTTCCACATCGACCTGCCGGGCACGCATCCGCCCGGCGTTGAAGATCGCCATGCCCGCCGTGTCGCCCGCGGCCATCAGGATCCGCCCGCGGCCCGCGTCGATCGTCCCGCTGTTCTCGACAGAGGCGTTCTGCGCATCACCGCCCGCCGGGCCCTGGATCCGCGTGAAGACCTGCGAGCCTTCCTTGCCGACGAAGACCTCTTCGCCCGCCGCCATCACGACCGTGCCGTTGGGCGACACGATCGTGCCGTAGTTCTGAACCTGCTTGCCGACCATCGCGACCAGGTCGGCGCGGATCGAGCCCTCGTTGCGGACGACGCCCTGCAGGTTCGTGAAGTTGTTGCGACCCGCGAGGAAGTCCTCGTTGGAGATGTTGCCCGCCGCCGCGAACAGCCCACCGACATTGACCACCGCGTTGTTCCCGAAGATCACGCCCGCGGGGTTCACGAAGTAAACGTTTCCGTTGGCGAGCAGGGTCCCGTCGATCCGCGTCGGGGCCGCACTGTTGATCCGGTTGAGCACCGTCGAGAGGTTCGAGGGCTGGATGAACTGCACCGTCTCAAAGGGCAGGATGTCGAACGAGGCGTAGTTGATGATCGCGCCGTCCGAGGCCGTGATGATCCACATGTTGCCCTGGCGCGTGAAGGTCACGTTGCCGACGACAACCTGGTAATCCTCGGGGCCCGCGATCACCGCGGTCGACATCGCCGCGGCCATCGCCGCCGCAAGAACCGCCGCGCCCGTCGTCCGGCTCATGCCCTTGGCCAACCCCGCCGCCGAGGCCAGGGTCCTGGTCCCGGAAATCACCCGGGCCATCGCCCGACCAAGGTTCGTGCCGTTCGTGCTGTTGCGCTTCATGCCTGTCCCCTTTTCTGCCGACGTCCGATTTCGACGCGGTCGGCAGCACTGGTCTGTCCGGGCCCCTCGGGCGGCCCACTCTTCCGATTCGCCGCCGGTGTTCTCCGGTTCGGCAACGCCTCCCGCTCCATCCATCAATACAGGAACGTGGCCGACAAGTGAACACGGCTGTCGCCCGCGTCCACCGCCTCCGTTCCTCGAACATCCTGCAACGCAAAGCCCCAGTCCAGCCGCAGGTTCACGTTCTGCAGGAACTGGAACTCAAGACCGACGCCCGCGCCCACCAGCGTGTGGTCACGCTCGAACACCTGACGATCCGACTGGTTCGCCCGACCAACGTCCAGGAAGCCCTTGAAGATCACGTCCCAGTCCGTCCGGTCGAACGCCTGGGCCGGGCCCACACGGAACGGCTTGCCGAACACCGTCGTCTGCGACGGGTCCATGTACGTCGGACGCCCGTCCGAATCGGTCGTCAGCAGCACCCGCGGCAGGTGGAATCGATATTCCACCGTACCCACGATCGTCGTATCGCCGGCGGCCACCGACTCCGGATAGCCGCGAACCGAGTACATGCCACCCGCAACACCCTCGAACGTGGGAACAAGACGCTTGCCAAACGCCTCCTGACCACGCAGCGAGAAGAACAGCTCGTGGGCCAGCGTCGCCCCACGCACGTACGCGTCGCGGTCGACGAAGGCCTTGGGCATCATCAGCGGCTCGAGATACATCGAGTGCTGCACTTCGTACTTCAGAACCGTCCAGTCCTTGTCCGGGAAGATGCGCCCCAACTTGGTCAATTCGTCCTCGCTGACGCTGGTCGCGCCGGCAAGGCTCGTCTCCACAAGGATGGATCCGGTGGTGCTCATGGCTTCCGTGGAGCGATCGAATCGGACTCCCGCGTACGGAAGGAAGAAGTCTTCCTCGCCCTTCTGCGCGATAAACGTGTTATCGACCATCACATGGTCGAACCGCCCGCCCACCACGCCGTCCAGGAAGAGCGGCCCGGACTGGTACAGACCGAAAGAAACTTCGCCGCCGAGCGACCAGTTCTGTCCCTTGAACTCCTCGCCAGCGATACCCACCGCGTCGGCCGAAAACTCCGACCAGCTCCCGAAGACGCGACCAGACAGGTTGTCCGAGAGCGGGCGCTCGTAAGAGGCGAACAGCGCGTTGTTTGCGCTGAACTCGGTCGTCAGGAAATCAACCCGCAGGACGTCGTCGCTGTTGGTGAGCTGCGTGTGGACAAATCCCAGACGCTCACGCCAGTCGCCCGTCGTCTTCGTGCCGATGTTCGCGATCTGGGCGTACAACGACCACGGCTTGACCTCCGAAACAAGGTACTGAACTTCGACCTGGCCGGGTTGGTCAGCGTTCGGCACCACCGCGACGTTCACCCGACGGCCCGGGTGCCGGTTCAGCCGCAACACGTAGTCGTCCAGCACGTCACGACGCACCAAGTTTCCCACATTGAGGGGGGACCTGATGCGAATGCGGTCGAGGCGATCGAGGGACTCTTCGTCCTCGGGATCGGCCCCCGCGCTCATGTTCTTGGCCTTCTGGTCGGTGATGGCGGCGGTGAAGACCTTCAGCCGCAGACCCTTGCGTCCGTCGCGACGGTCCGCGCCGGTCTCCCAGTCGATGTCGTCGGGATGGAAGATCACCGTCACGCCGATGAGCTTGCGGCCTTCGACGAGTTCCTTGGCGATGGCTTCGTTGACCGCCTTGATGGCGCCGGGGTAGAAGTTCTGCCCGGTGTCCCCGAAGAAGTCACCGACGCGGATGATGGCGGTGGGCACGCCCTCGCGCGGGTAGGTGAACCCGCCGTCGGAGAGGACGCCGACCGAAACCGGCAGGGCGAAGAGCTCTTTGAGGTCGGGGTGGTCGGGGTTGTTGTACTCGTATTCAAGGAGGAAGCGGGACACGGGGTAGGTGCCGTCGCCGTCCTTTGCGGGGTCGGGAGCGGGGTACCCGGGGTTGACGGGCTGTGCCGGAGCCTCATTCAGCGCGAAGGCTGGGGAGCATGCGAGGGCCATGCCGCCGAGGGCGACGAGCCACGCGGCGCGGGAGAGGCCGTGGGTCCGAGGGGCGAAGGGCCTGGTCTTGATCATCTGCAAGTCCTTGGCTGCGCTTGACTTAAGCCGCATCACGCGATCCCGGTGCGGCACAAGTCTGGGGGAAATGAACGAACGAACTGTGTTCAGCACACGAAAAAACAGCATGCCGCCACGCCCCCGTGGGCCGGGGGTGGGGTGCAGGCTATCGGTCGCGGAAGGGGGTTGTCAAGCCGGGCGGGTCTGTTGAAGGAGTCCGCGCACCGCGAGCTGGGTCTGTTCGTCGACCTCGCCCACGGGAATCGTGTCCGCCGTGGGCTCGACGAGCCGGGGCATGCCGAGCAGAGCGGCGTGCTCGGGGCGAGGGGAGCCAAAGACCAGATCGACCACCCCTTCGTCCGGTGCCTCGATAGAGAGTCTGTCCCCTTGCGGATCGACGTCGGCCAGCAGGCCGCCCAGGACCGACACCCATGCTCGTCCACTTTCACCGAGAGCGGCGTGACTCAAGAGGGGGACGCGAAGATGGAAGGCGGAGTGGGATTCCGGCAGGCCTTCCACCTGAGAGAGGCGTGAAAGTCCGCGGGCCGCGTGGATGGCGATGGCGCGGAGCGTGTCGTGACTGTGCGGTGGGAGCCCTTGCGCAATCTGCGAAAGCCTGATCGACTCGATCGAGCGCTGCACAACCGGGAGGGCTTTGCGAGGTGATTGGGCGAGCCGGCTTGCGAGTTCCAGAGAGGCGTTCCGCACGGCGAGCATCACGGCTGGGGGCTCGCCAAGCCCAAGGCAGCTCTCTCGCAGCCCCGCCAGATGCCGGAGCGCTGCGTCGAGCATGTCCTCGTGTGCATGCGGGCATTGAGCAGCTTCCCGATCCTGCACGGCGTATCGAGGAACGGAGGCGGCCACGACCATGGGATAACGATTTCGCCCTTTGGCGTCGGCGCTCGCCCAGACGATGGCGGCGATGGAGTCGGCAGTTCTCTGCCAGACGAGAATGTGGTTGAACGGTGTGGGCGAGACGCCGAGCGTGTGCGGATCCCAGAGCCCACGATCGATGCACCCCGCGATGCCGCGAACATAGAGCCAGTCCTTGAGATCGCGCAGGCCGGGTGTCCAATGCCCCTCTTCGGCGAGATGATCGTCCCACGCCGGGTGCTTGCCAAAGGCAACGATGCAGGGCCCGCTGGCGTTGGGCTGGCGGTCGGTGCGAGGAACGATGTGACGCAGCCATTCGGGGATCACGGAGCACCTCCGCGGAGCGGCCAATCGTCGGACAGCACCACTCGGAGAAGCACCGTGCGGCCATCAGTGGGCAAGCGGGCTGCGAGCGTGAAGGACCTCGCGAAGCCGGCATTTGGCGCGTGAGACAGCGCTCGACGACCACCGATCAGTTCGAAGATCGGCGGAAGTTCGAGACGATCGATGACGACACCCGCGTCGGTCAGTTCGATGCGAGGCCGAGCGGTGTGATCGGTGATCACGGGGGGCGACACACGCACCCTGACCGACATCGGCCCTTCCCTGACCGCGATCGGTTCGATCGTGGCGAAGGGAGATCGGCTCAGAGCAACGGCGACGGCGCGGGCATCATCGAGCATCCATGCCTGGTCGCCGAGCGGGGTGTTCGCCGCAAGACGAGCGAGCGGCCCGGCGAGCGGGGCGACACGCGTTGACGCGCCCGCATCGGGAAGAGCGAGACGCTCGATGCGGGCCTTGATCTCGGGGAGAGAGGCTCGATCGACGCGCACGCCCGAGGGAAGCAAGGGGGGGCCGAGCGAGGCTCTGAGCGCGGTCACGTCGGGGCCCGGTGCTGTCGAGCCGTCCGCGAGCGCACCAAGACACGACCTTGCCAGAGAGCGCCAGTAGTCGGGAACACTTGGATCGAAGGGTGCGGCATACTCGGCGTCGAAGGTGTGTACGGCGGCCCAGTCAAGCATCTGCCTGCGGGCTTCCTCGGCGGGCAGGGACGCGAGCTGCGCGAGTCGGTCCGTAAAGGTCGTGAGCAGAATCGCACCCGTGGAGCCGGGCTCCGCGGCCGCCCGGGCAACGGCGGCACGCTCACGGCACTCGGCCGCCCACGCGCTGAGCCACGGGTCATCGAGCACACGAGCGAGCAGCTCGGCCTCCTCGGCGCGCGTGGTCAGACGCTGCGCGAGCATCACATTGACTGCAGAGGGCACGACTCGCAGGCGCGCCCAGCTCTGACGGAACTGCTCCCAGTCGCGCCATGGCGGAACTTCCTGCTCAAAGCAAGGTGAACCGTTCGTGATCGACTCGGCGGCATCTCTCGCCCAGGCGAGCAGATCGGAGGGACGACGGGCGGGCTCGAGCCGAGAAAGAACCACCAGCGCCGCCCGGGCCGAGGAGGACAGTGCCAACTCCTCGCGGGATTCGAAGGGGATTGCCGGGGCTGCGGCGTCGCTCTTCCAGAGAGATAAGAGCACGTCGATCCCGCCCGCTCCATCGATCTGGGACCGAAGCCGAGCGAGATCGGCGTTCGCCGCGGAGGCGATCGCGCACTGGCGGACCCGCTCCACAACGCCAATAGAGCCCGGAGCAGCATCCGAGGCGGTCACCTCCTCGATCCACAAATCCGCGGCCTGGGACCAACGTTGATCAAGGGCGGCGTAGCGGCCGGGAGCGGCTCGCCACAAGGCGGGATCAGGAGCGTCGATCGCGACCAGGGTGTCTCGCACGGCGTCGGCGGTCGCGAGGTGAGCGGCGAGCCTCGCGTGCGCGAGGCTCGGGGGTC
>DDSG01000095.1:0-24492 GCA_002343325.1 Phycisphaerales bacterium UBA2396 | reverse complement strand
GCGAGGCTCGGGGCGGCGGAGCCGCGTGGTCGATCCGCGAAAGCTCGCAAGGTCGGGTCCGCGAGGGAACGGATCGACTCGTTGATGCGCGTTTCGATGGAGTCGGTCGCATCGGCGAGGGCTTCTCGCAAGGTGTCCGCCATCGATGCGTACTGGCCCGGCGCGGTGGGAAGCGCCCCGCGGAGGACGCGGTGCTCAGCCGCTAGGCTCTGGCGAGACGCCTCACCAATCGCACGCACGTCGGGCGGGCTGGCGATCGACTCACGAAGAAGCCCGAGCGTGTCCGACGGCCAGCTCGCGACCAGCTCGTCGTACTGCGCGACCTCTTCGGCGTATCGCGGGGCCGATGACGCAAAGGCGTCAGCGGACACGATCGCATCGAGGCGGCGACGCAACTGCGCATGCCGCTCCGACACCTGTCGGACTCGCTCGATGGCGACGATCGAGCGGCCGTGGAGCGCATGATCGGGCTGGAGCCGGCCTTGCCATGATGCTGCGTGATGATCGATCGCAGATTCAAGCTGGGCTCGCGACGCGTCCGTCGCGAGGATGCCTGCAGCGGCGAGGGCCTCGGGACGGACCTGCTCCGCGGCGGAAACGAGCCGTGCGAACTGTTCGCGAGTCGGCGCATCGGGATGGCCTTCGAAAAGCACTTCGAAGACACAGGCCAGATCGGTGGGCGGCCCATCCTCCGGCACAAGGCCCGAGCCTCGGACGTCCAGGGCGAGCAACTGCGCCAGCGCACGAGTCGCCTTGGGCGACGGCGCGGCCTCCGAGGCGAAGCGAGCGACAGCTCGCTCAATGAGTGGCTTGAGCAGCGAGCTGATGGTGTAAGCGTCGGCGGCATGTGCAATTCTCGCCCGCAGTGCGTCGGGCACATGTGGCGGCGCAGCGTGCTCACGCACAAGCGCAAAGAGCTCCGCCCGGGAGAGGGTCCGGCCGAGCACCCTGGCGTCGCGTTCCTCTCCGGCAAAGACGGGATTCGCAAAGCCGGTGATCAAGGCCGCACGTCCGCTGAGCATGTTTTCTCGCACGTCGCTCCAGAACGCGGCGGGCTGGCTCAGGGCGTGGCGATGGCGGGCGCTGAGGAATGTTGCACCACCCAACGCCGCGATCGACACCGCCGCCGCGAGTGCGAGCAGCCCTCGCCGACGGATCGTCTCTCGGCGAGGGGATTCGGCCGCACTGGTGACGAGCCCGCGCTCGGCGAAGATCTTGCGTTCGAAGACGTCGCGAAGGAACAGCGACCGCTCGCTCGCCCAGACTTTCCCGCCTGGAATCTGGCCGATCGGCGCTCCCAGGGCGAGAGCGAGCTCGCGGTCAAGCGTCTGTCCCTTTCGCATGGAGCTGGTGAGGTAGACACCGCGGAGCATGGGCGGGCGTGGGCTCCAGGGGCCGTGCTGAAAGATGATCTCCAGAGATCGCCTGAGCGGGGCGGCGAGCTGTGCGATCGCGGCGGGAAGTGTGTAGATCTCGTCGGCGGCGTGCTCGGACGGCGGCCGCGGCGTGGCATCTCCCGAACCTGCGAGCGTGGCGAGCCGGCGACGTTCGATGCACACGCGAATCTCTCGCATGATCTGGTCCATCAGGTCGCCGCGGAAGGGCTCGTCGATGGGATGTGGGCAAGACCAGCCAAGCATCTGCTGCTGGTCCGCATCATCGAGGTTGTCGAAGGAGGTTGCGAACCCTGGGATCAGATCGCACTTGGTCACCAACAGATACGCCGGCACGCGTACGCCCAACTCGCTGCCGATGGTCTGGATCTGGCGAGCGATCTGGTTTGCGTTGGCCTCGATCTCCTCGTCGCGACCGGCGAGCAGCATGTCGACGCCGAGCACGAGAACGACGCCGTTGATCGGCGTGCTGGGGCGATGCCGCCTGAGCAGTGCAAGGAACGATCGCCACTCGGAGCGAGTCCGGGCGACGGGCTGCTCCATGAAGACACGCCCCGCGGTGTCGAGCACCACGGCATGGTTCGTGAACCACCAGTGCATGTTGAGCGTGCCGCCCGCTCCCTGGTAGTAGTCGTGCAGGCCGGGCGGGAATGAGAGCTTGGAACGGCGGATCGCCTCGGTCTTTCCGGCGCCCGGCGGGCCGACGAGCAAGTACCATGGCAGCGAGCTGATGTCCTTGCCCGCGCGGCGGAACGTGTCAACGCCCTCTGAGAATCGACGGCGGAGGTCGTCGAGCCTGGCCCGCGCAGCCGGGTCGCCGGTGGTACCCGGCGTAAAGCCCATCGTGTCCAACAAAGCCGCCACGAACGGTGCTTCCCGGAGCCGGTCCATGCCCGAGTGGGCCCATCGCGTCGCAACAACCATCACCACGCCCGCCGCCAACGCCGCCGCGATCCACGGAAGAAGCGGGGTGGCATCCTGAATCGCTCTCGCGAAGGAACCGATACCGGCCTGCTCGGCGAGGATCAGCGACAGATTGGGCTCGAACCATCGCGTCATCATCGCCCCGTATCGCCGACGATCGCGTCGAGCGTCGCTTCCAGTTCCTTCGTGGCCTGATGCCGCATCGCCAATGCGGCGAGAGCGAGAACCGCCAGCATGCCCAGAACCCCCGCGAGCATCGGCACCATCCGCCGAAGAGCGGGCTGCGAGAGATCTCGTGTGTCGGTGTGCTCGTAGGCGAGCGGCGTGATCAGGCGGTGATCGATCGGAGTCGTTGAGCCGGCTTCCCGAAGCAGCTCGCCCAACGACCGCCACGAACGTCTCGCCGCTTCGTCCGAAGGCTGCCCCAACGCATGCAGCGTTCGACAGACGTCCAACACTTCTGCGTCGGCAACGCCCGATCGGAGCACCTCGGCGAGCATCGCCGACACGCCGACGAGCCCGCCGCCATCCGATGCTCCATCCGAACGCGCGATCGGCTCGGAACGATCCCCGGTGCTCAGCCTCGCGTCGTGGGCGGCGACATCCGCAAACGCCCAAAGCACGGGGCGCAAGCGTTCGAAAGCTTCCCTTCTCCCATGCCGCTCGGCATCCAACAACGCGCGGTCGATCGCCGCGTGCATCTGATCGATCGCCGCCGGATGGGTTTGGGAGACGCCCGCTCTCGCGAGACGTCGTGCGCGGCACAACGTCAGGAAGAACGGTTCGACGCATTCGGGTAGTGTCATGGCATCAGTCCCGGTGCTCGGGCGGCTCGGATGCTCGTCCCTCGGCCAACTGCCGCGCCGATTCGCGGACCGCTCGCATCAATTCCTCAACGAGCGCGTCGGGAGTCAGTCCGCCCGCCAACGACATGTAGTGCGCCCAGCACCTCGCCTGATGACCAAAGAGTCCCGTCGGCACAGAGGCCCGAATGGCCTCGGGGGAAAGCCGCTGCGAGAGTTGGTGCGCGAATCCTCGGCCGCCCCGCCCGATCGCCGCGATCATCGCCGCTGTGACAAGGCGCAGTGCCGCAAGGTCGGCCTCCAGCATCTCGTGGGTCATCCCGGGCTGGCCCCGGAGGTATCCATCGAGCGACGCCGCGAGGCGAGCTCTCCGGACCAAGTGCGAGCCGGGCGCAATGGCGTCGGACCAGGCACTCCATACAAGGTCGTCCACGGCACAGGCGAACCGCGTCACAAGTCCGAAAGCCTCATCACGGCGTGCACGTTCGGAGTCATCCGATGAGCCCGGCCGAGCCCCAAGCCGAGTCAGAACCGACTCCAGCCCGCGCGAAACCTCATCCGTGGCCGGGCCGCCGCCCTTCAGGCGTTCCGCGAGCGATGAAAGCTCCATCGCGAGAGCCTCGCGATCCGCGTTGAGCACGATTCACCTCCCTGCGGCCCGCAGCATACCAGAGCCGGTGAGGTTCTCGGGCCCGCCAAACCAGCCCAGACCATGCACACGGACGCCCCGCATCGACCAACGGAGTCGGAAGAGCCCTGCCCGCGGCCTCGCCATCCGATCTTCCTGAAGACCGAGGCGACCGCCCGGCGAGATGGAGGATCAGGCATGAAGCGCTCTATGAAGGTTGGCATCATCGCGGCGGCCGGGCTCGTCCTCGGCGGGTGCGCCTCGTCGAACACGACCACCGCGCAGTACAACCCCGACGGCCCCGCCTACGTCAGCATGGCCGGCGGCGATGCCCTCGGACGCGTCATGGTCCAGAACCGCATCTACGTCGCCCGCAAGAACGGCGAGAACAACGCCTACGCGCGCGTCGGCGAGACGCTCCTCGACGAATAACTCAATCGCACCCGGCCTCGAACCGGAAGACGAACTCGCTGAAGTCGAAGAAGTCGACGAATCCGTCGCCGTCGAAGTCGGCCGTCACGCCCGGGGGGCAGACGCCCGTCTCGAAGCAGTCCACGAAGTCCGCGAAGTCGAAGAAGTCGAGGAAGCCGTCCTCGTTGAAGTCGGCCCGCGCGGAGACGGTCAGCCGGACGTCCGCTCCGCCGTAGAACAGCAAGAAGATCGTCGAGTCGTCGTTGGGCGGCAGGTCGCGCGTGTCAAACTGCCCGACGCGGCTGTTCGCATCCACAACCTGGAACAACTGCCCGCAGGCTCGCTGGAAGCCGTTGACGTACGCCGCCTCGATCTCGCCCCCGAGCGTCGCGGTCCCGAAGACGCGCAGAAGCCCGTAGGTCGAGGTCGTCGTGCCCGCGAGATCGAACCGAACGGTCCCCGCGGCATCCTGAACGAAATTCGCCGAGCGCCCCGAGGTTCCCACACGCAGCGATGAGCCGGGTCCGATGTTGATCCGCCCGCGGTTGGTGAACGTGGTGGGCTGACCCTGAGCGTTGAGAATCGCCGCAACCTTCCCTCCGGTGAGCGTGATCGTCCCCAGGTTCTCACTCATCCCAAAGAGCTGACTGGGAAGCCCATTGATCCCGTCAGCAACGAGTGTGGCGTTGAACCTCGCGATCGGGGCTGGGAACGACATGATCGACCCGTTGAGCAGGCGATACGTACCGCCGGTCAGCGTCTGCGTCGCAGCGTCGTAGTTCGTCAGAACGGTTGGGTTGAGGGTAACGGCACCTGCCGCGTTCTCGATCGTTCCCTGGATGAGCAGAGACCGCGTTCCCGAGTACCAGAACGAACCGAGAGTAAACGAACCCGAGAGCACCTCGACCCGGCCGGAAGGACCGATTGTCAGCGAGCCCGATCCGACGGTCTCCAGAGCCGCCGTGCCGACAGAGTTCACGGTCACCGTCTGGTTCAGCACGCGACCGGGCTCGAACCCGATCGATGCACCCGATGACTCGATCGAGTACGCCGGCGCCGTTGTCCCCAAAGCCCGCACGCGAGCGTTGGTGCTCGAGATCCGCAGGGTCGAGTCGAACGTCACGCCGTTGAGCGTGCTGTCTGTGTTGCTCCCAAAGAGCAGTCGGCTTCCCTGAGTCTGCGAGATCGTGCCCCCGGTAATCGTTCCGCCATTGACCGACCAAGACCCGGTGGCTGCGTTGAGCGTCAGTCCCGACGCGTTATTGAGCGTTCCGATGATCGACACGATGCCGTTGGCATTGCTGAACGAGCCGAGTGTCGAGAGCGAGAAGGTGCCGTCGAGCACGAGCGTGCCGCTGTTGATCGCGATGGAGCCGCCGTTGGACCATGTCCCACGGAGCGTCACGGAAGTCCCGGGCGTGACGGACAGCGTGCCTGTAAGGCTGTAGTTCCCGTCGAGCAGCATGCTGGTGCCGGCGTCCTGCACCTCGAATCCGCCCACGTTACCGCTCAGCCCGCTCACGTTGACGGCCACGCCCCCGCGGCCGCGGATCGTGCCGGTGCTGTTGAGCAAGGTCGGGCGCACACGCAGCTCGCGTCCGGTTGCTTGCGAGGAAATCGTTCCCTGGTTGTTCAGGACGGCGGAGGTTGCGCCCCAGAACTGCTCGCCCACGTAGAGCGTCGCGCGGGAGCTCGGGGTGCTCGAAATCGAGCCGCCCGGCCCGATGGTGAGGGTTGCGTTGCTCGTTGCCGATTCAACCGAGTGAGACGTGGCGGAACTCGAATCGGAGACCACGGGATAGTCGATCACGCCGTTGTTGTCGATGAGCAGCCCGTTGCTGAAACCGGTCATGCGCACGCCGACCGCGGTCGTATCACTGCTGAATCGGACCCTCGCGCTGCCCTCTTCAAGAACCAACTCGCTCAGAAGCCCGACAGCCTCAAGCCGGCCAGACACATTGGTCGGGATGAGGCGGCTGCCCCCCTCCCACGCCATGGTCCCGCCCACGATCGTGCCACCATCGAGCCTCCACGACCCCGTGGCGGCGTTGAGCGTGGTCGCCTGTCCGGTGTTGTCGAGCCGACCGACGATCCGCACCGTGCCCCCGCTGCGCACAAACCGCAGCAGCGACGGCGTCGCGAATCGGCCCTCAAGGCTCGCGATGCTGTCCGTGATGGAGACCGTGCCGCCCGGCACAACCGACCACTGGTCACTGAATGTCAGCGTCGTGTTCGTCGCCGAGATCATCCCGGCGTTCGTCCATGCGTTGGTGTCCGTGCCGGTCACGTCCACCCCGAGCGTCGTGCCCGAGGCAACGCTGACCGTGGCGCCCGCCTGATTGGTGAACGCCTCGCCCCCGATGCCGAGCGTCCGACTCGCGCCGGACAAAGAAATAGTCCCCGCGTTGATGAACTGCGTCGCTGCCACACCCCACCACGACCGCCCGATCGTCACAGACCCTGTCCATGTGCCCACGGACGACAGTGAAGCGCCCGAGCCCCACGTCAGCGTTCCGGCCGATCGCACATCGATGCCGAATGTACCAAGGCTCGAATTGGCATCGATCGTAATGGGAAAGTTGATGACGGCACCGGGTTCCATCGTCAGGCCGGCGCTGGTCGCGCTGACTCGGACGCCGCCAAGGGTCGTCCCGGACCGCACGATGATCCTGGCGTTGTTCACATCAAGCCGCAACTCGCCGCCATAGTTCACGTTGGTGAGTTGGTTCGACGACGCATTGCCGCCCCTCAGGACCGCGCCGTTCGCGGACGTGATCGTCCCGCCGGTAATGGAGCCTTCGAGCAGGAAGGACCCCGTCGAGGCGTTCAATGCGTACGTGGCGTTGGAGTTGTCCCACGCGCCGGTGATCGCGATCACGCCTTCGGTGCCACCACCGCCGCGGGCGATCGTCCCGATGGACGCTGTGGAAAACGTTCCGCCCAGGTCGAGGCGCCCGGACCCGCTGAGCGCGAGCGTGCCCGCGTTGCTCCATGCGGCCGACAGCGTGACCCGTCCCGTGCCGACCACCTCGACCAGATTCTGGTTCGTGAAGCCGTTGAGCAAGAAAATCTGCCCCGAGGACGCACGGATCGTCCCCAGGTTCGACCATGTGGCGGGATTGCCGCGGACGCCGACGTTGATGCTTCCCGTGCCGATGTTTTCCACCAGGCCGCTGGCGGAGATCGTCAGCGACGAAGGATTGATCGTCGCCTGCCCGTTCGCCGCGTGCGTGAACCGACCGTTGATCGTCAGCGCGGTCGTCGCGGAGTACCACCACTGCGCACCGAGCGTCACGGTTCCCGACGCGCCCGGAAGCGTTCCCACAACGCCCGAGGGACCCACAGTGAGCGTGCCATTGGCGAACGTCTCGACGTACGCGTTCACGAAGCCCTGGTCGCCCACGATCGGCGCGTTAATCACGGTGCCGGGCTCGAACGCGACGCTCTGGCTTGAACCCCGGAATCGCATCGCGGAGTACGTCGTTCCCGAGAGCGCTCGCAGGCGCGAACCGGTGTCGACGTAGATGATGTCGCCGGTGATGCTCGGGTTGTTGAGCCGACCTTCGATGTTCGTCACCACGCGCAGGTTGGCCCCGCCGCTGAAGGTCCACGTGCCGCCCTGGATGGTGCCGCCCGCGATGAACACAGGCGCCGTGCAGGTCGCCGTGCCCACCGTGACCGTCGCGTTCGAGTTGATGCGAAGCTGCTCCGCGCTCGTCAGCGAGTTGATCACCGGGCTCACCCCGGCGATCTGAATGAGCGGATCAGCGCCGACGTTGATCGTCACATCGTCCGCCGGCCCGGGCAGGCTGTTGGTCGACCAGTTCGCCGGGTCGGACCAGCTCACGCCGTCGCCCAGGCCCGTCCACGACACCGGAGCCGCAAGCCCCGCGCCCACGACAGAAAACGCGGCCAACGCCGACACAGTCGTCCAACGCATCATCACGATTCTCCCTGTCCTTCACAACCGTGCGTGGTTGTCCCTCAATCGTCTTCGAGCGACCTCACCGAATCAAGTCCGCACGGCACCACGCTCAACAAACTTCACTCCGACGATGGTGCACAGCCCCCTAACAGCCCTGCTCGAAGATCGCGACAAAGGCGTCGAAATCAAAGAAATCAACAAACCCGTCCCCATCCATGTCCGCCGTCGCGCACGCGGGGCAACCCTCGCCCTCGAAGCAGACGACGAAGGCGTCAAAGTCAAAGAAGTCCGAAAACCCGTCGCCGTTGAAGTCGGCCGGGCACGCCGGCGAGCCCGACGCCGCCGCGTTCACGATCCCAAAGCCAAGAACGCCCAACGGGTCCGCCACGCCCCCGCGCGACGCCGACGCGAACAAAGCCGCACGCAGATCACCAACCGCACGGCAGGGGCGCTCCTGAACCAGGCACGCCACGGCCGCCGCGACCAGAGGCGTGCTCAGGCTCGTCCCGCTCAACTCCGCGATGCTGGCGTTGTCGCTGCTCGACACGGTCCGCGTTGCAAGCCCGCGTGCCAGCAGTTCCGGCTTCACGCGTCCGTCCGCGGTTGGCCCGTCGGACGAAAACCAGGTGATCACTCCCGTTGAATCCACCGCGCCGCACGTGATCACATCAAACGCGTCGGCGGGCGCGATCAGCCGGCTCGTCGCCGGGTTTGCGTCGTTGCCCTCGTTGCCCGCCGCCGTCACACAGAACATCCCGTTCTGCGTCGCCGCGTTGACCGCGATCGTCGTCACCGCCGTCAGACCGTCCAGATCCGCCTGCGTGTACCAGTCGATGTATCCCAGGCTGCTCGTCGCCACGTCCGCGCCCAGCGATTCGGCCCACTCAAGCCCCGCGACGTAGTTGTCCTCCTCCACGGGCGTCTCGCTCGCGTAATCCTCCGTCTTGCACAGGATGTACTCCGCCCCGTACGCCCCGCCCACGAGCGTCCCGGGCCAGTATGCCGCCAGCGTCCCCAGGATCCACGTTCCGTGGCGATGCTGATCCGGATGATCGCCGGGCTCGACGCTCACCACCGCGTCGTTGTCTACAAAGTCCCACGACGCGCGCACCCGCAAGGGCAACGCCGGGTTGTTGAACGCCCGGTGCGTTGTCACAAACCCCGTATCGAGCACCGCCACCACCACGCCCTGCCCCGTGGCACCCCGCGCGTGCACCGACGGCAGCGAAATCTGATGCAACTGCTCCGACGACCACCCATAGTCATCACGCGTGCCCGCGCCCGAAAGCAACTCGTTCGCATCGCCCACCACGCTCGCCCGACGACCACCCCGCACCGGCTCGACCCGCGCCACGCAGGCGAGCCCCGCCGCCGCCCTCAGTTGCTCAGGGGTCGCTTCAACGCTCACCGCGTTGAGCCACCGGCTTCTCTGATGGACGCGCAGCCCGAGCCCCTCCAACTGCCCGACGTAATCCGACGAGACCGGCAGATCGCGAGCATCGAACAATCCGGCCAACGACCGTCGGCGTTCGCGCCGCTGAACCTGCGCCGGATCCGCCGCCGCCGCCAACCCTTCGATCGCCGCTCGCTCGGCAACCTCTGTCGCGTACCCCTTGTCCTCGAAGTACACCCAATGCCTGGGCTGCGCAGCCGCCGCCGACCACACCGGAACACACGCCAACGCCGCGATCGCAAGCCGCATACGCATCTCCACAAAACGCACGAAGGCCGGGGCCCGCCCCGACCTTCGGCGTATTCCTCGAATCCCGCCTCAGCACCCCGTCTCGAAGGCGCCGATGAACGCATCATAATCAAAGAAGTCCGCAAAGCCGTCCTCGTTGAAGTCCGCCGACTTGCCCGGCGGGCACGACCCGCCCTCGAAGCAGACGGCGAACTCGTCGAAGTCGAAGAAATCCAAGAAGCCGTCGCCGTTGAAGTCCGCCGCGCACGACGTCTCGCAGATGTCCGCCTGCCCGTTGCCGTTGGAGTCCGAGCACGTGGTCTGCGGGCCTCCCCACGACCCGCCCGCGCCGGCGCACTCCGCCTGCGTGAGCTGGATGCAGAACCCCGTGCTGAAGCAGCACGCGCCCTGCGGCTGCGGGCAATTCGCGCCCGCGCAGGTCGTCCCAACGCCACGGAACGTTCCGCCCTGCTCCGTGCATGTTGCCAGTGTCGTGCCCGTGATGCACGTCCCATCCGGCAGGCAGCACGCGCCCGTCGGGCACGTGTTCCCGTTCCCGCACGCCGTATTCGCGCCGGCCCACGAACCGCCCGCCCCGAGGCAGTTCGCTTCCGTCAACTGCAGGCAGAACCCGCCCGAGAAGCAGCACGCCCCGTTCGCCGCCGGGCAGTTCCGCCCCGCGCACGACGTTCCGTCACCGGCGAAGGTCCCGCCGGCCGCCTGACAGTCATTCACCGTCATGATCTCGCACGCCCCACTCGGCAGGCAGCACGCACCGACGCCCGGCTGGCAGTTCACGCTCGACCACGTCGTCCGGCTCACCCAGTCGCCCGTCGGCCGACACCCCGTCACGAGCTGCGAGAACCGCGCCCACCCGCCGTTGGGCGGACACCCGAACGAGCCGCAGTTCAGCCCGAACAGCCACGTCGCCGACGCCTGCGCAAGCCCCGACACGTCCGTCACCGGGAACGCGTTGCGACGCGGATCCGGCGAGTTCAGGCACGGGTTCGACGGCGGCGTGTTGTGCCGGTCGATCCGGAACGCCACCGTGAACTTGTTCGACCCGTTGTTGTTCAGAATGATCTGCTCCGGATCGTTCGGATCGATCAGAAACTGCAGATTCACGCCCGCCGTCCCCGCCGGGATCTGAATGTGAGGCAACAAATCCCCATCCGAGGAATACGTCGCCACAAGAGTCCCCGTCCCCGGCTCGCCCTCGTAAAACAGCAACGACCATTGCGTCACCGTCGGGACGATCGTCGAACTCGTCGCAACGATCACCTCGGTCATGTTGTGCTTGATCGGCCACTCGCCCGCCGGCACCGTGTACGTCGCCGCGAACATCTCGCCCTGCGCAAACCCCGCCTGCACCACGAACGACCCGCCCTCAAAGTTCGCGTCCGTATGGCTCGCCACGGCGTTGCACGCCCGAGGCAACCCGGGCAGCTCGTTCACCACCCCGCGAGGCGTCACCCGCAGCACGCCCAGACCGCTCAGCCGGATCTCCTCCCCATCGAAACGCCCGGCGGGAACCTGCCCCCACGCCGACCCCACACACGCCAACGCCAGCAACCCACGCACAACGTCCCTGCACACGCGCATCGCTCACCCTCCGCTCGGGCCACGACACATCCCGTGGCCATGCTCTCGTTCAGACTAACCGATCACCGCGACAAGGAGAACCCCCGTCACGCCTCTTCAGTCACCTTCCGGGGTTCTCCGGTCCGAGATCCCCGCACCACCCACCATCCGGCCCGCGATCCCCACCTGTTCCCATCGCCCTTTACACTCCACTCGGAATGGCTCAACCTGTCTCCAATCCGCGATTCCGCGCCGCCACCTTCGCCGCCGCCTCGCTCGGCCTGGCCGCCTCTCTCATCCTCGCCATGCCCGCTGTTCTCGGGCTCAACGCCCCCGGCTGCGCCCCGGGCGGAAACTGCGACCGCGCCGCCGCCTCAGCATGGTCCTCTGTTCCGGGGATTGGCCTCCCGGTCGCGTGCCTCGCCGCCGCCTATTTCGCCGCCGCGGTCGTCGGTCTTTGGGTCTGGCGGCACCGTTCCATCCCGCATCCGGCCCGCTGGGCCGCCCGCGCCGCCGCCCTCGCCGCCGTCCTCTATATAGGTATCAGTGTCGCCGAACAAATCGCCTGCCCCTACTGCCTCCTCACCCACGCCTCGGCCCTGACCCTGTGGGCGCTCCTCGAAAGGCGATCCGTTCAGCCGACATTGCCCCCCGGACGCCTCGCCTTGCCGTCCGTGGCTTTCGGCGTGGTTGTTCTCGCGCTGGGGGCAGCGGTCCAGGTTCAGAGGTCTCGGGCCGCCGCGAGAGACTCGCTCGAGCTGGAACAGTCACGCTCTTCGCTCGCGGCCGGCACACCGACCACCACACCGACACTCGCCGGGCGTTTCTGGCGCGGCCCATCCGACGCCACGGTCCGCGTGGTCGCCATCATGGGCTACCAATGCCCGGACTGCCGACGCATCGAGGACCAATTGGCCGCGATCGTGCGCTCGCGCCGCGACACCGCCATGTCCGTCCTGCACTTCCCGTTCTGCTCCGACTGCAACCGCGCCATCACCACCACCACCCAGCCCAACGGGTGCTGGGCCGCACGGCTCGCCGAAGCGGCCGGCATCATCAACGGACCCGAAGCGTTCTGGAGTGTCCACGACTGGCTCGTCGCTCGCGGCGGCTCGTTCACCGATCGCGAAGTCACGCAAGGCCTGACGCAACTCGGGCTTGATCCCGGGCCGATCCTCGCCGAGATGCAAGCACCCCGCACGCTCGAACTGGTTCGTTCGGACGTGGACAAGGCCCTGTCCCTGGGGATCCGGCAGACGCCGATGATCTTCATCAACAACACGGAGCTGCGTGGCTGGAACGCGCCCGACGCCCTGTCGATCGCAATCAACGCGGCCGCCAGCGCCCCCGCCGCAGCACCCAAGGCCCCACCCGACGCCGCGGAGAAGATGATCGACGACTGGCGGCTCGAAGCCCGACGCACGATCCCCGTCGACGCCGATCGCGCGGTCGGATCCCCATCGCCCACGGTCGAGGTGGTGCTCTTCGTGAGCCTTCAGGACGACAACGCCGCCGCCCTCGATGCACGGCTTCGCGCTCTGGCCACGCAACGAAACGACCTTCGCTACAGCGTCCGCCACTTTCCCGCCGATCCGGCGTGCAACCCGGCGGTTTCTCGCCGCATTCACCCGCTGGCGTGCCGGATGGCCCGCATGATCGAGGCCGCCGCGATCGTCGCGGGCCCCCGCGCCGCCGTCGACCTCACGCGCTGGACGCTGGCGAACCATCGCTCCTATTCCGACGCCGGCGTACGAGAGCTCCTCGACGCGATTCCCGCGGACACGAAAGCCGCGTTCGCCCTGCGCGACTCGCCCGACGCGACCACGGCCGTGGCCCGCGACGTCGAGCTCGCCAGATCGCTGAACCTCGCGCAAGTTCCCGCGCTGTTCGTCAACGGGCGGCGGCTGCCCCGGTGGACCGACGGAACGACCGACATTCTCGACCGCGTCATCGAACAGGCCGCCGCCGGTCGATAATGTCCTCGCTACGCATGCCCGACCCGTCGCTGCCATCTCCGCCAGGCCCAACCGCCCGCGACGTCGCGGTGGAGATCATCCGCACGCTCCGCGACTCCGGGCACGAGGCCTACCTCGCCGGTGGGTGTGTCCGCGACGAACTTCTGGGCCTGCCCGCCAGTGATTTCGATGTCGCCACCGACGCAACCCCGGACCGCATCCGCTCGCTCTTCCGTCGCACCGCGGCCGTCGGTGCGTCCTTCGGCGTCATCCTCGTCAAGGACGCCGGCCACGTCATCGAAGTCGCCACCTTCCGCGCCGACGGGTCCTACTCCGACAGCCGTCGGCCCGACTCCGTCCGCTTCAGCACCCCGGAGGAGGACGCCAAACGCCGGGATTTCACGGTCAACGCCCTCTTCCTCGACCCGCTCCAGCCCCCGCACTCCGACGCACGTGTCATCGATTTCGTCGGCGGGTTGGCCGATCTGCACGCCCGAGTGCTCCGTGCCGTTGGCGATCCGGATCGCCGTCTCGCCGAGGATCACCTCCGGGCCCTGCGTGCCGCACGACTCGCAGGCCGACTCGACTTCCGTGTCGATCCTGCCACCGCCGATGCCATCCGTCGGCACGCCTCCGAACTCCGGGGCGTTTCCCGCGAACGCATCGGCGATGAACTGCGCACCATGCACGCCTCCACGGGGCGCGTTCGGGGCATCGCCCTCATGCACGATCTCGCCCTCGACGCCGCCGTGCTCGATGAGAAGCCCCTCTCCCCGTCACTCGATCATGTCCGCCGGCTCCCGAGCGACGCGCCCTTCCCCGCGATGCTCGCCGCCCTGGCCCTCGACCGCGCGACACCTTTGTTGCCCGACAGTGGGCTCGCGAACCGCTACCGCCGCTCCCTCTGCCTCAGCAACGAAGAGCATGTTGACCTCTCCCGCATTCTCGCCCACCACGCGATCCTTCGGGATCAGTGGCTGAATCTCGAGATGCACGCACAGAAACGGATCGCCGCGGACGCGCGCTTTTCCTGGGCGCTCTCGCTCCTCGCCGTGCGGGACCCCGAGCTCGCCGCCCGGGCTGATGCACGCCTCGCCGTTCTGCGATCCGACGGCATCGGCCTCGCACCCCCACCGCTCCTCACCGGCGACGACCTCATCGCTCTGGGCGCCAAACCGGGCCCCCTTTTCAAGTCAATTCTTGACGATCTGTATAATGCCCAGTTAAGGGGTGATCTGCACGATCGGCCGGCCGCCGTGGAACTCGCACGCCGCCGGATCGTCTAACCGTTGGGTTTTGCGGCTCGCGGCGGAAGGGCGGACCAACCCCCGACGCTCGTATACTGCGGGCTCGACAGGCAATTGTCGAGGGATACAAACAAAGTCCTTACAGGATGGCCCGAGACTGGGCATCCGTTCAGGGAGGTCAACGCATGCCGAAGGTTGAATGCAAAGACGGGTGGAGCATCGAGCGGCTGGCCCGCCTGGCGGGCTTGGCGATCGTTGGTCTGGCTGCGGCCACAGGCGGGATCGCGCACGCCCAGGGCGCGTCGGATTCCAAGACCACCGCCGCCGCCGACGAGGAAGACGTTCTGGTCATGAAAGGCACCAACCTCGAGATTCGCGGCACGATCCTTGAAGAGACCGACTCCAAGGTCCGCATCAAGGGCGTGAAGTACGGCATCCCTTTCGAGACCGAGTACGCCAAGTCGGACATCCTCTCGATCCGCCGCGGCAAGAAGACCGAGGGCTCGAGCAAGACTCCCGCGACCCCAGCCGCCAACCCGGCGGACACGAAGACTCCCGCCCGCGAGACCAAGCCCGAGCCCGCCGCCGCCGGCGACCAGGTTCGCGTGTACTACGCAGAGCTCAAGGGTGAATTCGGGACGGACATCACGCAGACACCGATCCGTCGCGCGATCAAGGACGCGCAGGACAACAAGGCCGACGTCATCATCTTCATGCTCGAGAACGAGATCAAGATGCGTGACGGCAGCGAAGTCCAGAACGACGTGGCCGGCCTCTTCGACCAGATCTTCCGCGCCGAGGCGATCACGCCCATCTTCGTCGAAGAAATCCCCAAGCAGTGGCCCAAGCAGCCCAAGGTTGTCTTCTGGGTCAAGCAGGCCATGGGCGGCGCTTCGCTCCTGCCCTTCGTCTGCCCCAACATCTACATGTCGAGCGAGGCCCGCATCGGCGGCATCGGCTACCTCACCGAGATGATCAACCGCGGCGACAAGGTCGTGGCCGACAAGCAGTACTCCCTGCGTCTGGGTCACGCCCGCGGCTGGTTCATCGCGGGCGGGTATGACCCGCGCCTCCTGCACGCCATGGCCGTCCGCGATTTCGTCCTCTCGGCGAAGATCACGGGCGACTCGATCGAGTACTTCGAGCGCATGGCCGACCCGCTCAAGGGTGAGATACTGCTCACCGACGACGGCGCCGGCGCCAACGTCGACAGCATGGGCGACCGCGTCCGCGCCGTCGGCAACGACGTGCTCACGCTCGATTCCAAGACCGCCCGCACGCTGCGCATCTCCAAGGGCACGACCGACTCGCTCGACGATCTGATGTTCCAGCTCGGGCTTGACCGCACGGGCAAGATCATTCCCGGCCGCTCCAAGCAGATCATGGAAGGCTGGTCCCGCGATGTCGCCGACGCGACCAAGCGACTGCAGGCGCTCTGGCGCGAGTACAACGAGGTGACCGTCGCCGAGCCGGGCGGGTTTGACGAGCGCTCCAAGGCCCGCTCGACCCAGATCGCCAAACTCAACCAGATGCTCGAACTGATCCGCCGGTACGAGGAAGTGCTCGCCGATCAGTTCCCCGAAGTGCAGATCCGCGGTCTGATCGACCGCATCAAGTTCCAGCAGATGTCCGACAATCGCTGAGCCCAGCGCAGGAGAAACGTCCCATGAAATCCCTCGGCCGAATCACTCGATTCCTCGCAGCTGGCGCGCTCGCCCTCGCCACGCTCTGCCTGGTCAACCCGGCCTTCGCGGCCGACCGGCTCACCCTCAAGGACGGCCGCGTCCTCGAAGGCGAGATCGTCCGCGAACTCGACGGCGTGATCTGGTTCAAGTCCGGCGGCGCGACCATCATGTACACCCCGTCGGAGTACACGAAGCTCGAGCGCGACACGGGCGCGGGCGAGAAGAAGGAAGACCCCGCCTCCACCCAGCCCGCCGTCAAGCCCGCCGAACGCACCGAAGAGGCCAAGCCCCGCATCGGCGACCGCAACAAGCGCGCCGCCGTCATCACCTTCGGCGATGAAGAGAACGGCAACATGGTCGGGATCTACTGCACCGCCGATGTGCTTCGGCAGGCGATCCCGCTGCTCGAACAGGAGAACGTCGGCATCGTTGTGATCCGCTTCAAGTCCGGCGGCGGCGCACTGCTCGAACTCCAGAAGATCTCCGACGTCATCCACAACGAGTTCAAGCCCAAGTTCCGCGTCGCCGCCTGGATCGACTCGGCCATCTCCGCGGCCGCCATGAGCGCCCACTGCATCGAAGAGATCTACTTCACCCCCCAGGGCAACTACGGCGGGTGCACCGCGTTCTACGGCGCCTCCCTCGTCGCCATGAAGGGCCGCGAGCTCGAGGAACTGCTCTTTGCCATGGAGAAGATCTCCGCCCGCGGGCTTTATGACCCCAAGATCATGCGCGCCATGCAGATCTCCGCCGACGAGGCCGGGTTCTCCGCGCTGGGCGTCTCGCCCCCCACCGGCGCCCTCTCGGCCGACATCGATCCCGACACCGGCAAGGTCACCTGGTACCAGGATGCCACCACCGGGAAGCACGTTCTCAACCCCTCCGGCGGCGTGAACATTCTGACCTTTGACTCGGTCACCGCCGCCAAGTTCAAGTTCTCCCGTGGCACCGCCGCCAACCTTGAGCAGCTCGCCCGCGCCATGGGCCTCACCGAGGTCGAGTGGGTCGGCAAGCAGGATCGCCGCTTCATCTGGCCCGTCTCCAAGGCCGAGGAGATGACCCTCAAGTTCCGCCAGCAGACCAAGATCGACGAGGCAAACTTCCGCCGCTATGTCGCGAACCTCAACGAGGCCATCGGCCGCGCCCGCGCCGAGCAGGACCCAAGCAACCGCGGCAAGTTCATCGGCAAGGCCCGTGAAGCCCTGAACATGATCCGCAACATGGTCCGCAACAACCCCAACTTCATCTTCTTCAACTGGGGCACGCAGGAGGAGTACGACCGCTGGCTCGAAGAAGTCGAACGCGTCATCCGCGACTCCGGTCGCCGCTGAGACCCCATCTCATCCCGATTCCCCGCGGCCCGGCCCAATGGTCGGGCCGCTTTGTTTCTCCACCCGCCTACCTTCCTCTCATGAAGCACCGCGCGCTCGGCAACTCAGGCATCCATGTCTCGGAAATCGGCTTCGGTTGCTGGACGATGGGCGGACCCAACTGGTCCCTCCAGACCGGACAGCCCATCGGCTGGGCCGACGTCAACGACCAGGAAGTCCTCGCCGGCATCCGCGTCGGGCTCGATCACGGCGTCAACCACTGGGACAACGCCGACATCTACGGCAACGGCCGCGCCGAGCGAACCCTCGCCACCCTCTTGCGAACCATCGGCGTCAAGCGCGAGACCCAGATCATCGCCACCAAGGTCGGGCACTTCCGCGGCACCGCTCCCTACGCCTACCACCCCGCGCACATTCGGCATCAGTGCGAGCAATCCCTCCGCAACCTCCGCACCGACTACATCGACATCTACTACTTCCACCACGGCTCGTACGTCGGCCCGGCCTTCAACGCTGCGGGTGATCTGGTCCCAGATCATGACTATCTCCACGAGGCCGCCCAGACCATGCACGCGCTCGTCAAAGAAGGCAAAGTTCGCGCGATCGGCCAGAGCGCCTACTCCGATGCCGACTTCGAGCGGGCCATCCCCGTCCTTCGCCCCCACGTGCTGCAAAGCAAAGCGAACCTCCGCTACGACCCGTTCGTCCGCCCCGGCTGCCGTGTCAAGTCGCTCTGCAGGCAGCACGGCTGCTCGTTCGTCGCCTTCGGCCCGCTCGACCAGGGCATCCTGCTCGACAAGTTCGATCCGGATCGGCCGCCCAGCTTCGACGAGGGCGACGCCCGGCGCAACCGCAAGGACTTCAACCCGGACACCCTGCGCGACGTCCGCCGAAAGCTCGCGCTCGTGCGATCCCGGTTCGCACGTCAGGGTGACGACCCGACGGCCGTGCTTGCTTCGGTGGCCCAACGTTGGCTGCTCGCGCACGGGCACGTCTGCTCCGTGATCCCGGGCTTCCGGAACGCGGCCCAGGCGTTGTGCAATGTGTCGGCTTCTTCGCAACCTCCTCTGTCACAAGAAGATGTGGATTGGCTGCGATCGGTTTTCCACACCGACCCCACGACCTGACCAAACACAGCGCGAACAAACTCGATTTTGAGACCTCTCAAGTTGACATAGAGGATAAGACGATCCAAGAATCAGAAGACTAAGCGGTCTGCTTGTCCGCAGACCAGAAGTATCAGAGAGGAGCGTCGTATGTTGGTCGCGTTGCTTGCCGTGTCGGGATCGGCTCTGACCGCGGATACCACCCCGGACACATCGATCTCCATGAGCCCCAAGGCCGAGTACCTCCTGAGCAAGGAGCGTTGGCACAGCGATCCGGAAGTGGGCTGGAAGGGCCTCTTCAGCGGGCTTCGTGGGTTCGAGCACTTCTACAACCCCGTGGGCAATCCCATCTACTTCGAGACCCCCTTCAACAACACGGGGATCCGGTTCCTGTACCTGCACCACAACTTTGATGACAAGAGCGTCCTGGCGGGCGGCGACCTGAGCGTGTACGCGGTGCAGGCCCGTGTCGCACTGACCGAGCGTTTGGCGTTTATCGCGACCAAGGACGGGTACAGCGACCTCAACGCGAAGGCCCTGCCTCAGGACGAGGGCTGGAACGACATCGCCGCCGGGCTCAAGTACGTCTTCTACGTCGACCGCGAGGCGGACTTTGTCGCGACGTTCGGCGCCCGCTACCAGATGGGCAACGGCGACGCGAAGGTCCTTCAGGGCGGCGTGCAGGAGCTGAGCCCGTTCATCAGCGTGGCCAAGGGCTGGGACAAGTTCCACCTGATCGCCAGCCTGACGGATCGACTCCCGCTGGACAATGACAAGGGCAACAACGTCCTGCAGTGGGACGTGCACGCCGACTATGAGGTCTTCAAGGGCTTTGCCCCGATGATCGAGCTGCACGGGCTGCACTACCTCGACGACGGCACCCGCACGCCCCTGTCCGTCGGCGGCGTGGACTACTCGAACCTTGGTTCGACCGACGTGGCGGGTTCGACGGTGATCTGGGCCGGCGTGGGCGGGCGGTTCAAGCTCAATCCGCACGCCTCCATCGGCGCGACGTACGAGTACCCCCTGACCAACAGCAAGGCCGACATCTTCGGCGACCGCGTGACGGTCGATCTCGAACTGACCTGGTAACTCCCGAGTGGCCGAACCGGACGTCCTTCCGGGGCGTACGGGGAGAAACCTCTCCACTGTGAGTCGCACCCGCCGAGTCTGACGGCGGGTGCGATTGTTCTTTCCGCCCGGCGCGAAAGGTATCCTTCCCCATTCCCAAGGATGCTGGGCCGGAAGACCGGCGAACCGCGGGGAGCTCGCTCGTGAGTGTCATGACGATGAACAAGGCACTGATCCAGACCGAGCCCTGGGAGCGGACCTACGCGATGTGGATCCACCTGACCACCGCGTTCTCGCCGGTCGCCTTTCCGCTCACCATAGTGGCCGCGGTCATCCTCTGGTCGATCCAGAAGGACCGGTCCGACTACATCGACGATCACGGGAAGGAAGTCCTGAACTTCCAGCTTTCAACGGTCATCTACTACCTGATCTGCATCCCGCTGATCGTCGTGCTCGGGCTGGGCGTGGTGCTCATGGTGGCTCTTTCGGTGGTGGCGATCATCGGGATTGTGCTGGGGTCGATCGCCGCCGCACGGGGGGAGTGCTACCGATACCCCATCTGCCTGCGGTTCATCCGGTAGCCCCTGTCGGCTAGACTTGACCCGTGCCCCTGCTTGAAGCATCGAAACTGCGCAAGAGTTACGACGACCGCCTCGTGGTCGACGATGTCTCCTTTGAGGTCGGCCGGGCCGAGGTGGTCGGGCTGCTCGGGCGCAACGGCGCCGGGAAGACCACCAGCTTCCGGATGACCATCGGCATGATCGATGCCGACGGCGGGCGGGTTTCCTTTGACGGCCGCGACGTGTCGTCCCTCCCGATGTACCGCCGGGCCCGTCTCGGCATGGGCTATCTGTCGCAGGAGCCGAGCGTCTTTCAGCGGCTGACGTGCCGGCAGAACCTACTGGCGATCCTCGAAACCAGGCCCCTCTCCGCCGCCGCCCGACGCGCACGGGCGGACGAGCTGCTGGCCCGTTTCGGGCTGACGCACAAGGCCTCGCACGCGGCGCGGACCTGCTCGGGCGGCGAACGCCGAAAGCTCGAGATCGCCCGCGCCCTGGTCACCGAGCCGACGCTCATCCTGCTCGACGAGCCGTTCAGCGGCGTGGACCCCATCGCCGTCGAGGATCTGCAGGCCGAGATCCGCAAGCTGGCCGCGATGGGCATCGCCTTCCTGATCACCGATCACAACGTGCAGCAGACGCTTCGGGTGTGCGATCGGGCGTACATCATCGATTCGGGGAAGGTGCTGGCGCAAGGCACGCCCCGCGAGCTCATCAACAGCGAACTGGTTCGCCGTGCCTATCTCGGCTCGCTCTTCCGCGGAGACGAGTTCGATGATCAGCAGGCGGCTGCATCGAGGAGCGGATCATGACACCGACCCTTCGTGCCTGCGTCACGCTCGCCCTGCTCATGGTCGCGGGCGGCTGCGCAGAACGCCGGCTGGTCATCACTTCCGAACCCGCCGGGGCGACCGTCTGGGTCAACGACACCGAACTGGGAAAGACCCCCGTGTCCGCCTCGTTCCTGCACTACGGGACCTACGACGTCCGCCTCCGGCTCGACGGGTACGAGCCCGTCGCCACCTCGGCCCGCGCGGAAACACCCTTCTACGAGTTTGTCGGCCCGGATCTGATCACCGAGGCGATCCCCACGGGCGTGGTGACGGAGATCCGCTGGAACTTCAACCTTGTTCCCTCGTTCGAGCGCAGCCAGGACCGCGAGACGTTTGAGCGGGAGTTGATCGATCGCGCCAAGGGGCTCGCAGGGAAGCTCAGCCCAACGCCGACGCAGCCCGAGGCCCAGCCCGCGTCAGCACCCGCGCCGGCACCCCGATGACCGTCGTCCCGTCGGGGACATCCCGGATGACAGCCGCCCCGGCCCCGACGACGGCACGCGAACCGACCCGAACGCCGGGCAGCACCCTCGACCCCAGCCCGATCATCGACCCCGCCCCGACCCGGACGCGACCCGCGAGAATTGCCCCGGGAGCAATGTGTGCGGCCGGCCCGACCTCGCACTCGTGCTCAACGATCGCGCCCGTGTTGATGATGGCGTGCGCCCCGACGCGTGCGAGCGTGTGCACCACCGCTCGTGGGCCGACGTACACCCCTTCGCCGATCATTGCTGAGGGCTCGACGCTGGCGTCGGGATGAACCACCGTGGCGAAAGGCCCTGGCAGCGACGCGACAAGGGACTCGCGGGTTCTCAGATCCCCCACCGCCACGATCGCCGGCACGTCCCCAAGACCCGCCGACGCACGCAGGCCGACCTCGCCCAGCCGCCCGACCTTTCGAACACCAAGCCGATCGACGGCGACGCAGCGATCGGCGTCGTCGTACACCCCGATCACCTCGAATCCGACCCGACGGGCCGCTTCGATGACGACGAGCGCATGCCCGCCACCGCCGATAACCAGAATGGGTCCGCGAGACATCACGCCCGTCCCATCGGCCAAACCCCCGTCCGGAGCGCACTTTCGCCCCACCCGGCACCGGCGATCGTTCTCACGATCGACGTGAGCCCGCTGGCAGACCAGGTGGCGGCGGGCTGGGTCGCACCGAGGCTGGCCGGCACTACGATCGTGCATGGAACCTGTCCGTCTGGGCGTTGTCCGCTATCTCAACACCGCCCCGCTGATCGAGGGGCTCGATCGGGTCGAGGGGCTGTCGGTCGTGCCGGCGGTCCCGGCGAGGATGATCGACATGCTGAGCCGTGGGGAGGTGGACATCGCGCTGGCCTCGATCGTCGACGCGGTGCGCTCGCCCGAGCCGATGACGATTCTGCCGGTCGGCATGATCGGGTGCGACGGCCCGACGCTGACCGTCCGGGTCTTCTCCGCGGTGCCGCTCGATGAGATCGAGGAGATCCACGCGGACACCGACAGCCACACCTCCGTGATCCTCTCGCAACTCATGATCCGAGCGCGGACCGGCCGCCGCACGCGTGTGATCCCCTTCGACGCCCGCGAGCGGGTCGCGCTGACCGACCCGGCCCGGGCCGAGGAGTGGCCCCGCACGGTGCTGCTCATCGGCGACAAGGTCGTGACCGAGTCGCTGCCCGCGGTGCGATACCCGTACCAGATGGACCTGGGCGAAGAGTGGCACGCCCGCACCGGGCTTCCCTTTGTGTACGCCGCGTGGATGACCCCCACCTCGCGCGTCGAGGAGCCGAGGATCCAGACCGCGGCGGCGCTGCTCGATCGGCAACGGCGGCACAACGTGACGCGCCTCGACTGGATCGTGTCCCGACGTGCGGCGGCGCATCGCTGGCCCGAGGACCTTGCCCGTGAATACCTGGGCACGCGTCTGCGGTATGAGCTCGGCGTTCGCGAGCGAGAGGGTGCGGAACGGTTCATCGCGGAGGCCGCCGACGCCGAGTTGCTCCCGCACGGTCCGCTCGCGTGGGACGCTCCGGCGTACGCCTGATCCCCGATGCCCGCGCTTCCCAAGATCACCGACGCCGCCCTGGCGGACCTTGCCCGCCAACTCCGCTTCGCGCCGGCCGCCAAGCGCATCGCCCACGTCGAACGTCTCGAAGCACTCGCGGCAGAGGTTGATCCGTCGGGCTCCTATCCCATCGAGTGGATCACGTTCCGGCTCACCGGGTACCGTTCCGACGCTTCCGCCGACCTGGGGCGGATTGTCTCTGGCGAATCGCTCCTGGCCAACCTGTCCGCATTGGCCGAAGCGCTCACCAAAGATGCCGGGCTTTCGTTCGAATCGCTTCGTACCGCGGGCGCGCTCGATCTCTCGTCGATCGCGGCTGCGTTCGGCGCAAGCGTCAAGACCATCGAACGCTGGAGACGCCGCGGACTCGTCGCCCGCCGAACGCTCGACCAGCACGGCGTGCACCGCCTGGCCTTCATGCCGTCGGTCGTCGAGGCGTTCCGATCCGCGCACGCGGGGGATCTCGACCGCGTCGGGTCCTTTCGCCGGCTCTCCAACGACGAGCGAGCCGCGATCCTCCGCCGCGCACGAACCTACCGCCGTCGGCTCGGCTGGTCGCTCGACCGCTGCGCGAAGCACCTCGCCGGACGAACCGGGCGAAGCGTTGCGGGACTCCGCGACCTACTCGCGCACGAGCCCGGCTTTGATGACCCTTCTCCGATCTCGGCGTTTCAACGGCGCGTGATGTTCCGCGCTTCCCTGCGTGGCGCTGACGCCTCTTCGCTCGCCGAACACTTCGGCTGCACACGATCCGCCGTTCATCGCGGCATCGCGATCGAGCGGCTCACCCGCCTCGCCTCGCTCTCGCTGCCCGGCCCTTCCGCCGCCAGGATCGACGAAACCTGCCTCTCGCTCGACTCGGTCCGCGCGGGGCTCTTTGTCCCCGCACCGACGGATCTGGCCACCCTGCTCGAGTTCGCCCGACGCCGCGCCGCAATCGACCGCCGCCGCGAGTTCGAACGCCTCTCCGCCCTGCGTGTCCTGCTGCACTCTGCGTCGTCCGACCTCGCCAGGATCTCTCGTGCATCACCTTCGCCCGTCGTGCTCGATCGCGTCGAGACTCGTCTCCGCTGGGCCTCCTCACTGATCGCCGCGCTGCTGGGCGAACACCTGACGCTGATTGTCGAGACGGCCGATCTGGCGCTAGGCGCGCCCATCGAGTCGCTCCGCCCGCACGATGCCCTGGCTGTCTGGCGCGGGTGCCTCGACGCGGCCGCGCTCGCCACCGCACACGCCGACCCATCGCGAGGGGCCCGTCTCGCCGCCGCCATCGGCCTGGCCGTGCAGCACGCCGCGGCGAGACG
>DDSG01000165.1:15705-15900 GCA_002343325.1 Phycisphaerales bacterium UBA2396 | reverse complement strand
GGATCGTGAGGGGCAGGCCGGGCGCGTGGGGGACGATGCGGCGTGCGTGGGCGTGGACGATCGCGGTGGTGCTAATGGGGGTGACGACGGTGGGGCTGGTCAATGTCGCGTTGCCGCCGCGTGAGTACACGGATGTGACGGTGACTTTGGCGCCCAAAGCCGCGGGGTATCGCGAGGTGCGGATCCAGTGGCGGG
>DDSG01000165.1:495-15478 GCA_002343325.1 Phycisphaerales bacterium UBA2396 | reverse complement strand
GCGAGGTGCGGATCCAGTGGCGGGTGAGCGAGAAGGGGCTCGCGGAGCCGGCGGAGATCCTGCTGACGTCGGCGGCCGGTGAATTTGCGGCACGGTCTGATGTGCCCGGCTCGGCGTCGGCGCGGCGCGAGCTGGTGTCGGGGCTCATGCGTCGGGCGGGTGTGGATGTTTCAGCCCCGGCGACGAAGGCGGCGATTGAGGAACTGGCGGGCATCCTGGACGCGGCGGCGGACGGCAAGCGGTTCGTCCTGGCTTCGCGCGAACACAACCAGGTGGGTGGGAGCTCGGTCTCCAGCAGCGAGCGGCCGGTGTGGCTGTCGTGGGGGATGTTGTTCGGCTGGCTGGTGACGTGGGCGGTGGGGGTGCTTCGGCTGGTGCAGCGGGGCGACGATCTGTAGAGACGTCAGGGGTCGGAGAGGACGACCGCGTCGAGGCCGAAGTAGGTGCCGGGAGGCAGAGCGGAAGGCCCCTTGCCGGTGATGGTGGCGCGGAGGCGGATGACGCCGTCGACAGGCGAAACGAGCCCGAGATCGATGGGCCCTGAGGCGACGACCTTGCCCTGGGTGCCCGAGGCGAGGTCGATCGGGGTGCCGAGGTTTCGGCCCCAGGCGGAGAAGGTGACGGTGGCGTAATCCCAGCTCCGCGTGGCGTGGAGGGTGATGCGGGAGCGCTTCGAGGCGGGGATGGCCAGCTCGACGTAGTCGCCGACTTCGGAGCCTTTGCACCAGAGGTGGGCGTCGTTGCTCCAGGTGTTGCGGGCGAAGCCTTCCATCGCCTGGAAGTCGGCGGCCATGCCGGGGGACTTGTCGGCGATCGTGACGGACTCGAGCTCGATCGCGCCGGGAATCGCGAAGGGCTTGGGGCGTTCGGGGGGCTGCGGGATTGGGGCGGCGGCGAGATTCGGCTCGGGCCCGCGGTTGGAGGTGGCGCCGGGGAGGGCGTACCAGTAGGTGGTGGCGGCGTAGGCGGCGTCGGCCTTTGCCCAGTGCCAGACTTCCATGTCGACGTTGAGGTGGGTGGTGAAGGGGATGGCGTCGAGGGAGCGGACGCGGGTGACGGTGGTGTGCCCGAAGTTGTCGCGGCCTCGGCCGTCGCATCGGGTTTGAGAAATGAAGGGGAGGTTGAAGGGGTTGGGGTTACACCAGCCGTAGCCGTAGTAGTCCTCGGTTCCGGTGCCGAAATGGGAGGGGAAAGGCTCGCGATCAACGGAGATTTTTTCGTCGCCCTCGCCCCACCATTGCGGGACGGGGTTCATGACGGCGAGGGTGTCGCCGAGGTAGACGCCTTGGCCGGTGATGGTGGCGTAGTTGAAGTCGAGGGTGCCCGTGCCGGCGTTGGTGCGGATGGGATGTTGGGCGGTCCAGCTGGCGTGGAAGTACATCGATCGGCTCGACCAGCGGTGGGGGTCGGCGGTGGCGGCGAGGGAGGCGGCGACGGGCGTGGAGCCGAGATTGCGGAGTGTGACGGCGGCGGTGGACTTGAAGGGCATGACGAAGTACGCGCGGAGGAGCCCTTCGGGCGTGATCTCTCGGTAATGGTCGGCGAAGGGGTTGAGCCCGACGCCGGAGCCGAAGAAATCGCCCAGGGGGCACCAGACGGTCGGCGTGCCGTCGAAGGCGATTTCGAGGATGGTCGATCGGAGGGCGGCTTCGAGGTTGGGCGCGTCGATCAGTACGGCGAGGGAGGAGATCGCCTGGCTGGGGCCGCCGGGCGAGCCGAGCTCGAGGGTTTGCGTCTGCCCTGGGGCGAGGGAGGTTGGCAGGCCGGGCAGGAGCTGGGGGCGGTCGGGGTTGCGGAGGGCGGCGTTGGCGGCGGCGATGGCGGGGCGGGCCGCGGCGAGATCATCGGCGGTGAGTGTGCGGACGGCGGCACCTTCCGCGTAGGTTCGGTAGTTGACGTGGTAGTAGAACCCGTCCTGGTCGCTGGTGATTCGGCACGACGCGGCGTAGGGAATGGGGAGGTAGAGGTTCCATCCTTGCGAGCGAGTGGCGGCGAGGGGCTCGGGGATGGGGACGCCCGAGAGCGTCGCGCGGCCGGCGAGCAGGTCGAGCATGGGGGCTTCAAAGGTCGGCGTGTCGGAGCCGTCGAGGTAGATGCGCAGCGTGCCTTTGGGGTTGGGGCTCCAGATGCGGACGACCGCGCCGGGGCCGACAGCGTCGAGCATCACCCACTCGTCGCGGCCTTGGCGGCTTTCCTTGCGGAGGAAGTGGTTGAAGTCGTTGTTGGCGAACCAGGTGGAGGCGTCGTCCTTGGAGGTCGAGGCCCGGTCGTAGCTCGAGGACTGGCGCGTGGTGTAGGCGGGGGATGGGAAGCGGGCGATCGCCGAGCGGTCGGTCATCTCGGCCAGCAGGGACTCGAGCGTGATGGGCTGGGCGTTGGCGCGGGCCACCATGACCAGCGACAGCAGGGCGCACGCGAGGATTCGGATGGCGTTCATGCCGGGAGCCTACCGCGCGGCGCGTCGGCGGCGGCGGGGAGGTGGCGGTGTGTCGAACGGGGCGAGTTCCGGCGGGAGTTCACGAAGTCCGCGTCGGCGGGCCTTGTCGATCGCGTACTTCAGCGAGCGGTGCATCCGCGTGCGCACAGCCTCGGTGATGTTCAGGTCGAGCCGCTCCATCTCTCGGATCGCAAAGGCCCACGCGTGGTATTCCTCGAGGCAGCGGGGCGAATAGGTGCCGAAACCGATGGCGTGGTGCCCCACCTCGTGCAGGAAGATCGCGGCGGACATCGGGCCCGTGGGCTTCGGCGACTCCAGCGTGCGGACCGTCGTCCCGTCGGCGTATTGGGTCAGCCTGGCGACACCCGACGAGGCGGTGCGCCACTTGCGGATCTTGAACCCGTACTTCGCCTGCATCTCGCGGACCATCGCGTCGTAGCGGGCCTGCATGGGGGAGGACTTCGGCGGCTTCTTGTCTTTCTGACGCGGTTTGACCGACTTGCTCGGCGAGGGGGTTGGCGCGGCCTTGAGACGAGCCTCCTGGGGCGCCTTCGGGCGAAGGGCCTCGGCGATCGGTTTGAGCATGTCCCACAGGGTCAGCACGGGGGCGGCCCTCCCGAGAGTGATTCTTCGGGATTGACTTGGGCGCCGTTCGCAAAGTCCGGCCAGGACATCACCCGCTTGCCCGCCGGCTGCACGTCGAGAATCTGAAGAGCGCCGTCGCCCGTCGCAAGGAACCCCTGCCTGGGGTTCACGAATTGTCCGGGGAGTACGCCGTCGATCGGGTATTGGGGATGGGACAGGGCACGCAGCAGCTTCAGGGGTTGACCTCGGAACGAAACGGTGACCCCGGGCCACGGCGAGAGCCCGTTGATCCGGCGGCGGCAGGCCTCGGCCGGCTCGCGCAGGTCGAGCACCGCCATCTCGCGGGAGAGCTTGCCCGCGCGGGTCTTGAGCGATTCATCCTGGGGGAGCCCCCTGGCGGTGCCCGCGGCGAGCTCGTCGAGCACGCGCAGCATAAGCGCCGGGCCGTCCTGCGAGAGCAGGTCGTGCAGCTCGCCCGCGGTGTGCGTGGGCTCGATCGGGCGCGTGGATTGCCCGTAAATCAGCCCCGCGTCCATGCGCTGGGCGATGGAGATCACGCTGTTGCCTGTGACCGAGTCCCCGCTGAGGATCGCCCAGTTGATCGGGGCGGCTCCGCGGTGCCGGGGGAGCAACGACGCGTGCAGGTTGATCGCGCCGCGAAAGTTCGGCAGCGCCGGCTCGACAAGCTGCGGCGAGAGCTTCTGCCCGAAGGCGATCACGACCATCGCCTCGGGCTGGGTGCGGTGGATCGCGGCGATGATCTCGGGCGTGTTGACGTCTTCGGGTTTGATCAGCGGAACGCCGGCGAGATGTTCGGCGGCGAATGCGGCGATGGGTGTCGGCGTCAGCTTGCTGCCGCGTCCGGCCGGTCGATCGGGCTGCGAGACGACGCAGGAGATCGTGTGCCGATCGGCCAGAGCCCGGAGTGTGGGCAGGCCGAACTCACCGGAGCCGAGGTACGCGATCCGCATGGCGGCATGGTACCCGGGGCGTTCGGCTCAGCCGCCGCGTTCCAGAGCTCGCACGAGGGTTTTGGTCCTGAGGCGGCTGGCCCAGGTCATTTTGTCGATGATGAGCACGCCGTCGAGGTGGTCGATCTCGTGCTGCCAGCAGCGGGCGAGCAGGCCGGTGCCGGTCTGGGTGATGGTCTTCCCGTGAAGATCCTGGTAGGTGATGGTGATGGTGGGGGGGCGGAGGACGTCGCCCCGGATGTCGGGGAGGCTCAGGCATCCCTCCTCCGCGGCGACGGGCGCACCGACGGGGGCGGAGAGCACGGGGTTGCAGTAGACGACCACGTCGGAGGTGGCGGAAGGGGGGGTACCGGTGGCGGACCGCTCGTCGTTCTCGGGGACGTCGGCGACGAAGAGGCGCCAGGGCAGCCCGACCTGCGGCGCCGCCAGGCCGATGCCTTCTTCGTCGTACATCATGTCGATCATCCGCTCGGCGACCTTTCGAACCTCGGCGGAGGTGGGATCGATGGGGGCGGCCTTGCGGCGCAGGACGTCCTTGGGATAGATCTGAAGCGAGAGCGAGGCGGGATCCGACGGCATCGGTCGATGGTATGGTGAACGAACGGGCCGGGATGCGGCCGGAGTGGGGGCGCGTCCCGTGCGGTCGGTGCCCGGAAGGGTTCGCCGGCCCGCGGGGGGTGTAGAATCGGCGTCATGGGGGGGCATGGGGCGCGCACGGAAGGACGAAGGCCTTGGCTCTATTTGGCAAAGTGCTTGGCGGCGGCGGCGACGAGGGCGGCTCTCCGGCGGATTACTCCCCCGAGAAGGCGCAGAAGTTCTTCGAGCACGCCCGGACCGCGTACGAGACCCAGAACTTTGAGTACGCCATCCAGCATTACTGCAACGGGATGAGGCAGGATCCGCGGATCCAGGCCGGGCTCGACGGGCTTTGGCAGGCGGTCAACGCCTTCAAGCAAGGGTCCAACGGGAAGAAGGGGCTCAGCAAGGAGACGATCCGGGCCATCAGCGGGAAGACGGACGCGGACCGCTTCGTGACCTCGCTGCTCGAGTGGATGCAGGCCCCGACGGACGCGGGGGCGGCGGTGCGGGCGGCCGAGCTGGCGGGCAAGGCCCAGGCGGGGCCGGTCGGTGCCGTGATCGCCGATCAGGCCTTCAAGCTCGCGCTGGCCGAGAAGAAGCCCCGCAAGGACACCTTCCTGCGCCTGAGTGAGGCGTACTCGAAGCTCGAGCGGCACGACAAGAGCGTTTCGGCGGCCGAGCAGGCGCTCAAGATCGATCCCGCCGACGGCGAGCTCTCCGCGAGAATCCGGTCGCTGGCGGCGGCGGCCACCATGCAGAAGGGCGGATACGAGCAGGCGGGCCAGCAGGGCGGGTTCCGGGGGATGATCCGCGACGCGGACAAGCAGCGTCAGTTGATCGAGCAGGAGTCGATCGTCAAGACCGAGGAGACGCTCGACCGCATCATCGCCGACTGCGAGAAGGACTATCTCGCCCGCCCGACCGACCAGTACGCGATCGAGAAGTACGCCAAGCGACTGTTGGAGCGTGGGCGCCCCGTCGACGAGCAGAAGGCCCATGACATCTACATGAAGGGGCACAAGGACACGCAGCAGGTGCGTTTCCGGATCGCGGCGGGCGAGATCACGATCCGCCAGCAGCAGCGCCGCCTCGTGGACCTGCGCAAGATGCTCGAGGCAGCCCCCAACGACCCCGACGTGCGGAGCGTTTTCGAGCACACCGCGCGGGAGATCGTCGAGCGCGAGGTCGAGGAATACAAGGTCCAGGTCGAGGCGTACCCGACGGACGTGAAGCCCAAGTTCGAGCTGTCGAAGCGGTACTTCGCGCTCGACCGGTTCGAGGACGCGATCGCCCTGCTCCAGGAGATCCGCAACGATCCGAAGTTCCGCGGGCACGTGCTCAACATGCTCGGGCAGGCGTTCATGCGGATCGACTTCCTCCCCGAGTCCGTCGAGACGTTCCGCCAGGCGACCGAGGTGCGGGAGATCAGCTCCGATCTTCAGCTTGAGATCCGGTACAACCTGATGTGTGCGCTGCGGAAGCTCGGCGAGCAGCAGGGCGACCTGCCCTCCGCCGAGGAGGCGTACAAGATCAGCAGCTCGATCGCGATCCAGCAGATCAACTACCGCGACATCCGCGTGCAGCGTGAGGCGATCGGCAAGCTGGTCCAGCAGCTCAAGGCCAAGTGATCCGGCGTTGGCCGAAGGGAGATTCGCGATGGCGCGTCGTGGCGGGAGCGTGGTGGCGATCATCCCGGCGCGGCTCGCGTCGACGCGGCTGCCGGGGAAGGTCTTGCTGAGCGAGACGGGTTGGCCTCTGATCCGTCACGTGTGGGCGTCGGCCTGCCGGGCGAAGAGTCTGTCTCGCGTGGTGATCGCGACCGATGCGCCGGAAGTGCGCGGGGTTGTCCGCTCGTTCGGGGGCGAGTGTGTGATGACCCGGGCGAGCCATCCGAACGGGACGAGCCGATTGGCCGAGGCCGCCCGCAAGCTCGGGCTTTCGGACGCGGACGTGGTGG
This sequence comes from Phycisphaerales bacterium UBA2396, assembly GCA_002343325.1. GTDB lineage: Bacteria > Planctomycetota > Phycisphaerae > Phycisphaerales > UBA1924 > UBA2396. The sequence goes on along the minus strand of DDSG01000165.1, from coordinate 8,949 downwards.
TGAATGTGCAGGGAGACGAGCCGGAGATGGAGCGGGGGTTCATCGACGCGGCGGTGCGCGCGCTCAGGGGGAGTGGCGCCGAGGTCGCGACGGTGGCGCTGCCTTTTGAGAAGGGCGAAGATCCGACCAATCCGAACGTGGTGAAGGTGGTGACGGGCAAGGATGGGCGGGCGTTGTATTTTTCGCGGTCGCTTGTGCCGTTCGTGCGCGATGGGAGGATGGAGGGTTTGGAGCCGCCGCTTCGGCATGTGGGGCTGTACGCGTACCGGGTGGGGTTCCTGAAGAGATACGTTCGGCTCAAGGAGGCCCCGATCGAACGGGCGGAGAGCCTTGAGCAGTTGCGCGTGTTGTGGCACGGATACCGGATTCAGGTGGCGGTATGTTCGGGGCGGGCACCGGCGGGGATCGACACGGCCGAGCAGTACGCGGCGTTTGTGAAGCGTTGGGAGGCGGGGCGGAAAGGTGCGTCGAGCGGACGGGCCCGGGCGAAGTAGGAAGTGTGCCGGAGGTGCGTGAGAATGCGCAGATCTCGGGCGGGGCGGCTGGCGTACGCGTGTGGGTGGCGAGGAGGTGTGCGATGGCTCGGATGCACGTTCGGATGTGGTGCGTCGGCGGCGCGATGCTGGTCGGGACGCTGTTGGCCGGCGGGTGTGGCAATGGGAGTTCGGTGGGCGCGGTCGAGCGCGGCTCGGGATCGCCTTCGGGCGCGGCGGCGGGCGCGGTTGGCGCGGAACGGCGGACGGGGTCGGGCATGGATGGGCAGGGCCCGGAAGTTCGGCCTGTTGCTGCGGCGGCGGGCGCTGGGGCCAAGGAGACGGGGATGAAGGAGGCGATGTTCGGGGCGGGGTGCTTCTGGGGCGTGGAAGAGACCTTCCGCCGGACCGAGGGCGTGATCGAGACGCAAGTCGGGTATGCGGGCGGCCTGGTGGATAATCCGACGTATCAGCAGGTGTGCACGGACACAACAGGGCACGCCGAAGTGGTGCACGTGGTGTTCGATCCGGCGCGGGTGAGCTATCAGCAGTTGCTGGATCTGTTCTTCAAGCTGCACGATCCGACGCAGCTCAATCGGCAGGGGCCGGATATCGGGTCGCAGTATCGGTCGGTGGTGTTCGCGTACGGCGAAGAGCAGAAGCAGGCGGCGGAAGCGACGATCGGTGCGCTGGGGAAGTCCGGGAAGTTCAGGAGGCCGATCGTGACAGTGGTGGAGATGGCGCCGAAGTTCTGGCGGGCGGAGGAGTACCACCAGAAGTACCTGATGAAGCGTGGGCTGGATAACTGCCACCTGCCGACGGAGTGAGGCGCCGGGGTATGCTGGCGAGATGAAGCCCGGCCGCCGCGACCCGTTGGACGAGGACATTGTGATTCCGGAGATTCCGGGGCCCGAGACGGATCCGAGGCTTCGGATCCCTGATGTGCTGCGCCAGGAGCCTGCTCCACCGAAGGGTGGGGGCGGGGCCGGCGGGTCGTCGTTGGGCGAGTTGGCGCGGGCGTGGGCGGTGGCGTTTGACTTCGTGGCCACCGTGATCGGGGGATTGGCATTGGGGTGGCTGTTCGATTGGTGGCGAGGGACGCAGCCTTGGGGGATGTTGGTCGGTCTGGCGATGGGCTTCGCGTCGGCGTTGATCCGGATCATTCGGCGGACGCTGAAGGAGGAGGCGGCGGCGGCGGCGCGGAGGAAGAAGTCGGGCTGAGTCGGTGGGTCGAAAGGAATGTGTTTGGGTCCCCAGAACACCCGAACATGGTCCGAGTGCGGGTCGATTGTGGGGCGGAGTGCGGCTATCCTTGGGCCCCTTCGAGGAGACCTCGTGAGCGTGCCCGGCGAGACCATTGAGATTCCCCGTTCGCGATTCGCGGCGATTCTGGCGGCGGCGACGCTGCTGGGGTGCGCGGTGGCCAGCGGGGTGGCGATGGGGATGGGCGGGGATTCCAAGGGCGTGATGATGGCGGTGGGCTCGCTGCTGATCGCGTCGATCGCCTCGCTGGGCCCGGTGGTGCTGAGACTCGGACGCGAGAACTGGGGCGTGGGCGTGCTGGTGTTCGGCGCGGCGCGGAGTCTGCTCGTGCTGGGTGTGGCGTGGCTGATGGAGAGCAACGCGCCCGGGGTTTCGAAGCGGGCGTTGTATCTTGGGGCGGTGGCGGGCGCGGTGGTGGTGCTGATGATCGAGACGTTGGCGGCGGTGACGATCCTTTCGGGGATCGAAGCGCGTCGGGCGAAAGAGAAGTCTGGCAACGCGTCGGGGAAACCCTCGACGACGGCGGAGCACGCGTGAGATGCCGATGCTGAGCACGATTTTCCTGGCGGCCGCGGACCCAGCCGAGCACGTGGTGAACCACTCGGCGGTGCGTTCGGCGGATGGGACGTGGATCTGGTCGGGGCATCAGGGGAACCTGGTGCTGTCGGCGTTGATCCTGATCGGTGTTGGGCTGTGGGCGGCGAAGCACATCCGCACGGGCCCGAAGGAGCAGGGTGCCGAGGCGTACATCACGAAGAATCGCTTTGCGCACATGATCGAGGTGATCTGCGCGTATTTGCGTGACGAGGTGGCGAAGCCGCTGCTGCACGACCGGACGGACCGGCTGATGCCGTTCCTGTGGACGGCGTTCTTCTTCATCCTGGTGAACAACCTGCTGGGCTTGGTGCCGCTGCTGGACCTGCTGACAGTGGTGTTCAAGGGTCTGGACGTGTCGCCCGAGGCGCACCGGTACTGGTTCGGCGGGACGGCGACGCAGAACATCTGGGTGACGGGCGTGTTGGCGGTGGTGGCGATGCTGGTGTTCAACGGCGCGGCGATCGCCCGCCTGGGGATCGGCGGGTATCTCGGGCACATGACGGGTGGCGCGCCGTTCCCGGTGAGCATCCTGATCTTCCTGCTGGAGTTCGCGGGTCAGATCGTGATCAAGCCGGCGGCGTTGATGATCCGTCTGGCGGCGAACATGACGGCGGGTCACATCCTGCTGGCGACGTTGTTCGGGGCGGTTGGGACGGTGTGGAACCTGGAGCTGGTGGTGAAGGCTCCGGTGACGCTGATCGCGGTGGTGGGCGGGATGGCGGTGATGTTCCTGGAGCTGTTTGTCGGGTTCCTCCAGGCGTTCGTATTCATGTTCCTTTGCACGGTGTTCATCTCGCTGATGGATCACCATGACGAGCACGGCCACGAGGAAGGGCACGAGCACGGCCATGCTCACCACGGTCACGAGCACGCGCACGCGTGAATGACGGACCACAGATGTGCCGCGGGGCGAGCGCCCCAAAGACGCGGCGGACAGGCTCGGCCCGAGATGGTTTGAATTGAGAGGATCGACACGATGAAGCTGATGACGAAGATGTTCCTGGCGACGGCCCTGATGGCTCCGGCGATGGCGATGGCGGCCGAGGGCGAGGGCTCGACGATGGGCAAGGGTCTCGCGGTGATCGGCGCGGGTCTCGCGCTGATCGGCGGCGGTATCGGGATCGGGCTGGTGGGCAAGGCGGCGGTCGAGTCGATCGCGCGTCAGCCCGAGGCGGCCGGCAAGATCCAGATCAACATGATTCTGGCGGCGGCCTTGATCGAAGGTGCGACGCTGTTCGCCGTGGCGGCGGGCTTCGTGGCCAAGTAAGTTCAATCACCTCGGCGAGGCCTGATCGGCCTTGCCGAGGCTTCTGGGGAGTTGGGGGCGTGGAATGGGAACGAGCACCTGGCCCGGCCTCTTGGGCCTGAAGATCGGAGCGAAGCGATGAAGGGTCTTCTGAGCGATCGAGCGATGGTTGTGCTGGCTGCCCTGGCGATGCCGGCGGGCCTGGCGTTGGCTGCTGGTGGTCAGGCGGGCGGCGAAGGCCCGCAGGACAACGCGGTGGCGACCCCGGCGCAGGGGATCGCGTCGGCGGTGACGGCGCTGCTGGTCTTCGCGATCGTGTTCGGGGTGCTGGCGGTCAAGGTGTGGCCTGTGATCGGCGGCGCGCTGGACGAGCGTGCGAGCAAGATCCGCGGCGAGATTGAGGCGGCCGAAATGGCCCGCAAGCAGGCGAAGGACGCGCTCGAGGAGTACCAGAAGAGCCTGCAGCAGGCTCGTGCCGAGGCGCAGCGGATGATCGAGCAGGCCCGGAGCCAGCAGGCGACGGTGGCGGCGGAGCTGAAGGCGAAGGCGGAGGCGGAGGTTGCCGCCCTGCGTTCGGCGGCGATGCGTGACATCGAGGCGGCCAAGCGTGCGGCGGTGACCGAGCTGTACGCCCAGTCGGCGACTCTCGCGACGACGATCGCTGGGAAGATTCTGAAGCGTCAGATCAACGCGGGCGATCACCAGCAGTTGATCGAGGAATCGCTGGGTCAGTTGCAGGGGATGAAGAACTAAGGCCGGTGTTCTGAGGAGCCGAACGATGCCGATGGTCGATGCGCAGCCCGATGCCCTGGCCCTGGTGTACGCCCGCACGCTGATGGACCTTGTGGAGAGCAAGGGCGGGCGCGAAGCGGTCCGCGAGACGCAGGCGGAGCTTGAGGAGATTGTCGAGCTCGCCCGCGCGAACAAGGCGTTCGGCGAGTTTCTGGCGAGCCGGGTGATCGCCTCCGGCAAGCGAGAGGCTTCGCTGCGGAAGATCCTGGACGGGCGTGTGTCTGACGTGACGGTCCGATTCCTGCTGGTGCTCAACAAGAAGGGGCGTCTGTCGCACCTGGCGTTGATCTCGGCGGGCTTTGACCAGCTCGCGCAGGAGAAGTTCGGACGGGTCGAGGTGGACGTCTACACGGCGGCGCCGATCGACCAGGGGACGCAGGCGCGCGTGCGCGACGGGCTGGCGGCGGCTCTCAAGAAGGAAGTCGTGCTGCACCCGTACACCGAGGCGGGGATGATCGGCGGGATCAAGATCCGCGTGGGCGACCAGTTCATCGATGCGTCGGTCGCGTCGCAGTTGCGTCGGATGCAGGACAAGCTGTCGAACGAGGGTCAGGCCGCGCTCAAGTCGCGGATCGATGCGATCCTCGGGTAACGTAGAGAAGTGATCGGGATCCGGGCGAGCGTGCCCGCATGACTGGCGGGGCGGCTGCTCCGGCGGAGGATTCACCATGGCGAAGAAGAACGTGTCGGCGGTTGATGTGTCGGGCAAGCGTGTCTTCGTGCGCGTGGACTTCAACGTGCCGATCGAAGGCGGGAAGATCTCAGATGATCGGCGGATTCGCGCGGCGTTGCCGACGATTCGCAGCATCGTGGACCGCGGCGGGCGGGCGATTTTGGTGAGCCATCTGGGGCGTCCCGAGGGGACGGGCTTCGAGGCTGAGTTCAGCCTTGAGCCGGTGGCGAAGCGACTCGGGGAGATGCTGGGCAAGCCTGTGGGGTTCCCGAGCAAGGACTGCATCGACGCGGCGAGCGACGCGGCGGTGGCGGGGATGAAGAACGGGGACGTGGTGTTGCTCGAGAACGTGCGGTTCCACAAGGCGGAGAAGAAGGGCGACGCGGCGTTCGCGGCGAAGCTGGCGCACGGGGCCGACGTGTATGTGAACGATGCGTTCGGGACGTGCCATCGTCCGGAGGCGAGCATGGTCGCGGTGCCCAAGAGCATGGCGGGCAAGCCGCGTGTGGTGGGGTTCCTGGTGGAGAAGGAGATCAAGTACCTGTCGGGCGCGATCTCGTCGCCGGCCAAGCCGTTCGTGGTGGTGCTGGGCGGGGCGAAGGTGTCGGACAAGATGGCGTGCATCGACAACCTGCTGCCCAAGGCGGATCATGTGATCGTGGGCGGCGCGATGGCGTACACGTTCTTGCGGGCCCTCGGGAAGAAGGTGGGGAGCAGCCGGGTGGAGGAGGATCGGATCTCGGACGCAAAGAAGACGCTTGATCTGGCGGCGAAGCTGAAGTGCCAGTTGCACCTGCCTGTGGATCACGTGTGCAACACGCAGTTCAGCGAGCACGGGGACATCGAGGTGTTCGATGGGGAGATCAAGGACGGGTACATGGGCCTGGACATCGGGCCCAAGACGCAGACGCAGTTCGCGCTGCTGATCGCGAGGGCGAAGACGGTGGTGTGGAACGGGCCGATGGGTGTGTTCGAGATGGGCCCATTCTCGGTTGGGACGAAGGAAGTGGCGAAGTCGATGGTGTCGGCGACGAAGGCGGGCGCGACGACGGTGGTCGGCGGAGGCGACTCGGCGGCGGCGGTCGAGCAGTTCGGGCTGGCGGATGGTTTCAGCCATGTCTCGACGGGCGGGGGCGCGAGCCTTGAAATGCTCGAGGGTAAGGCGTTCGAGTCGGTGGACGTGCTGGACAACGCATGATCGAGGGGAGGTCGCGATGGACCGGATTTTCACGGCGTTGATCGTGGCGGGCGCGACGCTGGCGTGCGGCTGCGCGGGCGGGCAGAAGCCGGAGGCGTGCACGCCGGCACCGGCGGCGGGAAACCAGCCGGGCTCCAAGGCAGTGAACACGGTGTGCCCGATCATGTCGCTGGATGCGGCCGACGGGACACTGACCGCGACGTACAAGGGCAAAGCGATCGCGTTCTGCTGTCAGGACTGCGTCGAAGAGTTCCGGCGGCTGGACGAGGCGGGCAAGGACGCGGTGCTGGCCAAGGCGATGACGTACGCCAAGTGATCGCGGCGTGACGCCTAGCTGCGGCCGAAGAGCCGTTCGAGCTCGCGGATCGTGAGGCGAACCGTGGTGGGGCGGCCGTGGGGGCAGTTGCTGGAGCGCTCGACCGCTTCGCGGAGTCGGAGGAGCTCGCCGAGCTCGGAGGGGCTCATGCGGTCGCCGGCCTTGACGGCGGCCTTGCAGGCCATCATGTCGAGCACGTCCCGCAGAGCGTCTTCAGATTCGGGAGCGAAGCCGGCGGCGGTGGCCTTGTCGAGCAGGTCGGGGAAGAACTCCGCGGGGTCAACGTTGCGGTCGAAGAGAAAGGTCGGGAAAGCGTGGATCGCGATCTGGCGTGGGCCGGTCTGCGAGGCCTCGATCCCGATGCGGCGAAGGAGCGGGCCGAGGTCGTCGAGACGCGAGGCCTGTGCGGGAAGAACGTCGAGGATCACGGGAGCGAGCAGCCGCTGGCTTTCGAGATCGGTCTCGAGGACGCGAGCGAGAAGGGCCTCGAACATGACCCGCTCGTGCAGAGCGTGCTGGTCGACGATGACAACGCCTTGCTCGTCCTGCGTGACGAGAAAGCTGTTGTGGACCTGGAGCACCGCGGAGGCGGGCACGGCGGTGGGCAGCGAGGTTGTGTGCGGCGTGTCGTCGTGCGGAGTGTGGGTGCTGATTGACGACTGGGACGCTGGAGCAAAGGGCGGCGGCGTCGGCGCTGGGCCTGCGGCATCGATGGCCTGCCGAACCTCGCTGTAGGAGATGGGCGACTGGGTCGTGCCGGGCGAGGCCCGTCTGAAGTAGTCGACGAACGCGCGGCGGTGGGCGTCGGCGTCAAGAGGAGTGGCGCCGTTCGCGGGCAGGTGAGAAGAGCCCGCCGGGAGAATCTCCCTCGCGCCCACGTGTGGGCGGAGCATCGAGATCGTGGGCGTGAGATCGGCGGCGACGAGGGCCCGCTTGACCGCGTGGTACACCACCGAGTGGACCAGCCCGCTGTCGCGGAAGCGCACCTCCGCTTTCTGCGGGTGGACGTTGACGTCGACCGCCTCGGGGCTCATGTCGAGCATCAGCAGGGCGGTGGCTTGGCGGCCCGGTTCGAGGATGCCGCGGTACGCCTCGGCCAGGGCGTGCTGGATGGTGCGGTCGCGGACGGCCCGCCCGTTAATGAAGACGTGCTGAGCGGCCCGCGTGGCGCGAGCGACGGCCGGCAGGCCGACAAGCCCCCAGAGCGCGATGCCGCGTGCATCGGACTGTTCGTCGGCGGAGACGAGGAGCAACTGGTCCTTGAGCTCTCGGCCGAGCAGGTCGAGCGCCCGATCGACCGGATCCTGGCCCGGCGGAACATCGAGCACCAGGCGGCCGTCTGCTTTGGCGAGAAACGCAACGGCCGGGTGGGCCATCGCGAGCTCGGTGAGCGCGTCGACGCAGCGGGATTGCTCGGTCGCGGGAGTCCGAAGGAACTTTCGGCGGGCGGGCGTGTTGAAGAAGAGGTTGCGGACGGTCACGCTGGTCCCAACCGGACCCGAGGCGGGGCGGACCGCGCCCGGCGGCAGGTTGTCGACGACGCCCTCGGTTTCGAGGAGGAACGCCGCGTTGGAGTCGGGAATGCGTGAACGGATGGAGAGTCGAGAAACGCTGGCGATCGACGCGAGCGCCTCGCCGCGGAACCCGAGTGTCGCGATGTGATCGAGGTCCGAGGTCTGGCTGATCTTGCTGGTGGCGTGGGGCGAGAGGGCGAGGGGGAGATCCTCGGGCGAGATGCCGCCGCCGTTGTCGGTCACGCGGATGAGTTCGACGCCGCCCTGTTCGAGCTCGACGGTGATGCTGGTCGAACCGGCATCGAGGGCATTCTCGACGAGTTCCTTGACGACGCTGGCGGGGCGTTCGACGACCTCACCCGCCGCGATCTGACTGGCGACG
>DDSG01000165.1:0-266 GCA_002343325.1 Phycisphaerales bacterium UBA2396 | reverse complement strand
CCCGCCGCGATCTGACTGGCGACGAGCGGGGGCAGTGGTCGGATTCGGTGGGTCGCGGCGGACACGGGGCAGTGTAGACGGGGCGGAAAGAAAGCGGGCCGCCCTTCGGTGAGGAGGGGCGGCCCGCGGGACGGTGAGGGTGGCGTGCTCAGGCGTGGCGTGGCGGCTCGGCTGAGCCGCCCGCTTCATCGGCCTGTGCCGGGGGCTGCGCCTGATCCGCGGGTGCTGCGGGGGATTGTGGCGCGGCGGCGGGCGGGGGCTTGGGC
>DDSG01000157.1 GCA_002343325.1 Phycisphaerales bacterium UBA2396 | reverse complement strand
CGGGGGCGACGACGCGGGGCTTCGCCTCCGCCCGGGTTATCCCCGCCGGGGGCTCGCATCCGGCGACCCGGCTCCTCGTCCCCGCCCTGCGGCAGCCGCTGGGCCTGCTCGGGCGTCAGGATCGCCTTGAGGCTCTCGTCCATCTTGTTGTTGAGCTCACGCTTCTTCGTGCGGATCGCACGCATCGGATCGTTCGGATCGCCGCCCCAGTTCATCATGCGCTCGGCGCTGAACTCGGCCTCGCTCTTGTCCACGGCGGCCATGTGCTCGACGTTGATCGCGTCCAGCTCGCGGTTGTACGAGCCGCGAAGCGCCTCGATCGCCGTCCGCTGGTCCGAGGTGAGGTCCCCGAAGCCGATCGCCGCGTCCAGGCTCCGCTGCGTCCGCTGCTGCCGGAAGACTTCGGGGTAGCTCCGCTTCTGCACCTCGGTCGAGAACGCCGACTTGGCGTCGCCGGTCAACTGCCCCTCGATCACCTTGGCAAACCGACGGTTGACGTCGCGCACCCGGCCCGACGCCTCGCGTCCCTTGTTCACCAGCTCGTTGATCTTGTTCATGTCCAGATTCTGCAGGTCCTGGAAGCCTCGCATGTTTCCGAACATCCCCTGCGCGTCCTTCTGGAGCTCCTGCTGAACCCGCTCGCGGTTCTGCAGCTCGCGGTCGAGTTCGAGGTCGTACTGGCCCAGCGTCTGCTGCACCGCCGCCTTCGTCTCGTTGTTCAGCTCGAGCTTCTCGACAACCTCGAACAGGTTGACCGACTCGCCCGACATGAACGAGCCGCGGCCCAGACCCCGCTCGCGGCGGATCGTGCGCTCGAACACCGGCCACTTTGCCGCCTGCTCTTCGGTGCACAGCGCCTTGAGGTCGTCCATCAGTTGCTTGTCGATCAGCTTCCGTTCGGCCTCGAACTTCTCGGCCGGCTCGCGCAGGTTCTGCATGATCGACCAGTCGCCCGTCTCGCGGGCCTCGTCGCGGATCTTCTCCATCTTCTCGCGGAAGGCCTGCGACTCGGCCAGGAACTTCTCCTGGTATCCCTCGAAGAACGCCCGGGCGCCCTCACGCTGGGCCTCGTCGAACCCCACAATCTGGGCAGCCTTGTCGAGGTCACGCGAGGAGTATGTCGCCTCGCCGCCGCCGCCGCGACCCATCATCCCGCCGCCCATCATCTCCATCATCCGACCGGGCTGGGCCATGGCCGAGGTGGCGGGAATCGCCATCGCGAGCGCAAGTCCAGCAACAGCAACGGTCCGGGAGGCAACGCTCACCATCCAGCCGAGTGTCCGCGAGGTCAACAGGGATCCGATCATGAGTTCACTCCTTCTTCGTCGTTACCGTACCGGGCTCGTGCGCACGATCGGGGCGCAACAACACCGCAACGCCCGACGCGTCCGAGGGTATAACGCCGCTCGCGGTGTTGTGTTGCGTGCGATCGTTGAACTGTCCATCGGACATCCCCGCCGCAACGCTAGACTCCGACCCCTTTGTGCGCCCAAGCCGCCCATGAAGCCCACTCACTATACCAAATACACACCGAACACTCACCGCCCCGTGGTGGTGATCCTGCCCTGACTGTCGAGATTCGTCGGCCGCTGCGGCGGCCGTGGACACTGATTCCTCTTTGGAGAACGCACTTGAAGACCAGACTGCGTGCCCTTTCCCCGATCTGCCTCGCACTCGCGGCGGGCATCCCCGCGGCCGCCGACGTGAACCCTCACGCCGGCATGCTGCGGTTCCCCGATGTCTCGGCGTCCCACATCGTCTTCTCCTACGCCAACGACCTGTGGATCGTCGGGCGTGACGGCGGCGTGGCGAGCCCCTTGGCCAGCCCCCCCGGCGGCGAGACGTTCCCACGCTTTTCGAACGACGGCAAGACCATCGCGTTCGTCGGCAACTATGACGGCGGGCGCGATATCTACACGATCGGCGTCAGCGGGGGTGTGCCCGCGCGTGTGACCCATCATCCCGTCGGCGAGAACCTCTGTGATTGGAGCCCCGACGGCACGTCCCTCCTCTACCTGAGCAACGCCTTCGCGGGGCTGGGCCGACAGAGCCAGCTCTTCCTCCAGCCGGCGGCGGGCGGGATGTTCACCAGGCTGCCCGTGCCGTATGCCGGGTTCGGGTCGCTGAGCCCCGACAGCAAGTGGCTCGCGTACACGCTCCACTCGACGGACACCCGCACGTGGAAGCGCTATCGCGGCGGCATGGCGACGGACGTGTGGCTGTTCAACCTCGAGACCAAGGCGTCCAAGATGATCACCAACTGGGAGGGGACCGACACCCTGCCCATGTGGGTCCCCGGGGGCGATGGATCGGTGGTGTACTACCTCTCGGACAACGGGCCCGAGCACCGGCTCAACATCTGGGCCTACGACCTGAAGGCCGATCGCCGCGAGCAGGTTACGTTCTTCAAGACTGACGACGTGCGTTGGCCGAGCGTTGGCCCGGGCCCGGCGGGCAAGGGCGAGATTATCTTCCAGCTTGGTTCGCAGTTGATGCTGCTGGACCTGGGCACGCGCCAGGCAAAGGACGTGAAGGTCACGATCCCGGGCGACCGCCCGAAGATCCGGGAGCGCACGGTCGATGCGTCTCGCAACATCCAGGGGATGGCGCTCGGGCCCGCCGCCAAGCGGGTTCTGGTGCAGGCCCGCGGCGACCTCTGGTCCGTCCCGGCGAAGGACGGCGTGCAGCGCAACCTGACCCGGACCGACGGGATCAACGAGCGTGACCCGGCTTGGAGCTCGGATGGGAAGTGGCTGGCGTACCTGTCGGATGAATCGGGCGAGTACGAGCTGTGGGTGAGGCCTTCCGACGCACGAGCCCCCGAAGAGAAGAAGGATGCGAAGAAGGACGGGGGTGAGGCGAAGGAAGGCCAGCCGGAGAAGCCCGAGGCGGGGTCTTCGGCTCCGGTCGCGCCCCGCAAGCTGACGAGCATCGGCGCGGGGTACCGGACGAACGTTGACTGGTCGCCCAACAGCAAGTGGATCACGATGACGGACCAGGGCGGGCGTCTGTTCCTGGTGAACGCCGAGACGGGCGAGACCAAGGAGCTCGACAAGGACCCGTGGATGAACGGGATCTCGGTGAGCTGGTCGCACGACAGCGCGTGGCTGACGTATGCAAGGGCGGACGATCGCTCGAACGTGGGCGTGGTCTGGGTGGTGAACGTCAAGTCGGGCGAGAAGCACCGCGTGACGGCGGGGATGTTCAGCGCGGGGTCCCCGGTGTTTGACCGCAAGGGTGACTGGCTGTTCTATCACCAGTCGTCCGCGGTGAACAACCCGGTGTACTCCGATCTTGACACGACCTACGCGTACACCAACAGCGACGTGATCGTGGCGGTGCCGCTGCGGAAGGACGTGAAGAACCCGTGGTTGCCCGAGAACGACGAGGAGACGCTCAAGAAGGACGAGAAGAAGAAAGAAGAGGCCAAGAAGCCCGAGGGCGCCAAGGACGAGAAGAAGGACGCCAAGCCCGCCGACGCTCCGGCGGCAGACGACCCGATCTCGGGCACGTGGGCGGGGACGGCGAAGGGCTCCTCGCCGCAGATGGCGGCGGGCATTCCCGTCACGCTCAACCTCAAGCTCGCCGACGGGAAGGTCACGGGCAGCATCACCAGCCTGATGGGCGGTGGGCAGCTCGATGGCACCTTCGACAAGGCGTCCGGCAAGCTGACCCTGACCGCGAACATCGGCGGGATGAGCGTCGTCATCGACGCGACCCTCGCGGGCGCGCAGGTCACCGGTACGTGGACGGCGGGTGATCAGACCGGCGAGTTCACGGCGTCGCGCAAGGCCGGCGGCGAAGAGCCCAAGGCCGCCGAGGGTGACAAGCCCGAGGACAAGAAGGACGACAAGAAGGAGCTCAAGATCGACTTCGACGGGATCGAGTCCCGTTCGATCCAGCTCCCCATCGCTCCGGGCAACTTCGGGCAGATGGCGGTCTCCGACGGCGACCGCCTGATCTTCGCCCGGCGTTCCTCCCGCGGCGGCGTCGAGGGCGGCATCCGCGTCTTCGACTACAAGACCCGCGAGGGCAAGGAAGAGGGCGTCACCGCGGGCGGGGGCTTCCAGCTCTCCGCCGACGGAAAGAAGCTGCTCGTCGGGCGCGGCGGTTCGGCGGTCATCGTCGATGCCACCGCGGGCGGCGGGCGGGCCCAGACGGTTTCGCCGTCGGGCCTGAACGTCACGATCAACCCGCGGAACGAGTGGCGTCAGATCTTTACCGACGCCTGGCGCATCACCCGCGACTACTTCTACGAGCCGACGATGCACGGCGTGGATTGGGAGGGCATCAAGGCCCACTACGGCGCGATGCTCGACGACATTTCCTCGCGCGAAGACCTCAACTGGATCATCAGCGAGATGATCTCCGAGCTCAACGTCGGGCACGCCTACCTGGGCAACCCGGGCGACGTCGAAGGACAGCCCACCGTTGGCGGCGGGCTGCTCGGGGTTGACTTCGAGCTGGCGACCGAGGGCGACAACTCGGCGTACCGCTTCGCGAAGATCTACGCCGGCGGGCCTTGGGACGCCGACGCCCGCGGGCCGCTCTCGACCTTCGGCGTGGGGATCAAGGAGGGCGAGTTCCTTCTGGCGGTCAACGGCGTGCCCGTGGACACCAGGAAGGACCCCTACGCCGCCTTCATCGCCACGGCCGGGCGCACGGTCAGCCTGACGGTCGGGCCCAAGCCGACGCTCGAGGGCTCTCGCGAGGTGCTGGTGACGCCGATCGGCAGCGAGGCCGAGGTGCGGTACCGCCACCACATCGAGAGCAAGCGGGCCTATGTCGCGGAGAAGTCGGGCGGGAAGATCGGCTACATCTACGTCCCCAACACGGGCGTGGACGGGCAGAACGACCTGTACCGCCAGTACTTCGGGCAGCGCGGGGCCGAGGCGCTCATCATCGACGAGCGTTGGAACGGCGGCGGGCAGATCCCGACGAGGTTCATCGAGCTGCTCAACCGCAAGCCCACCAACTACTGGGCTCGTCGCGACGGGAACGACTGGCCGTGGCCGCCGGACGCGTTCTTCGGCCCCAAGGCGATGCTCGTCAACGGGCTCGCCGGGTCGGGCGGAGACATGTTCCCCTGGCTGTTCAAGTACAACAAGCTCGGCAAGGTCATCGGCACGAGGACCTGGGGCGGGCTTGTGGGCATCTCGGGCAACCCGGCCTTCATGGACGGCGGCTCGATCACCGTCCCGACCTTCGGCTTCTACGAGACCGACGGCACTTGGGGCGTCGAAGGGCACGGCACCGACCCCGACATCGTCGTGGTGGATGACCCGGCCCTGATGTGGAACGGCGGGGACCCGCAGCTCGACGCTGCCATCGAGCATCTTCAGAGCGAGCTGAAGACCAACCCGTACGTCTCTCCCAAGCGGCCGGCGAGCCCCAACCGCAAGGGCATGGGGATCGACGAGAAGGACAAGTAAGCCGCATCGTCCGGACCATTCAAGGGGCCTCGCGCGTGGCGCGGGGCCCTTTTTCATGCGCGATGTCGGCATGCGACGGGGAGACGAGGGCGCAAAGAAAGAGGCCCGACGCGGGTGCGCCGGGCCTCTCGATCATGCGTGCGTGCGTCGGGCGGGCTCAGCAGCCCGTCTCAAAGGCCTGCACGAACTGGTCGAAGTCGAAGAAGTCGACGAAGCCGTCGCCGTCGAAATCGGCCGTCTTGCCGGGCGGGCAGGTGCCGGTCTCGAAGCAGGTGACGTAGTCGTCGAAGTCGAAGAAGTCGGCGAAGCCGTCGCCGTTGAAGTCCGCCGGGCAGTTGGGCGGGGTGCAGTCGATGACGGAGACGCGGAAGTCGTCGATGGCAGCCTCGACGAGCGAGCCGCCGCCGGTGTCGGAGACGGTGAAGCGGATCCGGAATTGGCTGGTGGCAAACTCCGCTGGGATCACGAAGTCCTTGACGAACCACTGGCCCTGCGTCTCGACGCCCGAGGGGCCGACCGTCTCGAGCGTGGTCCACGTGCCGCCGCCGTTGCCGGAGATCTGAACGACCATGGTGTCGGCGTTGGGGTTTCCGCCGAAGGCGTTGGCGTACCAGCGGGCGTAGTGGACGATGGCGGAGTCACCGCCGGAAGCGTTGATGACGGGGCTCGTCAAGGTCGTCGAACCGCCGTCGACGTCGCAATCGCAATCGCCGTTCTGCGTGACGTAGCAGAAGCCCGAGCCGTCATAGTCGCGGGTCGGGATGCTGGAACCGCGGCCCGAGGCGGCCTGACCGGAGGGGATCGCCCGCTGCCAGGAGCCGGCGGTCAGGCCCGTGCCGTTGGTGACGGCCCAGCCGAGGTTGGTCTGGAAGTTGTCGGCCAGACGAACGGGGTTGGGCTCATAGTTGGTGACCGCCGCGTAGGCCGCGGTCGGGGCGCCCACCGGGCTGCTCCAGTTGCTGTTGTCCTGCGCCCGAGCGGTGAAGAAGTAATCGACGCGCTGGTTGCAGGCGATGGGGGGCAGGTCCACGGTGTACTGATTGGGAGCGATTTCGGTGGCCGTCACGTACGACACCGCGCCGCCGTTGACGCGATAGCCGATGCGCCCGGAGTTGGGCTCGGGCTGTGCGGCGAGGGGCAGCACGTCGAACCGGATCGTGTTCGTGCGGTCGGGCGCGAGATTGGTGGGCAGCCCGTCGGGGAACGAGAAGTCCAGGCCGACGATCGCCGGGCCGGGCATGTTGTGACGGGAGAAGCCGGCGTTGATGTACTGGTAGTGAGGCGTGCCGTTGTTGAGGTTCGCGTCGTTGTCGTCGAGCACGAGCCAGTCGATCGTGATGTTGGGAGCGATCAGATCGCCGCGGTGCAGTCGGACGCTGTTGATGCACCAGAGCTTAAGCAGATCGCGATAGTTGCTGACGCCCGCGTTGACCAGCTCGTTCCGCGTGTCCCAGAGGCAGCCCGAGATGAGCTGCCCGCAGGTGTGGATCGCCTGGGTGCAGGGGTACTGGAGGGTGTTGTTCGCCGAGCGAATGCCGGCGTTGCAGTTGTTCTGGAAGCCAAAGCCCAGGATCGGCTGGTCGCTCAGCAGCACGCCCATGCAGTCGGACATGCCTTCGCCGTACTGGCCCTGCCCCGAGCCGCCCGTCGCGACGACGTGGTGCCCGTACTCGTGGTGGACGACGTCGTAGAACGCCGTGTTGGCGCACCCGCCGCCGGAGTTGTAGAAGTTGATCGACGACCCGTCGTAGAACGCGTTGCACGTCCCGCTGACGGCGACGTTGACGCGGAACTCGGTCTGCCCGGGGATGACCGGGTGCGTCGGCGCGTACTGCATGATCATGTCACGCACCACGTTCGCCTGCACGTACGCGTTCACCTCGGCCCGACGAACCTCGACGTTGTTCGCCGCGTTGAACTGGAAGTCGAATGGCAGGGCGGAATCCTGCGTGAGCGACAGCGTCGGCGCGTCGGTCGAGGGGCTGAACACGCGGAAGTACTGCCCGCGCACGCCCGCCGTCGCCGTCACGTTCCCCGAGGGCTGCCCGGCCGCCGTGAAGAAGCCCAGCGCGTCGGCGAAGACCGTGTTGCTCCCGACAACGACGCGGGCGTAGGGCATCCCGCGGTCCGCTTCGGGCTCGCACTCGGCCGTCTTGATGCCCGTCGTCGCCAGGCCCGACACGCGGCCCGTCACGTCCACATGCAGAATCCGGCTCTCGGTGTACAGCGTGCGTCCGGTGCGGGCGTCGGAGACGATCAGATACTTCGCATACCCCGCATCACCGGGCTGACCCTTCACACCCTCGAACTGCACCGCCAGCGTCGGGGTCGTCGGAGTATCCTCGCGGCCCGCCCAGATCACCAGATCGGGAGAGCTGAACTGACCGCCACGGATCGAAGGCAGCCGCAACTCGGCTTCCGCGATCGCGTCGTTGATCACCTCGCCGGGGATGTTCACATCGCCCACGCGGAAATCACCCAGCTCGCGCAGGTTGTTCCGCACCATCACCACCGGGTTGCCAGGCTCGTTGCGCACCAGGCACAGCACGTCGGACCGGAAGACCGGGATCCCGTCCCGCTCCTGCGTCCACCCCACCAGCGTGAACTTCATCGTGCCGTCGGGGTTGGGGTACATCGGCGACGCGTGCACGCCGTCGCCCGCGATCGTGCCCGGGCGAAGGTCGGCAAAGTCCGCACCGAACAGGGCGGCATACCCGCTCATGAAGGCTTCTGCGCTCGCGATGGGGTTGTCGCCGAAGGACACCGGCACGCCGTAGATCGTCGTCAGGCGATCGCCCGTCACGTCGAACCGGACACCGGGCCTCGACATCGACAACAGACCCGCCAGAGGGTGGGTCTTGGGTTCGCGAACCCCGTCCGCCGCCATCGCGGGTGTCGCCGCTCCCGCCGCCACGATCAGCCCCAGCAGGCCAAGGCCGCCCAGTCTCCGATTCACATGCTGCATCTTCTGGTTCTCCGCCCTCACCCGCCGGATCCGGTATCCCTCCGCCTCACGCCGGCGGCAGCCCGAGCGCGGTGCGCCCTCGGGCTCTCTCAACGTCGGGACTTTGGCCCATACTACTGGATTCAGGTCCGGGTTGCGATTGTTTCTGAACTCGTCCGATTCCCGCCGCTTCTATTCATCCCCTCTTACGGGATGACATCCCCCACGCCTATCATCGGCCACGCCGCTGTAGCTCAGTTGGTAGAGCAGCGCTTTTGTAAAGCGCGGGTCGCAGGTTCAAGTCCTGTCAGCGGCTTTTCGGGCCTTCACCGCCCCCGCCAACCTCTCCCCACCCCTCGGCCCACCCTTCGCCCCACTCCAGCACCAGATCCCCGTCCGGCGGGCCGGTTCGTGCCGCGGTCACGCCCTTCGCGGCGGGCCTCCCTTGGTCGTCGTCCCCGTCCGGGCCCGCACTCCACACCAGCAGCCCGCCCCGCGCCGCGGGATCGGCCCGCATCCCGAGCGGCCGCCCCGAGAACGGATCGATCGCAGCGCCCGAGAGGTACTTCGGCACCAGGTCCGCCGGGCTTGAAGGCCACGCGCGCGAATCGGCCCGGAACCGCGCAGACGCCACCATCACCCGAGCGATCTCCCGTCGCGCCCGCCCGCTCAAGCCCGTCTCCACGATCCGTCCCAGCCCCTCCGCGTGCATCTGCGCCACGCGGTACCTCATCCCAAGGCCCGAGACCCACGCCTCCGCCTCGCGTGCCCGCGCCAGCCTCGCCGGCCCCTCCGGCTCGGCCATCGCCGCCGCGTAGCGCTCGTGGATCTCGTCGATCTTCGCCTGCTGGGCCCCGCGGTTGATCGGCACCAGCGGCGTGCTCCCCAGCAACTCGCCGATCGTTCGCAACGTCCACTGTCGCTCCACCGCCAGCGCGTACGCCACGTCGAGCTCCGCCGCGTTCTCCATCGCGCCCGCCAGAGCCGCGCGATCGTCGGGTGTTGCCTTCTCGCTCATCGCGATCGCCACCGCATCGTTCAGGGCCATCACCCCCACCGCCTGCGACACCAGCGCCATCATCAACCCGGGCCTGGAAGCGATCACCCGCGACAGCAGCAGGTTCCGCTCGACGTACGCGACGGCCTCGCCCGTCCGCCCCGCCTCCATCGCCAGCCGCGCCGCCCCCGAATGCACCCGCGACCACTGCCTCAGCACCGGCATCGAGTCGTCCACGGTCGACGTGAGCAGACGCCGCCGCGGAAACGGCGCGAAGACGCGCGGCTCCTTCGACAGTTCCGCCAGCTCCGTCCACACCCCTTCGGCCTCCATCGCGGCGATGACGCGCAGCGCCTCCTCTCGCGACGCCGCGTCCGCCAGCACGCGGTCGGGAAAGGCCTGTCCCCAATCGAGCACGTCGCCCGTGCGCACGGGCCGCCCCAACGCCGTCGCGTGCGCCCGCTCGACCCCCGCCATCGCCCGCTCGAGCCGCTCGTGCGCCGCGTTGGGCCGATCCC
>DDSG01000052.1:422-3476 GCA_002343325.1 Phycisphaerales bacterium UBA2396 | reverse complement strand
GAAACTCCAGGGCACCCTCGCCGAGCTCAAGAAGCACAGCGGCTCCTGACGCCACCACCCTTCCCGACCTCAGCACCCCTGATCAAACGCGATCACGAACGCGTCAAAGTCGAAAAAATCGACGAACCCGTCCCCGTCGAAGTCCGCCAGGCACGCCGGGGGCGAACCCGTCCCCACCCAGAACCCCCCCGACACGCTGAACGTCCCGCCCGTCATCACCGAACCCGCGTCCGGCTGCCCGATCGTGCCCGCGATGCTGTACACCCCGCCCGAAGACACCCCGCCCCCGCCGTCGATCGTCCACCACGAAATCTCGAACGGCTGGGCCTGCGCCACACCCACACACGCCAACACGCTCAACACGCCGATCGCTCGATGCATGGCAGACCTCCGGCCGGACTATCGGCCAACCCGGCTCTTGTCATCGCGCCCCGAGCATCTCCCCTCGTCAATTGAACCCCGCGCCGCCGTCAAGCCCCCACCCGGAACGGCCGATATCCTCCCACCATGCTCACCCTGAACTACGCCAACTGCCTGTCCACCCGCGTCAACTCCCACGGGCTCGATCCCGCCCTCCTCGCCCCGGGCTCTCGCCTCGCCGAGGCCGCCAAGGCCAACACCGCCCGCCTCGCCCAGACCCGCGGCACCGGCTGGGAACGCTGGCGCGACCTGCCCTTCGGCGACTTCCGCGCCGCCCACGTCCGCGACTGCACCGCCATCGCCAACAACTGCCGCGGCAAGTTCGACAACCTCGTCGTCCTCGGCATCGGGGGCTCGGCGCTCGGCAACATCGCCCTCCAGGCCGCACTCAACACCTCCACCTACAACCTCCTCCCCAACGACGCCCGCCCGGGCCCGCGCATGTTCGTCATCGACAACGTCGATCCGCACCACTTCGGCGCTGTCATTGCCTTCTGCCGTGCCAACGGCGGGCTCAAGCGCACCCTCTTCAACGTCATCTCAAAGTCCGGCGAAACCGCCGAGACCGCCTCCCAGTTCATGGTCATCCGCGATCTCCTCAAGGCCGAGCTCGGCGACAACTTCCGCCACAACATCGTCGCCGTCACCGACCCCGCCAAGGGAACCATGCGACAGATCTGCGACCGCGAGGGTTACGCCACCCTCCCCGTGCCCGACGGCGTCGGCGGCCGATTCAGCGTCCTGTCCCCCGTCGGCCTCTTCTCCGCCGCCATGTGCGGCATCGACATCAACGCCCTCCTCGACGGTGCCGCCGATATGGACCGCCACTGCTCCAACCCCGACCTCGCCAAGAACCCCGCCGCCATGCTCGCCACACTGCTCGTCGAACTCGGGCAGACCAAGGGCAAGACCAACCACGTCCTCATGCCTTACTCCAACTCCCTCTACCTCCTCGCCGACTGGTTCCGCCAGCTCTGGGCCGAATCCCTCGGCAAGCAGCACGACCTCCGCAAGCAGGAGGTCTTCGCCGGCTTTACGCCCATCAAGGCCTTGGGCGCCACCGACCAGCACAGCCAGATCCAGCTCTACCGCGAAGGGCCCAACGACAAGGTCATCGGCCTCATCGACGTCGCCACCTTCGACCACCACCCGCCCGCCGGCCACGGCGACGTTCAGATCCCCACAGGGCTCGGCGTCGAGGCCACCCGATACCTCGAAGGAAAGCGCATGGGCGACCTTCTCAACGCCGAGAAACGCGCCACCGAGTACGCCCTCGTCGAAAGTCAGCGCCCCAACTTCACCCTCACCTTCCCGCGCATCGACCCCTTCCACGTCGGCCAGTTCATCTGCCTCTGGGAAGTCGCCACCGCCTACGCCGGGCTCATGCTCGGCATCGACGCCTACGACCAGCCCGCCGTCGAACTCGGCAAGCAGGGCACCTTCGGCCTCATGGGCCGCCAGGGATACGACGCCTTCAAGTCCAAGGTCGAGCAAACCCTCGCTCCCACCTCCTTCGTCATCGGCTGATCGACGCTCCAGTCATGCTCAACCCAGGCGACCCCGCGCCCCCCTTCGAACTCCCCGACCAGCACGGCACCATCCGCCGCCTCGCCGACTTCCGCGGCTCTCCGCTCGTCCTCTACTTCTACCCCAAGGACAACACCGAGGATTGCACCATCGAGGCCTGCGCCTTTCGCGATGCCGCCAGCCGCTTCGCTCGCCTCAACATCCCGGTGCTCGGCATCAGCCCCGATCCGCCCAAGACCCACGCCCGATTCGACCAAAAGCACGCGCTGGGCTTCCCGCTCCTCTCCGACCCCAAGCCCGCCTCACCCGTCTGCCGCGCCTTCGGCACCTTCGTCGAGAAGACCATGTACGGCAAGCCCGCGACCACGATCGCCCGCACCACGTTCCTGCTCGACGCCCGCCACGTCATCGCCGCACGCTGGGACAAAAAGCAGATCGAGGCCGACGTCGCCGCGCATCCCGAGGCCGTCCTCGCCGCGATCCGCACCTTGATCCCGCGCGCATAGCCACCGCCGCCAGAGCGATCCCGTGCTGCGACCAACTCGCCACTCTCGCCGATGGTGCCGGTCGGATCAGAGGTCCAGCAGCAGCCGCTGCGGGTCCTCGATGCACTGCTTGATCTTGACGAGGAACTGCACCGCCTCGGCCCCGTCGATGATCCGGTGGTCGTACGACAGCGCCAAGTACATCATCGGGCGGATCGCCACCTGCCCGCTCCCCGCCGGATACTCGACCGCGCGGTTCTTGATCGCGTGCATCCCGAGGATCGCCGACTGCGGCGGGTTGAGGATCGGCGTGCTCATCAGGCTCCCGAAGATCCCGCCGTTCGTGATCGTGAACGTTCCCCCCTGCATCTCCTCGATCGCGATCTTGCCTTCCTTGCCCCGCGCCCCGAAGTCCTTGATCGTCGCCTCGACCCCCGCCATCGACAGCTTCTCGCAGTTCCTCAGCACGGGCACCACAAGACCCTTGGGCGTGCTCACCGCGACCGAGATGTCGCAGAAGTCGTGCTTCTCGACCATGAGCTGCCCGTTCTCTTCCACGATGAACGCGTTGACCATCGGGAACGTGCGCAGCGCCTGCACCGCCGCCTTCACGAAGAACGAC
>DDSG01000052.1:0-126 GCA_002343325.1 Phycisphaerales bacterium UBA2396 | reverse complement strand
CTCGTTGAAGGTCGTGAGCATCGCCGCCG
Organism: Phycisphaerales bacterium UBA2396; assembly: GCA_002343325.1. Classification (GTDB taxonomy): domain Bacteria; phylum Planctomycetota; class Phycisphaerae; order Phycisphaerales; family UBA1924; genus UBA2396. Next base: position 97 of record DDSG01000052.1, on the reverse strand, counting down.
TGTGCTGCGCCTGAACAAGCCGCTGCGCGATCCGCATCCGCATCGGCGTCATCTTCTCGCGGCTCGACCCGCGCCCGCCGACCGCCGCGGGCTCTCG
>DDSG01000024.1 GCA_002343325.1 Phycisphaerales bacterium UBA2396 | reverse complement strand
CGAGCTGTATGGATACTCACTGACCTTCGACGAGGCGACCGAGTTCTACATGGTGCTGCCCGTGTCAAAGAGCCCGTACGGCCTGGACCAGAAGCTGGCGACCACCCGCGTCTTCCCGACGCCGGGTATCCGCCCCAGCGCGCTCAAGCCCAGCATCGACGCGCTGCTCGGCGGCTCCACGGGGACCGTCGTGGGCGGGAACCGCGCCGCCCGCCCGGGCCAGCCCGGTCAGCCCGGGATGCCCGAGGGGATGCCGATGCCCGACGGGAGCGTGCAGGCGATGCCCCAGGGCGGCGGTGGCGCTGGTGGCGGCGGCAGTGGTGGGGGCAAGGTCACGTACAACGACGAGCTCGGCGTCATTATCGCGGTGGATACAGCGCGCAGGCTCGATCAGATCGGCGCGATCATCGACCAGCTCACCAAGCGATACGCCGACTACAAGATCACCTCGATCACGCTGCAGTTCGTCTCGCCCGCGGCTGCCAAGCAGCGCATTCTCGAGGCGCTCGGTCAGGCACCTCAGCAGAGCAATCGGAGCAACCGCCCCTTCGACGAGTTCGGCAACCCGGTGCAGCAGCAGCCACAGCAGCAGCAGGCCCGCACCACCATGGACAACCTCGCCGAGCGGCTCACCGTGTCGCCCATCGGGAACGAGTTGTTCTTCCGCGGGCTGGATGAAGAGCGCAAGATCATTCAGGAACTGGTCACCCTGATCGATTCGCAGCCCACACTCACGCCCAAGACCTATCGCGTCGGCGCGTCGGCCAAGGCGATCGCCGACCTCGCCAAGCAGCGGGGCATGGGCGAAGTGACCACCATCGCCGCGCCGCAGGATCAGCAGAACCGCTTCGGGAACTTCGGGTTCTTCTACGACGACTCCATGAATCGCCGCAACCAGCAGCAGCAGCCGACCAACGGCGGCCCGGTGATGGTCGTCGACGAGGGTCGCGGGCAGATCATCTATTACGCGACGACGTCGCTGCACGGGGAGATGGCGAGGCTGATCGACGAGATCAAGCCGGACGATGACTCCGTTGTGATGCGGGAGTACCCGCTGACGTACGCCAAGGCGGAAGATGTCGAGTCGATCCTGATGGGGCTCATCCGCGAGCAGACGCCCTCGGACAACAGCAACAGCAACTTCCTGCCCGGGGGCGGTGGCGGCGGCGGGCGGGGTCAGCCCTCGATTGTCTTCAACAGCCCCAACCCCTTCGCGGGCAACGAGGTGTCGATCTCGGGGCAGAATTCCTTCGTGATCGCCGACAAGCCCAACAACCAGGTGATCGTCAAGGCCCCGCTCAAGGAGCAGAACCAGTTCAAGGAGCTGATCGCCCGGCTCGACCGCCGCCGCCCGCAGGTCTACGTCGAGGCGCAGATCGTGGCGGTGACCGGCAGCGACACGTTCAAGCTCGCGTTCGAGACGCAGCTCATCAACGCCCGCGGGAGCGGGGGCGTCGTGAACACGAACTTCGGCCTCGGGCAGTTCGCCACCGGCGGGGCGATCACGGACCGCAAGCAGGTCCGCACGGGGCTCGCCGGCGCGACCGCGGCCCTCATCAAGAACGACCAGATCCCCATCATCATCAACGCGCTGCAGACGGTCACCGACACCCGCGTGCTCTCCAGGCCTCAGTTGCTTGTCGACGCGAACACGGAAGAGGCCTCGGTCGAGGCGAACTCTGCCCAGCCCACCGCGACGCGCACGCTCAGCGACAACAGCACGTCCGACGCCATCGGGTTCAGCGGGTACGAGACCGCGGGCACCAAGCTCACGATCAAGGAGCCCAGGATCGGCCCTGGCGATTCGGTCCAGATGCAGATCGACGTTGAGCTCTCCAACTTCTCGGGCGAATCGCCTTCGCCCGAGCTGCCTCCGCCCAAGAACGAGAACTTCATCAAGAGCCAGGTGCAGGTGCCGGCGAACATGACCGTCGTGGTCGGCGGCGTGGTCGTTGACACCAAGCGCAAGACCACCGACAAGATTCCGCTGCTGGGCGATATCCCGCTGATCGGGGCGCTCTTCTCGAGCTTCAACAACGTCGATGACAAGACCACCCTTTATGTCTTCATCACCCCGAGGGTCCTGCGGGACGAGCGTCTTGGCGACCCGAAGTTGCTGAGCGCGGGCCCGATGCGCGAGGCCGGGCTCGAAGAGAGGCTGCCCCCGATGACCCCCGTGATGGTGGACTTCGTCGAGATCCGCGAGCGCAAGCCCGCCGAGCCGGCGACGGACAAGCCGGCGGAGCAGCCCGCTGAGAAACCCGCGGGCGACCCCGCGACCCCGCCCGCTGCCAAGTAGCGTTGGCCTTTCTTGAGGTGTTGGGTCGGTGCGTGACGAGGCGGGGTGGGGAGCAGAAGCGAGGCGAGATGGCGATCGGCGGGAACAAGTCGGACAGCGTGCGAACCAACGGCGAATCACGCCCCGCGGAAAGCGGACGAGCGCTCGCACGCGTCGCTGAGATGTTCGGCCCGCTGCGGCTTTCGGCGGACCAGGTCCGCGACTTCCGCGCGATGGAAGGCTCCGACGAGGAGCCCTGGGATTCGCTGCTTTCGCTGCTCGCGATGGACGAGCACGAAGGGCTCGAACTGCTCTCGAAGCGCACGGGCCTGCCCTACGTGGGCGAGCCGAAGCTCCAGGAGTCCGCCTCGCGCTTCTACGAACTGGTGCCCGGCGACGTGGCCCGCCAGTTCCACATCGCCGGGATCGAGGAGGAGCCCGCCTACCCCGGGGCTGCCAGCGCCGTGATGGTGTGCGCCACGGCCCAGCCCCTGTCGCCCGCCGCGTTCACGATCATCGAGGACTATCTGGGCGGCCCGATCCGCCTGGTCCTTTCCCCGCGGGCGGGCGTCGCGAACCTGATCAACCGCGGGTACGAGCAGCGGCAGGATCTGGTCACCGAGATCATCGAGGAGATGCCGCTCGACGAGAGCGCCATCGCCGCCGCCGCCGGCACCGCCGGGCAGTCGACCGATCTGCTGCAGCTCGCCAGGCAGACCCCGGTCATTCGGCTGGTGAACATGATCCTGTTCGAAGCACTTCGCCGGCGGGCGAGCGACGTGCACGTCCATCCGATGGAGAACAAGCTCGTCATCCGCTTCCGCATCGACGGGATGCTGATCGACTCGTTCTCGCCCCCGCTTTCGCTTGCTCCGGCGATCAGCTCGCGGCTCAAGGTGATGACCGAGCTGGACATCGCCAACCGCCACAGCCCGCAGGACGGGCACACCAGCGTCCGAATCGGGAGCCGAAAGATCGATATCCGCTTCTCGTGCATCCCCACGGTGTATGGCGAGCGCCTCGTGCTGCGTTTGCTCGACCAGACCCAGACCCAGCTCTCGCTGGATCAGGTCGGGATGTCCAAGCCCATGCAGGGCCAGTTCATGGACCTTGTCGAGCGGCCTACCGGCATTCTGTTGGTCACCGGCCCCACCGGCAGCGGTAAAACGACCTCGCTCTACGCAGCCCTCGGACGCATCGACCGCACCAGCCGAAACGTCATGACCATCGAGGATCCGGTCGAGTACCACCTCGACGGCATCAGCCAGATGCAGGTCAACGTCAAGCGGGGCGTCACCTTCGCCAGCGGCCTGCGGGCCCTCTTGCGTCAGGACCCCGACGTCATTCTTGTCGGCGAAATCCGCGACAAGGAAACGGCAGACCTCGCCATCCAGGCCTCGCTGACCGGCCACCTGGTGCTCGCCACGCTCCACACCAACGACGCCCCGAGCGCCATCACTCGCCTCGTCGACATCGGCGTAGAGCCCTATCTCGTCACCTCGACCCTGCTCGGCGTGCTCGCCCAGCGACTTCTCCGACGCAAGTGCAAAGCCTGCGGCGGCACGGGCACCATCGCGGGCGTTCGCTGCGAGTCGTGCTACGGCTCGGGCTATCGCGGGCGCATCGCGGTCTACGAACTCATGATCATGACCGACGAACTGCGCCGCCTTGCCGCTCGCAGCAGCGACGCCCTCTCACTGCTCGATGCCGCCAAGGCGGGCGGTTTCCGCACGATGATCGACGACGCGAAGGAAAAGATCGCCCAAGGCCTCACCGACGAGGCCGAGGTTTTCCGCGTGCTTCACTCCTGAGTATCCACCCACAGGCCGGCTCGCCCGGCGGGAGAAATCGCGATGTCACACTCGTTCCTTCGTGCTGGTGCCGCGGCGTTGCTCGTGGCGGCGGGGTTGGCCTTCGCCCAGCCCGCGCCCAAGGAAGCCGCACCCAAGCAACCCGCGGCCAAGGACCCCGCGCCAACCACGCCCGCCCCGGCCGCCGCATGGCCCGAAGCCAAGAAGAAGAAGCTCTTCGCCAAGAACGACCTCCGCGGCAAGCCCGCCCCGAAGCTCGCCGTCGAGAAATGGCTGAGCGCCGAACCCAAGACCGAGGGCAAGGTTCTCCTCGTTGACTTCTGGGCCACCTGGTGCGGGCCTTGCCGGGCGCTCACGCCGGAACTCGAACGCTTCTCCAAGACCTTCGGCAATGATCTCGTGGTCATCGGGATCAGCGACGAGCCGGAGTCGAAGGTTCGCCCGTACATGGACGAGAAGAAGGTTTCCTACAGCATGGCCATCGACACCAAGGGTGCCATGAAGAAGGAAGTCGGCGTCGAGGGCATCCCGCATGTGCTCCTGATCTCGAGCGACGGCGTCGTGCGGTGGCAGGGCTTCCCCGGCGACACGACCGACCCGCTCAACGAGGCCGTCATCCGTTCCGTGATCGAAGCGGACAAGGCCGCCAAGGCCGAGCGTGAGAAGGCCGAGCAGGACGCCAAGGACAGATCGGGCAAGAAGAAGCCCGCCGAGAAGAAGAACCGCTAGAGATTCGCCGCCCGCACAAATTCGTCGAGCGCGTGCTCACCGAACCAGGCGACCGCGCGGGCGGTGTCTTCGTCACGATCTCCCCAGCACAGCGCGGCCACGGTAAAGCCGTCCGGGTCGAACTGCACGACATGCCGCCCCTCGATCGCGTGGATGCTGGGCAGCTTGTCCGCCAGGGCGGCCGTCAGCGCGTTGGAGTTCGGCGGGCCGATGCTGATCACAGGCCGATCCGCGAGCGTGGGCTGGTTCACATACCACAGGTCACTCAGCACGAGCACACCCAGATCCCCGCGCTCGGGGGCGCTCGCCAGCAGACGCTCGCGCAGCGCATAGGCCAGCGGACGGTCGAAAGCCTCGGCGGCCAGCGTCGAGCCCGTCACAATGAAGATCGCGTTGTCCGGGTCTGGTCTGTCTCGGGCCGGCTTGGGCATGCTCGCGTCCTGCGGAAATGCGTCTGGTGTGCGGCGGTCTGTGTGTAGACTATCACGAACCGGCCCGTTCACGCCGGGGAGGTTCCGCCATGCCCGACGAACAAAGCGATCCCGCCCCATCCACGAGCAACGACACGCCCGCGGCCTCGGTCGCGACCAAGCCCAAGCCCGCGCCGCCCGCGCTCGATCGTCTCCCACCCTTCCGTGTGCTCCTGCACAACGACGACGTGAACACGTTCGAATGGGTGATTCACTCGCTCGTCGCAGTCGCCTTCATGCCGCCCGAGCGAGCGTGGACCACCGCCGAGGAAGCTCACACCAGGGGGCTGTCGCTGGTCACCGTCACGCACAAGGAACGCGCCGAACTGATCGTGGAGCAGTTGCGCTCCAAGGGGCTCATCTCGACCATGGAGCCCGCCGAGTAGATGGCCTCGGTCGATCCACATGATGGATCTGTGCGCGGTTCCGGCACGTGGACCCGAAGGTGCCTCCTCGGCGCCATGGCCGCGGGCGCGGCGGGCTTCGCCGCCTTCGGACCGCGGGGCGCTCGATCCCGCGCCGACGGACGCATCGTTCTCGATTACTGGGAGAAATGGACGGGCCACGAAGGCGCCGCGATGCAGGCCGTCGTCGACGAGTTCAACCAGAGCCAGTCCCGCATTCTCGTGCGATACCTCGTCACCGCGGGGATCGACCAGAAGTCGATGATCGCCATCGCGGGCGGCGATCCGCCCGACGTGCTCGGGCTCTACAACTACAACATCCCACTTTTCGCCGAGACAGGCGCGCTGCTCCCCCTCGACGAGGCCGCCGGATCCGCCATGCTTCCCCCGCTCGAGGCCTACGCCCGGGCGATCAGGCCCATGCTCTCGCACCCCGACCGGTCGGGCCGACTCCGCCGATGGGCCTGCCCCAACACGGGCGGCACGCTCGCCCTCTACTACAACAAGTCGCTCTTCGCCCAAGTCGGTCTCGATCCGGCCCGCCCGCCCGCCACGCTCGAACAGTTGGGGGATTTCGCCGCACGTCTTGATGCGACGACGCAGGGCGGGAGGTACTCGCGCCTCGGGTTCACGCCCACCGAGCCCGGCTGGTGGCCTTGGGCGTGGGGTGCCTACTTCGGCGCCTCGCTCACCGACCAACCCTGCCGCCGTGCTCTGATCGACTCGCCCGAGCACGTCGCGGCGTTCCGTTGGATTCGCGAGACCGCCGAGCGCCTCGGCCCCGAGCGCGTCAATGCCTTCGGCTCCGGGTGGGGCAACTCCTACGACTCGATCAACAACGCCTTTCTCGCCGGGCAGGTCGCCATGGTCCTTCAAGGTCCCTGGCTCGCCAGCGTCATCAACACGCACAACCCCGGGCTCGACTACGGGGTCGTGCCCTTCCCGGTCCCAGCGTCCATCGCTGATGGGCAGCCCATCGGGCTTGTTGAGTCCGACATGCTCTGCGTTCCCCGCGGCGCGAGACACCCCGACGCCTCGATGGAGTTCATCGCCTTTACCCAGCAGCCCCTCATCGTCGAGAAGCTCAGCACCGCGCACTTCAAGAACTCCGTTCTCGCGCAGGTCTCGCCCGAGTTCGTCGCGAAGCATCCCAACCGAGGCGTCGAGGTCTTCAACGCCGTCGCCAACAGCCCGAGGGGCTTCCGCGCCGCCAGCACGCGGCAGTTCCCGCAGATCCGCTCCAAAATGGGCTCCCTGTTTCCCAAGGTGTGGAACACCGACGAGCCCGTGGAAGATCTGCTCCGCTCGACGAACACCGAGGTGCAGTCGCTGCTCGATCTCGAGTACGAGCAGAAAGCCCGCCGAGGCTGGAAGGGCGGCGCATGAAGCTCTCCGCACGCGCCAAGGTCGATCTGGCCGGTTACCTCTGGGTCAGCCCGTGGATCGCCGGGTTCCTTCTGTTCATGCTGCTGCCCGCCGCCCTGAGCGCGTACTACAGCCTGACCGACTATCCCGTGCTCGAAGCGCCGATCTTCGTGGGCTTTGACAACTACACGCGGATGTGGCGTGAGCCCGATTTCCGCGACGCCGCCCTGCGCACCCTCCTCTACGCCGCCGCGGTCGTCCCGCTCAGCACGATTCTCGCCCTCGTTCTGGCCGCTCTGCTCTGCGGCGGGCGACGTCTGACGGGCTTTCTGCGCGCCGCCATCTTCCTGCCCACACTCGTCCCCATGGTCGCCGCCGGGATGGTCTGGATGTGGCTCCTCAACGGCGGGTACGGCCTCATCAACCAGTCCCTCGCGCTGATCGGCGTCGAGGGACCCAACTGGCTCGGCGATGGGCCCATGGTCCTCGTCTCGCTGATCATCATCGCCCTCTGGGGTGTTGGGCATTCCGTCGTGATCTATGAGGCCGCCATGCGCGAAGTTCCGCCCTCGCTCTACGAGGCCGCCGCGCTCGACGGCATGGGCCCCGTTGCTCGCTTCTGGCACGTCACCCTGCCCATGATCTCCCCGGCGATCCTCTTCAATGTCGTCACGCTCATGATCGGTTCGCTCCAGCTCTTCGGGATGCCCGCCGTGCTCTCGAAATCCAACGAGGGCGCGGACCCCCGGGCCTTCACCTTCTTCACCAACGAGATGTTCAGCCAGGCCTTCCTCAACGGGCAGATGGGCTACGCCAGCGCCATGGCCTGGGTGCAACTGCTCTTCGTGCTCGCCCTCACCGGGCTCACCTTCGCCGTCAGCGGGCGACTTGTGCACTACAGAGGAGGATGAGTGCAGCGCGAAGGATCCCACATCTCCGCACGATGGACGCCCACGATCCTCCTGCTCGCCGCGGCCGGGCTCTTTCTCGTGCCGCTGATCTGGATGCTCGCGACGAGCCTCGTCTCGGCCAAGACCGCGGCCTCCGGCTCGCTCGGTCCGCCCGGAACCTTCCTCCAGGAGCTGCCCCTCCACGCACGCGCCAACTACGAGGCCGTCTGGAACGACCCCGCCGTCACCTTCCCCATCTACCTCCGCAACACGCTCGTCGTCGCGATGCTCGGCGTCATCGGCATGACCCTCTCCAGCGCCGTCGTCGCGTATGGCTTTGCTCGCATCGATTTCCGCGGGCGTTCCTGGCTCTTTGGGCTCATGCTCGCCACCATGATGGTCCCCTTCCCCGTCATCATGGGCCCCCTCTACCTCATCTTCCGCGAACTCGGTTGGATCGGAACCCTCCGCCCGCTCTGGGTCCCCGCCTGGTTCGGCGGCGCCTTTAGCATCTTCCTGCTCCGCCAGTTCTTCATGGGCATCCCACGCGAACTTGACGAGGCCGCCCGCATCGACGGGTGCGGCCACTGGCGGATCTTCTGGCGCGTCATCATCCCCCTCTCCACCCCCGCCCTGCTCGTCGTCGCCCTCTTCCACTTCATGTTCGTGTGGAACGACTTCCTCGGGCCGCTCATCTTCCTCACCCACCGCGACGACTTCACCCTCGCCTTGGGCCTCCAGCTCTACCACTCCAAGGCCGGCGGCACCCCCTGGAACCTCCTCATGGCCGCCAGCACCCTGGTCGTCCTGCCGGTCCTCATCCTTTTCTTGATCGCTCAACGCAACTTTATTCGGGGGGTTTCCGGCGACGGCCTCAAGGAATGACCCATGCCGCCGGGCGTGACCCCAACCAAAGGGCGAACCTCTCGAAGAGGCGTTCGATCGCGCTTTCCCCGCACCGGATCGCGCCTATCCTTGCAGTCCCCCATCTGGGAGCGATTCACGATGTACGCGATCATTGAACATTCCGGCAGCCAGCGTCACGTCTCCAAGGACGAGCAGATCCTCGTCGACCTTCTCGATGAAGGCCAGTCCAAGGTCGGCCAGAAGGTCACCTTCGACAAGGTCCTCGTCGTCGGCGCCGCCGGCGGCTCGGCCAAGCTCGGCCAGCCCTACGTCTCCGGCGCCACCGTCGTTGGCGAGGTCGTCGAGCCCCTCGTCAAGGGCGAGAAGATCCACATCCAGAAGTTCCGCGAGAAGAAGACCTGGCGCAAGAAGACCGGCCACCGCCAGCAGTACACCCTGGTCAAGGTCACCGCCATCAACGGCTAAGGCCAAACGCCAGAACCACTCGACCCCACAGGCCCGGCCCTCTCGGTCGGGCCTTCTCTTTTTTCTCGCGTACGCTGCGCTATGCGGAACGTCACCCTCATCACGACCGGCGGCACCATCGAGAAGACCTACAACGAACTCTCGGGCAGCCTCGAAAACCAACGCTCCCTGGTCCGGCACATGCTCGGCCGCCTCCGCCTCGAAGACACCACCGTCCGCATCATCGAACTGATGACCAAAGACAGCCTCCACATGACCGACGACGACCGCCGCCGGATCGTCGAGGCCGTGCACGCCGCCGGCGGCTCGCCCAACCTCTCGACCGAGTGCAACGGGATCGTGATCCTTCACGGCACCGACACGCTCCACATCACCGGCGAGACACTCCACGCCGCCTACCCCGCGCCGCGCGTCCCGATCGTTCTCACCGGCGCCATGAGGCCCTTCGAGATGAAGCGGTCCGACGCCCTGCAGAACCTCACCGAGTCGATTTTCGCCGCCGGGGTGCTCCCGCCCGCGGTCTACGCCGTCGCCCACGGCCGCGCTCTGAAGTTCCCGGGCGTCCGCAAAGACCGCGACCGTGGCACGTTCACCCGGTTCGACGCCTGACCCCGCGAGCTACTTGTCTTCACCCTCATTGCGAGGCCGTTCGCCCAGTTGCACCGTCCCGTGCCCCACGATGTGTCCCGACGGGTCCGCCCACGCCTCGAATTCAACCTGATCGATCTCGCGCAGCGGCGCGAGCGTCTCGGCCTCGGGAGCGTTCTTGAGGTCGAGCCACTCGTACAACTCCGCGGGCCTGACCCGCAGTCTCATCAGCGTCGAGGAGCCCACCGCGCCGCGAAGATCCCGCCCAACGCCCGCCAGGGATTCTTCGAGCCGCCCGCGACCCGAGGCGCTCCCCTCAAACCGCAGAACCCACCACCCCCGCGAGTCACCCGCCGCGTCGGATCCGACACACGTCCACGCGAGGATCACCCCGTCCTCTTCTTTCTTCGAAGGCGGGCTCAGCGAAACCACCCGCAACGCCGCGTACTCCCGCCCCGCGAGCTTGATCTGCTCCGCGACCGCCTGCTTGGGTCCGGGCTTGGTCGTCGCGGGCGCTTCCGCCAGCGCCAGGCGCCCGGCCCACTCGACGATGGCGCTCATCATCGCATCGCCCTGGGTCGCCGCCGCTCGAACGTCCGACACCTCCACCCCAAGCGTCATCGACAGTTCCTTGCCCAACTCGCCCCCCCGCTCCACCGAGATCAGCATCCGCGGGCCCCAGATCCGCGGATCGGGCACGGGCAGTCGCAACAGCGACATCGCGGTCAGCGCCTGCTTGAGTGATTCATCCCACTGCGACTCGCGCGGGATCGCCCCTTCAAAGTGCAGCAGGTGCGAAGCCGCCCGCATCGGTTCGCGACGCTCCCCACGAGACAGCGATCGCAGACCATCGGGTGTCAAGGCGAAAAGCCCGGGCGTCCCGCGGGCCTCGATCGTCCATACTGCGCCATTCGGCGTCGCCGTCGCCCACACACGCTCGGTCTCGCCAGGTCGCCCCTCGCGCTCCCAAGACGCGTAGACGCCCAAACCCGCCCCCGCCAGCGACTTGCCCAGTTCCTCCGCCGCCCGAGACGCGACGCCGGGCTCCAGAGGCGAAGCCGCGGGCGTCAGCGTGAGGGTCGAACGATCGCCCACGTCCCGCCTCGACAGCACAAACTGCCCACCTTCGAGAAGCATGATGGCACGCCGATTTGACACTCCGCGCGGCGCCGGATCAAGCCGGGCCGCCAGCAGATCCGCATCACCCGCCGGCACCTCGCTGATCGCCGCCCACGCCCGGGAGGGACCACCCGGCAGCTTTGCCGCCGCCGGCTCCGCGCTCCACACCGCGGCGAACCGTTGACCCATCAGCAAGTCCAACGCCGCCCCATCCTCCAGGCCGAGCGTCTTTGCCAGCAGCGACCACGCCTCGACCTTATCCCCGAGCCAGCCCGACCGGCGCAGCGCTTCCGCGAGCCGAACCATCGACGGATGCGTGCGCACCGACTGCCCCTCGCGGATCAGCAACGCGACGCCGACTTCCTTGGGCAACTCGGGCTCCGATCGTTCCGGCACGGGCTGCGCCCACGCCTTCACGCTCAGCACAAGCCCGAGGATGTGCCCGTACTTCACACGCATCACGTTCGCCAACAAGGACCACCCACAAGCCCCACTCGCATAGGCCTTCTCAGAACGGCCCGACCAGCGACGCCGCATCGAGCGCCCCGGGCATCGGTTCCACCGGACGAAGCCTGATCCGTCCCGGTTTCCATCCCGACGCCGGAATCACCATCGCCCCGTGCTGCTCACTCCCCGTGCGGGCCACCGCCCACCCTTCTCCGGCCAGCCGCCACTGTGCCCCAACAGTGTCCCACAGCTCGGTCGTTACCGGCATGATCCCGCCCGCTTGCCGACCCGCCCAGCCGTTCTCTGCCGGCAGCACTTCCACCTGCCTCACCACGCCCAGCCCCGCCAGCGTCCGCCCCAGCAGCGGCGTCGCATCGCGACGTGCCGCGGGCGCCGATTGACTCGTCATGCGTTCCGCCACGATCCCAACCACGCTCGACCCCGAGATCGGTACCCGTGTCTCCGACGCCGCCGCCACCACCGTACTCAAGGGCCGGGGCGATGGCGTCAGATCGAGAACCTCGGGCTTCATCCGCTGCATCACCGCCACGCCGCCCAGCGCGAGCAGAAGACCCGCCGCCGCCGACATGCGCCACGCCGAGATCCACCGCCGGCCTTGCGGCGCGACAAACGGACGACGCTCGTTCACCGCGTCCAGAATCGACCCGCACAGGTCGGGCGTCTTGGGCGAGCGCTTCAGCGACTCGACGATCCCCTCCATCTCCACCAGTTCCTCGCGGAACGTCGACTGCTGGAACGCACGACGGAACTCCGGGCTCCGGCGAGAAATCTCGCCGTTCAGATACTTGTCCTGCGTCGAGTCCCCGCCGATCTCGCGGAACCCGAACTCCGTGAAGTCCTCGTGATGATCGTTGGGGCGTCGGGTGCTCACAGCCACGCCTCCTGCAACGTCTCCGACGGCGCGTTCTGGATCGCCGACATCGCCTCACGCAGACGCCGACGCCCGCGGTGCAAGTGGCTCTTGACCGTCCCCTCGGGCATCTGCAGATGCTCCGCGATCAGCCAGATCGGCCAGTCCTGCTGGTGGAACAGCACCACCACCTCGCGCTGTTCGAACGACAGTGTCATCAACGCACGCTGGAGCACGTCCTTCGCCTGCACGTTGAGCTCACGACGGGCCGTGCCCTCCTCGGGCCGACCCGACTCGTTCCCTGTCGCGCCCACCGCGTCCGTGTTGCTCGCCGGGCGGCGTTTCTCGCACCAGTTCAAGTACAGCCGCCGACCGATCGTAAAGAGCCACGTCGAAAACCGAAACCGCGGATCAAACCGGTCCAGATTCGTCAGCACCCGGACGAACGCCTCTTGCGTCACGTCCTCCGCCACGTCGGGCCGCCCCGACATCCGCAGCAGGTACGTGTACAGCGAGCGCTGGTGCAGCCGCACCAACATCCCAGAGGCCTCGCGGTCGCCCGCAGCCGCACGACGCATCACAACCTGTTCTTCAGCCTTCGTCATGCCGTCCCTTTGGGCACAGGATGCCGCCGATTCCACACAAGTGTACAAGTCGAGCCGCTCAACCGGTTGCGACTCGACGCGTGAACCGGCCACTCGGCCTCATCCATCCAGGAAATTCCCCGCTTTCTGTGGGGCCAGGGCGCAAAAAGAAAGGCCGCCCCTTCCATGGGACGGCCCTTGTTTAGGGTTTGTTCTGCCTTACGCCGCGCGGGCGCGACGCCGCATCGGCTTGCGCTCTTCGATGCGTTCGGTCGTGACCCTGGGCTTGGACAGCGCGTCCACCAGGCTCAACGGCTCGAGCACGGAGAATTCCGCGCCCAGTTCCTCGGCCAGGCCCGGGGCCCGATTGAACACCCCGGCCCCGACGACGATCCGCGTGTTGGGCGAGCCGTTGATCTCGCGGAGCGTGTCGATGACCGACCGGATCCCGGGCAGGTCCGACGCCGCCGACGCGAACATCAGCAGCACGTCCGGCCGGTTCTCGTGCACGTGCGAGAGAATCTCGTCCGTGGCGATCCCGCCGCCCGCGAAGCGAACGGTGAAGCCCGCGGCATCGAGCACCTCGACGGCAATCTGTGCGCCGATCTCTTCCGCCTCCGACGACCCGCAGAACGCCACGATGCTCGTCCCGTTCGACAGCCCTCGCGGGATCTGCCTCGCCAACTGCTCGACGAGCGTCCGAAGAAGCCTCGTCCCGAACTGGTACGACATTCGAGAAAGCTGGTCCGCGCGATACAGCCGATCGAGCTGCTCGTACGCGGGCCACAACAGATCCACCATCGCGGCCTGCGGCCCGCCGATGATCTCGCAGGCCAGGTCGGCAAGCCGACGCGCCTCGCTCCGCTGACCGTTCACCAACGCCTCAAAGAACCGTTCCTGCAGCATGTCCTGGTGCATGTCGCTCCACATCCGTATGGGGCGACCGAACGCGGCATTCCATCCGTCATCCGGACCAAGATGTTGTGAAAGTGCCGGGGTCCCCCCGGCGTGAGCGCCACCAACGCTCGTGAGGCCCAGAGTATCGGCGCCCGTGCGCACAAACGCTGAACTTTGAATCACCCGCGCACCCCACGCCCGCTCACCGCGCAACATTCCCCACTTCCGCACCCGATAAGCCCCTTCAGCCCGCGCGAACACCCCGGTAACACACGCAGATGCCCAGCGAAAGCCCGCGGCTCGTCACCTCCTTGAAGCCGCTGCGGGAAATCAGGTCCGAGAGGTCGCGCCTCGGCATGAACGACCCTACCGATGCAGGGAGATATCGGTACGCCCCCGATCGATCCCCGCTGATGATCGTCGCGGTTCTCGGCATCACCCACCCGCAATAGAAGTCGTAGAACCAGCGCATCGGCGCAAACGAGGGGCGATCAAACTCGAGAATCACAAGACGCCCGCCGGGGCGCAGCACCCGCGCGAACTCCCGCACCGCCGCCGCCGGGTCCGAGACGTTCCGGATGCCAAACGCGATCGACACCACGTCAAAGCTCGCGTCCGGGAACGCCAGCCGTGTCGCGTCCGCCTCGACGTAGGTCACCTTGGAGGCCAGCGACGCGCCGAGATTGCGCGGGGCCTTCTCGCGGGCTTTGTCGAGCATCGCCGGGGTGAAGTCGCCGCCCACGACCCGGGCCGCCTCGGTTTTCGCAAAGAGCTCTGTCAGGTCTCCAGTGCCGCAGGCGATGTCCAGCACACTTTCGCCCGGGCGCACGCCCGCGGCCTTCACCGCGTACCGACGCCACATCTGATCCTGCCAGATCGAGTGCACACGGTTATTCAGGTCGTAGCTGCCGGCGATTGCCGCGAACATGCGCTGGACCTTGCCCGCCTTCTCCGCGTGAGCGTGGGGGTTGGCCAGTTCGCTGCTAGACCAGGCTTCCTCGCCTTGTGCGCCGGCACGGGGTTGAGGGGCTGATGTCCCGGATGGCGGAGTCGGCGTGGCATTCATCACGACCAACGGTAGCTGTCTCGATCGGTGCCTCCGCGGCGAACGACGTCCGAGATCAGGCGGGGTGCGCCGGCGCGGGATGCTCGAACTGCGCGGCGACGGCGGCGGCGAGGAAGACCGCGGCCGGGGCGGAGAAGACCGCGAACCAGGGGCCCGAAGGCCAATTACCCGCGAGCGTCCGGTGCATCAAGTAGAAGCCCACGAGCGACAGCACACTCAGAGTGCCACCGGCGGCGGGTGTTCGCCAGGCCCACACAAAGCCGGCGACCACGCCGATGGGGAAGAAGGCAATCAGTGCCCACTCCGAGGGGTTCGGCCAGGCGAGGCCGTCGGTGGCCATGAGGGCGATCAAGGTAGTCGATACCGCGGCCAAAGCCCGGGCCGCCCAGTGGAGGATCCAACTTGTGCGCATCGTGGTTCTCCTGAGTGGGGCAAGTGAGTGTACGGGGACACTATAGTGAGTACTTACTAACAAATCAAGCGAAATGAAAGGGCCGTCGCGAGAAAGACGGCCCTGGGCGTTCGATTGGATTGCGTTAGGTACGAGGCGGGATGGGGGTGTATCCGGCGGCGTACGCGGTGAAGCTGCGGGCGATGGCGGAGCAGCCGGAGTTTGCGGGGATGACGCTGCGGCTGCGGCTGCGGGATCGGCTGGGGGGGGTGGGGGGGGCGGTGGAAAAAGGCGGGTGTTGGGGGGAGAAAGCAGGTCTCGCCGGCGGGGGGGGGGGGGG
>DDSG01000065.1 GCA_002343325.1 Phycisphaerales bacterium UBA2396 | reverse complement strand
CCGCGGCGGCGGGGGGGGCGGCCGGCCCCCCTCCTCGTCATCGAGCCCCCGCCGCTCGCGCCGTCGGTCGGTGCTGACGTTGAGCATCTTCACGCCGACGAGCGGGTCGCGGGCCAGGCGGTGGTTCGTCATGAGCCATCGCGTGAACCCCTTCACCGCGCGGAGGTGGTGATTGATCGTCGCGGGGCCTCGGCCAGTGGCCCGCAGTCGCTCGACATGCAGGCTGAGCGTCGCTGCGTCGATGTCCGCGATGGTCTTCCAGCCCGCGTTCTCGCCCGCCTTCTCGATGCGGGCTTCGGTCAGGTCAACGTGCTCTTCTGTGCTGCCCTTGGCGGCGAGGTAGACGTGGTAGTCCGCGACGTGCTCGGCCAGCGGGCGACGCGAGTGGTCGGCCATGCGCTCTACGGCCGCATCGATCGTCCCTTCGCGGCGCGCTCGGGCCGCGTCCTCGAGTTGGCGGGCCAGGCGTTCGCTGAGCGCCTTGTCGGTGTAGCCGCGGCGGGTGCGCCGGTGGCCGAGTTCGTCGGTCCAAGCAACCATCCAGCGGGCGCTCTTCTTCGTTCGATCCGACGCTGTCTTGTAGACGGTGGGCATGGGGAACTCCGTTCGGGCGGGCCATCCGGGGGCGACGGTGGGACACAGTGAGGGGCGGCACTTGGCACGGGTCAAGTCGGGGATCAGGGGACGGAATGGGCGAAGTTGCCGGGCTTTGGCGGGCGAGCGCCTTCGGCGGGATGCCCGATCGGGCGGCTCGCCGAGGGGCCGAAATCCGCCTGCTTTCGCCGAAGATGCTCACCTGGCCCGAAGGTGCTCATGCTCACGGGGAGTGCTCGGCATGAGCGCCTTCGGAACCGTTTGGCTGGGAGGCGTCCGGCAGCACCCAGCACCATCCCGCCTTCTCGCCAAAGCCGATCTTGCGGGCGACGATGCCGATGGCGTCCTTGGCCCGCCTCACCGAGGCCCACTTCACGCCCGCGGCTTTCGCCTCGACCTTGATCTGCTCGCTGCCAACAGGGCCGTGCTTGAGCAACTCGCGGAGGAAGCCCGCTGCCTCTGCACGGGCCGGTGCGGGGTCCAGCACGCCTTCGCCGCGCGGCGCGCCGAGCACGTCATCCGCGCGCACGCTCAGCGGCTCGCTCTCCCATTCGATCCGTCCGACGCCGGAGAGCGCGGCAAGCACGCCCTCCCCGGGCGGGCTTGCGATGCGATAGGCCATGCCCAGCGACTCCAGCCCGATGTTGTTCTTGAGGCACAGCAGGAGCCGTCGATTATCGTCGTCGGGATCGCGGATCACGGCCCACGCCGCGCGTGCCGCTGCGGCCCATGCGATCGACCCGATGACGCGATTGATGGCCTCGCCGACGCCTTTGTTCAGGTGCGTCACGAGCACGATCGCCACACCCGTCTCGTGGGCCAACTCAGCGAGCGGTCGCAGGAGCCCGCGGACCTCGGAGTTGCGGTGGTCGTCCACCTGGCCGATGTACGCGCTAACCGGATCGATCACGAGCAAGCGCACGTCGGGCGTCGCCTCGATGTGATCGCGGAGAAGCCGTGTGTCGCGGGCCAGTTCGAACGGATCGATCTCGCCCTCGCGCGTCGTGTCCACGCCGTCGATGAAGTGAACCTTCGAGACGTCCGCGCCTGCGGCGTCGAGCCGTGGGCGGATGGTGTCGGACGGATCGTCTTCGCCGTTGAGGATCAGTACCTGTCCTTGCGGGCACGGGTCGCCAACGTCGGGCCACGGCAACCCGGCCGAGACTCGGGCCGCGAGGTCGCAGGTGAGGAACGACTTACCGAGTCCAGGATGGCCAGCGAGCATGGTGATCTTGCCGAGCGCGATGCGACCGGGCCAAAGCCAGCGGATCGCGGTCGGCTCAACATCGGCGAGGCAGCGCACGCGGAGTCGGCGGACGGCCACCCCCGCTTCCTTACTCGATGGAACTAGGACGGACGGTGCCGTCGCTTGATTCTCCGCATCCCGCAGCCAGCCAAAGGGCTTGTCGTGTGGCTTCGCCGCAGCGTCGTCGATCTTGTGCACGAGTTCCTTGTCCGTCCAAGGGGGCTGGCAGCGCGGGTTGTACCGATCGCGGAGCAAAGCGAACGCAACCGTGGGGTCGAGCCCGAATCCATGCACCATCGCCGTTGCGGCTGCGTAGGCCTGGCCGTGTCCGCCCGAGCCGGAAATGGCGGGCGGGATGCGGTCAAGGTACGCCGCGGCGCGTCGCTCGACCTCGAGCGACGATTCCAACACGGTTCGCGGCGGAATGGAGGTCACCGCCGGGGCCGGTGGCGGGCATGGAAAAGCGGCGAGCGCGTGGCGGTTCGGATCACACGCGATGATCTCGCAAAGGCGCGGTGGGTCGTACTTGTGGTTCATCGTGCCTGGCAAGCGCATTACGCGAGGCGGATCATGCACGACGGGATCAGAGGCCAGGACTCCGATCAGCGCCTTCTGCCTTCCGGTCCAAATGTTGAGGTCGTCCATCGGCTCGGCGAGTCGCCAGTAGACGTGAACACCCCCGCCGCTCGACACAATGGCGGATGGATCGGGCAGGGCCGTTGCGGCGATGCGAACCATCGCCTCGTCTGCGGTGACATTCTCGATGTCCACGAACAGGCAACGGGCCAGCGCCACATCCGCGGTCGTGCCGCCCTTGCGTCGGCGCGGGTTCGGTCCGAAGTGGACGTTCCGCGCCTTCCATCCCGGGCTGTGGAACGACGGCAACTGCGAGGCGAGGAGCCAGCGGCGTTTCACGGGCTCGGGCACCGCGCGAAGTTCGACCAGGTCATCCGGCTCGAAGAGCGCGGCGACGAGTTCGACCAGGCCGAGGGCATCATCGGGTGCGCTCATTGGCGCACCCCCGCGGCCTTGCGGTCGAGATGATCTCGGAGGTCGGCCAACCGCCAGCGAACGACACGCTCGCTCAGACGGACCGGCGCGGGAATGTCGCCCGTCTGCGACATGCGCCAGACGCTGCGGACGTGCACGCCCAGCAGGTCCGCGACCTGGCGGACGGTGAGGAGAGTGACATCGGCCATGTTGTTCTTGAGCTCGTCCATGAGTGCGCACCCATCGCGCCGCCGCGATCGGCGCGGCCTGCGTCATTCGAGGTTGGAGGGAGAAAGGCCGGGGGCGCACGAGCCGCCCCCGGCCAACTCAAGAGGTCGGACTACGCCTCGCCCTTGCTGCGCACCGCCGCCCGCGGATCGCACAGGGCCGCGCCGAAGTCGAAGTAGACGCGCCACGAGACGGCCAACTTGTTCACCGTCTGATCGAGCCCGAAGAACTCAACCGTCGGCGTCTGCTGGCCGTTGAGGAAGCCGACGATGAGCGGGCTCGCGGCCGGGGCCGCGAAGAGGTACCAGTGCTTCGTCGAGGCCTTGTTGCCGTACTTCTTCGTGTTGCTCAGGCGCGGCTCGACCTCGAGGCCGACCGCGTTCTTGAGGCTGTTGCCCGTGGGCAGGTTCGTCTGGGCGGCGATGAACTCGCTCTCCAATACCGCCCGCGCCGTCGTCTGCAACTCCGGCGGCACCACCAGCACGACGGGCCGAAGGTCCAGGTCGTTGCCCTCCGCGTCGCGCTGGGTGATCATTGCGGCGATCGCCCGCCCCAGCGAGTCGGGGCTGAGGTTGGTGTCCGCCCCGGTGATGTAGTTGCCGTTGCCCGCGGCGAAGAACGCCCCCGCGTTGGAGAGCAGCGTGTCGTAGGTGAGGTCGGACAACTTCCGCATCGCCGCCTGGCCCATCACCCGGGCGACCGAATCGAACAGGCTCAGGTCGTCGTTGATGAGGTCGCGCCGGTCGATCGAGAAGATCTTGCCGTAGGTATCCACCTTGTACTGCGTGGTCGCCTCCTCGGCACCGCCATGCTTGAACTCGCCACCGGGCGGGAGTTGCTGAAGGGAGCCGGTGAACGACGGGCGGATCGCCGTGGCGGTCTTGAAGTCCGGCACGCTCCTCACGCCCGCGAACGCCCTCCAGGTCGCAGGGCTGTCGCGGTAGCCATCGAGCAGGACCTTGTTCACCGCCGAGCCGAGCGCCTCGGTGAGCGTGTGCGTCGTCAGCGACGCCCGCACCATGCCCTCGCGGTCGGTTGGAGCGTCGATCCCCTCGTGTTGCAAGGCAGCGCGGCACAGATCGAGCGTGTGGGCCACGCGCAGGTCGTCGGCCGCCTCCATGCACGCCGGACCGAGGGTCTTCTCCGCAAGCGCGGCGAAGCCCGCCCGCTTGAGAATCGCGGCCTCGATGATCCGTGCACGCGGGATGTGACCCGCCCCATTGTCCCGCTGCATGCCTGAATAGACGGGCCGCGAGGCACGGAGCACCTCAAGGACACCGGCGCGGAGGTCGGCGACGGTGATGTCGCCCGCGATGGCCTTGGCCCGCAGGTCGTCCACTCGCTTCTGCTGCGGACCCCAATCCCGCTCGCCCATCGGGCGGCAGGTCAAGTCGATCTCCTTTAGGCGATCGCGCTCGTCGGCGCGGATCTGATCTTCGTTGGCGATGTCTGCCATGTTCGTCCGTCCTTGACGTGAAGCCGCGATGGCCACCGACGTTTCCGCGTCGGCTCCCAGCGGCGTGATGCTGACTTCCCGCAGTCGCCCCTTGCGCACGAGTGTGAACCCACTCGGCGACGACAGCGACCGCCCGTTGATCTCAACTGCCTGGTTCGGCTTCACCCGCTCGTGCTCGGTGGGCGCGACGCCGACCGACGCCTGGAACTGGAAACCGCCCCTGGCCATCTCCACGACATGCCGCGCCGGTTCGCCAGCACCGCTGACGATGCCAGCAACGACGAGCCGCCCGTTGGCGACGGCGGGCTCGCCGTGGCCGACGACGCTGCCGACCGTGGCGTTGTGATCGGCCAGCAGGGGGACTTGGCCGCCCGCTTCCAATCCGGCCAGGTCGATCGCGATGTCGCCCCAGCCGCGGGCGCGCCTGAG
>DDSG01000108.1:3034-4449 GCA_002343325.1 Phycisphaerales bacterium UBA2396 | reverse complement strand
ATCCATCGAGGCCTTGCGGTTGCGCGCGATGGCGGCCTGCGTGGTCATGCCGAGGGAATCGGCGAGAGAGGCGGCCTGGTCGTAGAGGGCTTCGGCGGCGGAGAAGTTGGCTTCGCACTCGGCGACGGCGGCGAGGCCGAAGGCGGCGGAGATGGAGAAGGGCGCCTTGGCGGTGTCGCCTTTGGTGGCGTTGAGGACGAGTTCGTACTGCTCGCGGGCGGCGGCGAGGTATTGCTCGCGGAGCTGAGGGGTGAGGACGCCGTCGGCGTTGGTGATGGTGCCGTCGGCCTCGACCTGAGCGCCCAGGGCGACGTGGCGACGGACGGCGCGGAGGTAGGCGTCGGCGGCGTCGAGGCGTGCCTTGAAGGCGACGCCGGGGAGGCCTTTGTGCTGTGCGGCGAGGTCGAGGAGGGTGGTTGGGTTGGGGTTTTCGGTGGCGGTGGCGGCGTTGAGCTCGGCGAAGGCGAGGTTGAGGTTGTCGAGCTGGGCCTTGGTGTAGCGGGTGTAGAGGGCGTATGACCCGACGATGAGGGCGACGACGACCAGAAGTGGCGTCGAGACCTTGCGGAGCAGGTCGATGAAGTCCTGATTGAGGCGGGACTCTTCGAGGCCTGCCTTCTCGCGAATCTGAAACTGACGATCGTCGGCCATGGGTGTTCCCGCAGGGTGTGAGGGGGGATGTTAGGCGTGCCGGGGGGTGGTTCCGGGAGGAGGGTGCCAGAAGCGCCAGGGGGCTGGGTCGGCGAGTAGGAGCGGGGGGAGCAGGGTGTCGCGGAGGAGTTTGGTGAGCTTTGGGAGTGTGGGCTGGCTGGGGGAATGGAGTTCGACCGCGAGATCGTGGGGCCAGCGTGGGAGACCCAGGTCGACGCGGAGGGCGAGGGTGAGGGTGAGCCCTGTGAAGCCCTGGGGAGGTGTGGGTGGTGGGGCGGAGGCGTCGCCGCAGAGAAGGAGGAGGTCGGCGTGTTGGAGGATGGGCTGGGCGGCGAGGATGGCCCGGGCTTCGAGCGGGTCTGGGTGGGGGTTGAGTCCCGGGGTGTCGGCGTAGCGGACGACGAGCCCGGCGAGGTCGAGGGTGACGCCGACATGATCGCGTGTGGTGCCGGGGAGATCGGCGACGACGGCGACGGCGCGGCCGGCGAGGGAGTTGCAGAGCGTGGATTTGCCGACGTTTGGCGGGCCGAGCGCGGCGATGAGCGGGGGGTTGATGAGACGTCGGAGGATGTGATCGCGCGGCGTGTGCTCGCCGGGGGGGAGCGAGTCGGCGGCGAGGGTGGGGTGCAGCGAGCGGAAGAGGTCGGGCTGGGCGAGGAGCAGGTCGATCGCGAGGGGGCTCTGGGCGGAAGCGAGGGCGAGGAGGAGCTCGGCGTCGAGGCGGGGTGGGGCTTCGGGGGAGAGGTCGCGGGCGTCGCGAGGGG
>DDSG01000108.1:361-2937 GCA_002343325.1 Phycisphaerales bacterium UBA2396 | reverse complement strand
GTCGGCGGCGAGGGTGGGGTGCAGCGAGCGGAAGAGGTCGGGCTGGGCGAGGAGCAGGTCGATCGCGAGGGGGCTCTGGGCGGAAGCGAGGGCGAGGAGGAGCTCGGCGTCGAGGCGGGTTGGGGCTTCGGGGTAGAGGTCGCGGGCGTCGCGAGGGGCGAGTTGGGGGAGGTTGGCGCGGGCGAGGCGGTCGATGATGGCGGCGATGACGGCGGGGCCGCCGTGGGGCGTGAGGATGGCCAAGTGCGGGAGGGGTCTGGCGAGCAGGGCGTGGTCGATGTCGGGAATGTCGACGAGTGGTGCGGCGCCGACGGGCGGGGGAGTGAGGCCGAGTGGGGCGAGAGCGGCGTGGAGATCGCCGTGGAACTCGAAGACGGCGATGGCGGCGGCACGCGGGGGCGAAGCGAGACGCCAGGATGCGGCGGCGCGAGCGGGAGGTGTGGCGTCGGGGGTGGGCATCGTGGGCGATTCAGTCGGCGTCGTCGGCGGCGTTCTGGTCGGCTTCATGGTCGAGGGCGAGGCGGCAGGCTTCGGCGATGCCGAGGAGTTGAAGATCGGGAACGATGTGCTCGATGAGTTCGTCGTTGGCGAAGAGGGTTTGGGCGTCGCCGCCGGTGGCGATGATCTGGGGGTAGGCCTCGTACTTTTCGGCGAAGGTCTCGATGGTGTGTCGGGCGAGGCCGATGGCGGCGTTGCGGACGCCCAGGAGCATGGCGTGGCGGGTGTCCTTGCCGAAGGGGCCTCGGGCGGGGTCGGGGTTTGCGGGGTCGAGCTTGGGGAGGGCGTGGGTGTGGTGGTGGAGGGAGTTGAGCATGAGGGAGAGGCCTGGGGCGATGATGCCGCCGTGGAAGGTGCCTTGGCCGTCGATGAAGTCGATGGTGATGGCGGTTCCGGCGTCGATGATGGCGCAGGCTTGCTTGACTTTGGCGAAGGCGGCGAGTGCGTTGAGGGCGCGGTCCTGGCCGAGCGTGGAGGCGTCGTCGAGGGAGTGGGCGAGGGGGATGGGCAGGTCGCGTCCGAGGCGGTAGACCTCGGCGAGGTCGAGGCGGCTTTCGAGCTGGTCGGCGATGGGAGCGTTGACGGAGGCGATGATGGCGGAGCCTGCGGCGGCGGAAGCGGCGAGCGCGGAGGCCTGCTCGGCGATGGCGTTGACGTCGGAGTTGGGGAGCGAGCGTGCGTCGGAGACGTCAGGTCCGCGGAGGATGCCGAAACGGGTGCGGGTGTTGCCGACGGCCAGGGCGAGGATGGGCTGGTTGGTGGTGGTCATGGTGATCTCGTGGGAGGTGGTGTGGAGTGGGCGGGGCGGCGTTGGAGGCGGTATGGTTGGCGGACGAAGGAGGGCGCGCGAGCACGATGGCCCGATGCACAGTGGACACGACGATTGTGAGGCACGAGGTTGAGGGGTTCAAGTTCCCGCTGGGTGTGTACCCGGTTGAGGAGATGAAGCCCAAGGCCGGGTACACGCTGGACTTTGAGCCCGCGGACGGCGGGGACGAGAGCGGGGACTGGGAAGAGTGGCCTGATCGGTACGTGTTTGATGCGGTGCTGAGCGCGGAGCGTGTGCCCGGGCTGGTGCGATTGCTGCTGGGGATGATGCCCGCGAAGGTGTACCCGATCCTGGACATTCTGGGGCACGACGCGTTCCGGGAGATTGACCCGTACGTGTCGTGGGAGCTGGTGGGGACGGATCGGATTATGGAGGCGATCCGGCAGGTGCCGGGCTTTTTCTACGAGGACGGGCTGTGCGGGTTTGGGGCGATGAGCGAAGAGCCTTTCCTGTATTTCTTTGTGGATGAGCACAAGATTGTGACGATTCGCGCGGAATCGGTGCTGCGGGAGAAGATCGAGCGGATGATGTCGGTCTTCGGGCTTTCGCAGACGGAGGAGGCGGCGGGGGTGGACTCGGCGGCGCACGAGCACCGGAGCGTGCTGGTGACGCCCAAGGACGACCCGATCTCGATGTCGTTCGATGAGATCGTGGAGCAGTTGCGGGATGACTGGCGGCTGGTGCTCAACGTCGATCCGGAAACCAACGTGGACGACGACGGGAAGGAGCTGGGGCGGACGACGTGGTGGTGCCGTGTGCGGGTGGCGGTGGGGGAGGCGTCGGGGGAAAGCGAGCCCGGGGAGAAGATGCCCGCGCTGTCGACTGGGGAAATCACCGAGGCGGCGGCGGCCGAGGACGAGGCCGAAGGTGAGTGGGCGACGCGGTACGCGGAGGTGGTGGTGACGGCGACGTGCTTGCGGGAGGCGGAGGAAATGGCGGCGGAGGCCGCGGAGAAGCTGGCGGGGATGGAGGATTCGGAAGCGCCACCGCCATTTGTGGTGTTTGCGGATCGGATGTCGGAGGATCAGGCGGCGGAGTATCTGGGGCGAAGCGGGAAGAAAAAGGTGAAGGGGGCCGAGGAAGGCGGGAGTGTGCTGTCGGTGAAGTGGGTGCGGTAGCGAAAGAAATGCGGCTTGAGGCGGGAACATTGTTCGGGGTGGGGTGTCGATGGAACCGCTGCGAGGATTGGGGCGGAAAGAGGGCTCACGGGGCGGCCCGAGGCGTGGGTTGTGGGCGGCGTGTCGGGGCG
>DDSG01000108.1:0-140 GCA_002343325.1 Phycisphaerales bacterium UBA2396 | reverse complement strand
GGTTGTGGGCGGCGTGTCGGGGCGAAGAGGGCCTGATGCGGGTTTGGGGGATTGCGGGCGGGGCGGGAAAAGGGTCTGGGAGTCGGTTGCGGCGGGAAGATGAAGTCGGTATTGTGCCGACCCCACGGGGGTGGGTGGGG
>DDSG01000073.1:17530-17708 GCA_002343325.1 Phycisphaerales bacterium UBA2396 | reverse complement strand
CGACGCCTTCGTCTACCACTGGCGCCTCTGGTCGATCCCCGAACTGCGCGATGCCGCCTCCGACGCGGGCTTCCCCTCGGTCGACGTCTATACGCGGATGGGCGACGCGGTGGACAGCGAGGGCAACCTGTACGTCCGCCCGCACGAGCCCGGCGAGCCGATGGACGAGAACTACGTG
>DDSG01000073.1:432-17386 GCA_002343325.1 Phycisphaerales bacterium UBA2396 | reverse complement strand
GGGGGGGCGGGGGGCGGGCGGGGGAGGGGGGGGGGGGGGCGGGGGGGGAGAGCGGGGGGGACCTGTCCGCCCCCCCGCACGAGCCGGGGGAGCCGATGGACGAGAACTACGTGGTGTATGTGGTCGCGAGGACCCCGCGGGCCAAGCGCGGCCAGAAGCGCAATACTTGAACGTGCAGCACGAGACCGACATCGCGGTGGTGGGGGCTGGCGCCGCCGGTCTCTTCGCCTCCATCTGGGCCGGGCGCACGGGCGCGGGCCGTCTCCGCGTGCTCGCCCTCGACGGAGCGAAGAAGCTCGGCGCCAAGATCCTCGTCGCCGGCGGCGGACGCTGCAACGTCACCCACCACGCCGTCGACGAGCAGCAGTACGCCGGCAGCAGCCGCAACGCGATCAAGAAGGTCCTCCGCCGCTTCGATGTCCCCGAGACGGTCGCGTTCTTCCGCGAGCTGGGCGTTGAGCTCAAGCGAGAGGACACCGGCAAGCTCTTCCCGACGACCGACGACGCCCACACCGTCCTGAACGCGCTGCTGGCCGCGGCCGACCGCGCCGCGGTCACCATCCGCCACCCGTGGAGGGTCGCGCGTGTGCGCACAGACGCCGACTCGTTCCTCGTGGAACACGAAGACAACGGCACCATCGTGCGGGCCAAGCGCATCATTCTCGCCACGGGCGGCATGGCTCTGCCGCGGTCGGGCTCCGACGGCGCGGGCTACGACATCGCCCGGTCCCTCGGCCACACCATCACGCCACGCGTCTTTCCCGCGCTCGTCCCCCTCACCCTTCCCAAAGACCACTGGATCACCGCGCTCAGCGGCATCACCCTGCCCGCGACGCTCGAGGTCCGATCGGCCACCAACAAGCGGCTCAAGTTCTTCACCAACTCAACCCTGCTCACGCACTTCGGCCTCTCGGGGCCCAGCGTGCTGGACATCAGCCGCTACTACGCCCAGACCCGCCACGAAGACGCCGGCGCACGACTTGTCCTCAACTGGCTCCCCGGCGAGACCATCGAGAGCGTCGACGCCGCATTGCAGAAGCTCGGGCGGAGCACGCCCTCTCGCTGGCTCCGCGACAAGGGCCTGCCCGAGCGGCTCGCCGACGCGATCGTTCGTTCGGCCGCGGCCGATCCGGCGACGCCCGGGCATGCGCTCCTCCGCGACAACCGCCGCAATCTCGCCCAGATGATCGCCGAGACGCCGCTGCCCGTCACGGGCGACCGCGGGTTCACCTTCGCGGAGGTGACGGCGGGCGGCATCCCGCTGGGCGAGATCCACCTCGACACCATGGAGAGCCGCGTCTGCCCGGGTCTGTATCTCTGCGGCGAGATCTGCGACGTGGACGGTCGGATCGGTGGGTTCAACTTCCAGTGGGCCTGGGCCAGCGGCTACGTCGCGGGTGTGGGCAGCGCCGCCGCCATCGCCGGAACCTAGACCACGCGGCCCGCAACGCTGCACACGAGCAGTTCAGGCCGACGCGGGCAGCATCGTGCCCAGGGTCTGCAGGCGGATCGGGAACTCCCGCGCCACCGCCCGCACATCGTCGAGCGTGACCGCGCTGAGGCGTTCGATCTCCTCGTCGATCGTCTGGTACGCCCCGAGCATCGTCCACAGGCGGCCGAGACGTTGCATCCGATCGCCCGGTCTCTCGGCGGCGGCGGCGGCGCCCGTCACGATCCGCATCCGCAGCCGGTCGAGGTCGTCGGTCGTCAGCGACTCGGGCAGTTCTTCGATCTGCCGCGTGATGATGCCCTCGATCTCGCCGAGCCGATCCGGATCGCCCCCGGCATAGACGTAGTACTCCCCGATCCCGTCGTGCGGGTCGTACGCCGCCTGGGCCTGTTCCGCGAGCCCCGATTCGATCAGCGACCAGTGCAGACGAGAATTGTCCGGGGCACCCAGCACCTGCGCGAGCAGCATGGCGGCGTATCGGCGCGGGTCCTGCACGGATGGCGCTTCGCTGATGGCGATCACGTACCCGCGATTGACCTTGGGGTCCTTCAGCTCGAACCGGCCGCCCACCGGGGCGGGGCGTTCGGGACTGCGCCGTGCGCCGGTGCGGGCCCAGCCGCCGCAGTGCGTCGAGAGGCGGTCGACGCAGCGGTCAAAGTCGATCCGCCCGGCGAGCGCGACGATCGTGTTGTCCGCGGAGTATCGGCTGTCGAAGTACGCCTGCATCTGGTCGCGCGTCAGCGCCTTGATCGTCTCTTCCGTCCCCAGCACACGGTGCGACATCGGGTGCGTGCCGTAGTGCTTCTCGATCGCCGCCTCGTACAGGACCCAGAAGGGGCTGTCCTTGTACATCGCGATCTCTTCGAGGATCACGCCCTTCTCGGTGTCAAAGTCGGCCTGGCGCAGGGCCGGCCTCATCATCGTGGCGAGCAGATCGATCGACCTGCCCGCGTGCTCGGGGAGCACGCTCGCGTAGAAGCACGTCATCTCGTTGGAGGTGTACGCGTTGTTCTTGGCGCCCATCGCGTCAAAGGCCTTGTTGAGCGCCTCGGCGCTGAGGCTCTCGGTCCCCTTGAACATCATGTGCTCGAGGAAGTGCGAGACGCCCATCACCGCGCCGGATTCGTCGCGTGCCCCGGTCTTGACGAAAAAGCCCCCGGCCGAGGTGTGCGCCTTGGGGTCGATCTCGGCGATGACCGTCAGCCCGTTGTCGAGAACCGCTTTGCGGAAGGTGATGCCCATGACCGACTATACATCAGCCGCCGGGCCCGCGTTCACGACGCCCGGACCCGGGCGAGCAGCATCGTCCGGTCATCCTTCGCCGGCGCGTGCCCCGAGAACTCGTTCACCGCCCGCGAGATCCGCTCGGCGATGGCGGACAGATCCTCGTCCGCCTCCGCCCGGAGCAATTCGTCAAGGCGCGGCACGTCGAACTGATCCCCCTCGGCGTTCTGCGTCTCGGTGATCCCGTCGGTGTACAGGCAGAGCATGTCACCGGGCTCGAGCACCACCGTCGCCTCGCTGCATTCCTGCGTCGGCATGATCCCCAGGGGAAGCCCCCCGACCTTGTCCAGCACCTCGATGCCCCGACGCGTGCGGAGGCGGGGCGGGTTGTGCCCGGCGGAGGCGTAGCGCAGCTCGCGGGTGCGGGGGTTGTACACCCCGTAGAACGCGGTGACGAACGTGCCGCTGTTCGTCGTGTAGTACGACACCAGCTTGCTGTTGATGTGGTCGAGGAAGAGGCACGGGTGTTCGGGCGGGCCCGCGAAGGACCGCGCCAGCGCGTGCGTCACCGCCATCAGCACCGCCGCGGGCGTCCCGTGCCCCGCCACGTCCGCGATGAACATGCCCCAGTTTCCGTCCGGAAGCTCGAAGAGGTCGTAGTAGTCTCCGCCGGCCTGTGCGCTGGGCTCGTAGAACGGGCAGAGATCCACGCCCGGAATCTCCGCCTTCGCGCGAGGCAGCAGAGACCGCTGGATCTCGCCCACCACCTTGAGCTCGCGGTTGATCGCCTCGTACGCCTGCGACAGTTCGCGGCGCAGCACGAGGTTGTGCGTCGCCCGCCCGAACAGGTTCGACTGCCACACCATGTTGGGGTATTGCTCCCGCGGCAGGTCGGCCTTGTCTCGCCAGCCCAGCACCGTCATGTTGACCGCCACCCCGTTGTCGTACTGGGGCAGGGTCATCAGGCACGTCATGCCCGCCAGGTGCTCCGCCGCCGGGTCCGACTCGGGGATCCGAAGATCCTCGATGATCCGGGGCTCCTGAGCGTAGAGCAGCTCTCCCAGGAACCCATCCCGCAGCAGCGGCAGCCGGTCCTTCTGCGTCCATGGGTTGATCGATTCGGTCCAGATCGTCGAACGGGTGATGCGAAACCAGGGCGGGGCCAAGTCACGCCTCGAAAGCGCCACCAGCCGATCGATCGGCATCAACTCGCGGATGCCCACGCCGTACAGCCTGACCAGTTCCTGGGGGCTCGATTCCGCGGACACTCGCCTCATCAGGTCGTCGATGATGCGGAGGCGTTCGTGCCAGTCGAGCTCTGGGGCCATACGGTGAGCGTATCCCGCCGGTGGCTTTCGACCCCGCCGGGCGTGGAGAAGGATGCATGAAGTCGATCTCGATCATCGGCGGCGGCGTGGCGGGGCTCACCTCCGCCCTCCTGCTGCAGGAGGTCGGGCATGACGTCCAGGTCTTCGCCGACAGGCCCGGGCTCGAATGCGTTTCGGGCGTCGCGGCCGCCCTCTGGCACCCCTTCCGCAGCGACCCGCCCGCGCTGGTCAGCCGCTGGGCCGCCCGCACACGCGTCCACTACAACCGCCTCGCCTCTCACGATCACTCGGCCGGGGTTGACCTGATCACCCTCTACGAGCTTCACGACGACGAGGAACGCCCCTGGTGGGCCGCCGACACCCCGGACCTCGAACCCGTGCGAGAGGGCTTCCCCGGTGGACCGGCCACAATGGCCTGGCGCGTCACCGCGCCGCGGGCCGAGTCGCCAGTCTTCATGCGATGGCTCGAGTCGCGGCTTCGCCGCCCCATCATCCGCCGGGCCGTACGCTCGTTCGACGAACTGCCGGGCGATCTGGTCGTCAACTGCGCGGGGCTTGGCGCGCTGGGCCTGACCAACGACCCTGAACTTCGGCCGATCTTCGGGCACGTCGTCGTCTGCGAGCCCGGCGAGATCGACCTGCGCGTTTCCGTCTCGCACGACCGCGGGCATGCCGACGTCTTCTACGTGATCCCCCGACGCAGCGAGGTGGTCATCGGCGGCATCAGCGAACCGTGCGACCCGGGTCGCCCGCTCGTCGCCGATCCGGCCGTGCGAGAGAGGATCCTCGAGAAGGCCCGTTCGCGCGGGTTCCGCCCGGGCCGCGTGCTCCGCGAGGCCGTCGGGCTGCGCCCCTACAGGACGAGGGTTCGCGTCGAGCGTGACGGGCGAGTCATCCACAACTACGGGCACGGCGGGTCGGGGTACACGCTCTGCTGGGGGTGTGCGGAGGACGTGGTTCGTCTCGCGTCCGGGTGAGGCATGGCCCGTTGTGGCGTCCGGGACGTCTGCGCGGGCCCGAAAACGCACATTCCGGGCACTTCGGCTCGACGGGCCCCCCGCGTCGTGTACGTTGAATGCATGGACCGCAATCCGAGACATGATGCGCTGACGGGCGGCATGGCCGCGCTCGCGATCCTCCTGCTGCTGGGTGGGTGCGCAAGCGAGGTCGGACGCCCCGCGCCGAGGTTGGTCTCCGGCCAGGGCGGGGGGCACAGTTGGGCTCTCGTGACGGCTCCCCGGGCCGCCCTCGAAACCCCCGGCACGCTCGCCGAAGAGGCGGGGGACTATGCGCGACGGGATGGAGCGCTCGCGGTGGCGTCGGATCGCCTGGCGACCCCTTCGTACTACGACCCGGAGCCCAGACCCGACCTGCTGCGTCTGCGGCGGCTGTATCTGTCGCCCTCGCCCAACGCGGTGCATGTCTCCCCCGGCGAGGGCTCGGGGTGGGGGCGCTGGAGTGGGCGCGGCGTCGAGGGCGGCTGGGGCGGCGGCTGGTGGGTGCCCTGACAAAAACGACGCCCGGGCGGCCATGATCGGCCAACCCGGGCGTGGGAATCAGAGGATGCGGCGAGGGCTTAGTCGTACAGGGCGCTCGTGGCCGGGGGCTGCACGGTCCGCATCTGCATCGTGGTCTCGATGCGGAAGTTCGACTGCGTGCGGTGACGCTCGGCGAAGAAGAACTTGAGCTTGTAGGACTTCCCGTCCTGCAGCCAGTTCAGGCGGTCCAGCTCGATCACCTGCGAGATCGCGCCGTGCACGCCGCCCAGGTCGATCACGAGCTTCCCGTCGATGAAGACCCAGACGTCGTCGTCGCCGGTGAACCGGAAGGTCTGGCCCGAGTTGGCCTTGTACTCAAACTCGGTTTCGAGTTCGAAGGTGAAGTGGTAGTTGGTGTTGGCCAGGCCGCCGCCGCCGGAGTTGCCGAAGAGCTCGCCGTTGACCGGGAAGAACCCGCCGCGGTTCATGAAGCCCGCGTCCTGGCGGTCGTCGAAGGTGTAGACGTTGGTCCCTGCCTGGCGGACCAGCCGCAGCGTCTGCTGCTTCGAGACGTTCTTGCCCGCGACGTCGCGGAACCACTCGCGGAAGTTCGCCTCGGTCGTCAGGGCGCCGATCTTCGACGCGTTGAGCGAGCCATTCGTGTCACCCGAGCGGGCGGAGATGTACGACCGCGGGCTGATCACGTTGCGGCCCGAACTGTCACGCCACTGCGTGCCCACCAGCGTCCCGGTGCTGCGGAACTGGGGCTTGCCGTCCGCGTCGAGCTGGTCGGCGACCATGTTCATGTAGTGACCGAACCCGCCCGTGGGGGCACGCTCAAAGTCGGGGTGCCCGCCCGAGGCCGACCGTTCGCGGAAGTCGCGGACGACGCCCGTCAGGTCGATGGACGACGGCAGGGCCGCGTACGGGTCACTCGAAGAGTTGCCCTGGGTGGTGGTGGGGGTGCACAGGACAGCGCCGGCAGCCGCCAGCAGTCCCGCCGCACACATCGTCGCGTAGCCTCGCATCGTCGTCCTCCGTTCCAGCCCCCAAAGGGCTTCGTTCCTCGTTGCGGCCCGTGCCGGGGCATCCCGCCCGCTCGCCGCACTCACACACCCTCCGAAACACCCGTCCCCCGTGCAACCCGCTTCGGAGAATTTTCCGATCACGACCCCCCGGATAAACAGAACGCCCGGACCCCTGCGGTGGGAGGTCCGGGCGTGTGCCCCGCTAGCTTGCCCTTCGATCGGGCCGCGGCGCGAATGGTCGGGCGGGGGTCTCTCTCTCCCCGTCGGGCGGCGTGGGCTTGCCCCGCGCTCCCCGTCCAACCGACTCCACCTTCCGATCTATCCGCCCGCACCGCCACGCGCCCCGGCCGACCGCCACGGGACACGCGAGGAATCTGACGCCTTTTCCGAGTTCGCAAGATCGAAACCCCAACCCGCCGATGTATGATCGGACCATCGTTCCCCACGACACCCGACCCCACCCCGCGGGCATGACGCCCACCACCAAGGACACACGAACATGGACACGTTCGTCATCGAGGGCGGCCGCCGACTCTCAGGCCGCATCCGCATTCACGGCTCCAAGAACGCCGCCCTCCCGCTGACCGCGGCCGCGCTCCTCACCGACGAGCCCGTGACCCTCCGCAGCATCCCCGACCTGGCCGACCTCAAAAACATGTATCGCCTGCTCGCCGAGCTCGGGTGCGTCCGCACCAGCGAGCCCCCCGCGAGCGAGCCCGGGGTCGTCAAGCTCCACACTCAATCCACCGAGAACAGCCACGCCCGCTACGAGATCGTCAAGACCATGCGGGCCTCCATCTGCACGCTCGGCCCGCTGCTCGCCCGCCGCGGATACGCCCGCGTCTCCATGCCCGGCGGGTGCTCCATCGGCGACCGCCCCGTCGACCTCCACCTGCGCGGCATGGCCGCCCTTGGCGCCGAGATCACCCTCACCGCCGGCGACATCATCGCCAAGGCGCCCCACGGCGGGCTCCGCGGCGCGACCATCTTCCTCGGTGGCGCCTTCGGCTCCACCGTGCTCGGCACCGCCAACGTCATGTCCGCCGCCACGCTCGCCCGAGGCGTCACGATCATCGAATCCGCCGCCTGCGAGCCCGAGATCGTCGACCTGGCCAACATGCTCAACGCCATGGGCGCCAAGATCCGCGGGCAGGGCTCGCCGCGCATTATCATCGAGGGCGTCAAGCAGCTCGGCGGGATCGACCACACCGTGATCCCCGACCGCATCGAGGCCGCCACCTTCATGCTCGCCGCCGCCATCACCAACGGCGACGTCACGCTCGACAACTGCCCGATGGACGCGCTGCTCGCCGTGGTCGACAAGCTCGCCGCGATGGGCATCCACGTCACCCCCGTCGCCAGCGCGCCGGGCGTCCCCCCCGCGATCGACCCGATGCGGGCCTCCGTCCGTGTCACCTGCGACCGCACGATCCGCCCCATCGAAGTCACCACGCAGCCCCACCCGGGCTTCCCCACCGACGCGCAGGCCCAGCTCATGGCCGCCCTCACCCTCGCCAGTGGGAACAGCGTGATCACCGAGCGCATCTTCCCCGAGCGGTTCCTCCACGTCGCCGAACTCGCCCGCATGGGCGCCAAGCTCTACCGCCAAGGCCCGACGGTCGTCATTTCGGGCGTCCCGCGCCTCATCGGGGCTCCGGTCATGGCGAGCGATCTGCGGGCCTCCGCCGGGCTCGTCCTCGCCGGGCTCGCCGCCGAGGGCACCACCGCCGTGCACCGCGTCTATCACCTCGACCGCGGGTACGAAAAGATGGAAGACCGCCTCAACACCCTGGGCGCCTCCATCCGCCGCGTCGACGACAAGGACCTGCCCAGCAACGCCCAGATTTCCGAGGGCTGATCACGCCCCGAAGCACAGAACAACACGCCCGGTGTTCGCGAGCCGAACGCCGGGCGTGTTCATTTGGCCTCTCCGTGCGTTCTCTCGCCTTAGGACAGCACGCACCACAGCGCGTGGATGAACGCGCCCACCCACACCGTCACAAACAGCAAAACGATATTCAGGATCAGGTGCCCGCCCGCGCCCTTCTTGAGGAACACCGCCACCGGCGGCAGCAGGATCGCGATGATCACCATCAACAGCTTGTTCGTGTCCGGCGTTTCGCCCATGACTCAGTTCCCCCTTCAGGTAGACGTGCGGTCGATGATCGCGTACTGCTCACGCTCGCCCCGGCCGCGCACCGGGTAGTCCTTCCGCAGCGGATGCGCGGGGTAGCTCTCCCACGTCAGGATCCGCCGAAGGTCCGGGTGATTGCGGAACCGGATCCCGAACATGTCGAAGACCTCACGCTCGGGCCATTCCGCCCCGGGCCACAGGTCGCACGCGCTGTCCACCCACAACGCCGGATCCTCCACGATCCCGTCCGTCGGCAGCGTGGGGTTCACGTATGTCTTCACGATAAACCGCTCGTCGCGTGCAAAGCACACCACGTTATAGACCACCGCGAATCGCCCCGGCTGCGGCGCGGGGTAGTTCAGATAGTCAACCCCCGTCACGTCCGACAGGAAGCAGTACCCCTGCTTCTCCTTCAGGAACGCCAGCACCGCGTGCAGGTCCGCCGGCTCGACCACCAGCGTCGACATCCCCCGGAACTCCTGCGCCAGGAACTTCTTCCCGGGGAACGCAGCCTTGATCGCCGCGAACATCGGGTGCGACAGGTCGGGCGCTCGCGCGGGCGTGCCCCACGCGGTCCGAGCGTCTGTGTGAGGTGTTGGCGTCGGGTTCGAAGAGGAAGGCGTGCTCATCGCCGCAATCGTACCGCGGTCGGGCGCGATGATCCTCCCAGTTCCCGAGCCGTCCTTCAGGTCAGCCCGATCCGGGCCGCGAGCAGCGACGGACTCTCCCCAATCGCCAGTATCGGCAGCCCCCGCTCGCGGATCACGCCGGCACACCGCATCACCCCCGCCAGCCCGGGCCGATCCGCCCGCACGATCAGCAACCCCGCCGCGGGGTGGGGCAGCAGCGCCTCGATCACCCGCGTCGCGTGGTCGTCCGCGTCTCGGGTCATCTCGTCCGACAGCATCGCGCCCGGATCCACCGCGAGCCGAAGCCCGTTGCTTTCAAAACGCCTCAGAAGCGACAGGCACCCGGGCACGTCCGACAGCAACTCGCCGCACGCTCCACGGATCAGCACCTCGCCCCCGCCCGACAGGGCCCGCTCCACCGAGGCGTCCAGCAGCTTGCGACCCGCCTCGCCCCACGCGTACATCGCCGCGCGGGCCGGGTCCTCCTCGTCACGCACCGCCCCCGCCGAGGCCACCAGCCGTTCGCCCGGCCCTGGGGGCGTCGGCGCTTCGAGCAATCCGAGCGTCGACCATCGGCCCCACGCTTCTCCGCCATGTTCCGGCCCGAGCCGATCCCCGTCGATCACAAGCCACGCCGTGCCCATGGGCGACTGTATCGCCCGCTGGCGGATCGCCGTCCGCTTCGACCAGCCGCAACTAAGGTCCGTTTTTGGTTATATTGTCGGGCCCGCCGGCCCGATCATCCGATCGAGAGACACCCACGCGAGCGAGGTGTGTGATGTCGACCGCGATGCTCTACGAGATTGAGACAGCCAAGCGCCTCGACGAGGCCGACACACGGCTGTCGCGCACACACCTGATCGAGGCGATCGTGAAGATCAATCCCTCGGCCAGCATCGACTTCCTTCAGACCTTCACCGACCAGCACCTGCGCACCTATTTGGAGCATCTGACGTGGGGCTGCGTCCCGCGTTCGACGCAGCAGGAGCCCTGGGGCGATCCCGATGCAACCGCCGGGATCGGGTTCGCGGAGCCGAACGACTGAATCAACAAGCACTTACGCCGAGGGCGGCCATCAGGCCCCCGCGGCATCGCACCGTCCGCCCCGACGCAGGGGACCCGTGGTGGGGTTCCTTGCGCGGGGCGGCGACGTTCTGGGACCGCGCCGACCACGCTGAATCGCCCGCCCGGACTGACCGATGGAGGGGATGGGCGCGGTCGTGCGCCCATGACACGCCACACAACCCAGAGAAGGTGTATCCCCATGGCAACCCGCGCCGCTCTCCGACTGACCTCCACCGTTGTGCTGATCTCCCTCGCCGGCGGCTGCGGAATGTGGACCCAGTCCGCCACCAACGAGCCGCCGCGCCCGTGGAACTCTCCCGAGCCGACCGCCCCGGCCCCGAAGGCCGTCGCGGCCGAGCAGCCGGCGCCGGAAGTTCTCCCGACGGTTGAAACGGCCGCCAAGCCCCGCCCGGAGGCGACGCGCGACGTCGTCGCCGCGACGCCCGCCAAGAACACCACACTCGAAGGCGAGATCGGCGTGACGAACCCGTACCCCTTCGGCGGGTTCGCCGACGCGCCCGTCGGGCAGGCCTCCGACGCCGAGCCCATGGGCGCCGCGCCCGTGCAGCGAGTCTCGTACTCGCCCGTCGGCTCGGACTTTGACCCGACCCTCACGCCCGACGGCCGACGAATCGTCTTCGCCTCCACGCAGCACCGCCACACCGCGGACATCTACGTCAAGGACATCGACGGGCAGGTCGTCACGCAGCTCACCAACGATCCCGCCGATGACGTGATGCCCGCCGTCAGCCCCGATGGCATGATGATCGCCTTCGCGAGCAACCGTGGCGGCAACTGGGACGTCTACGTGATGCCCGTCACCGGCGGGCGTGCCGTCCGCGTCACGAGCGATCCGAGCGACGAGTTGCACCCCTCGTGGAGCCCCGACGGCTCGCGTCTCGCGTACTGCCGCATGGGCGAAGTCTCGGGCCGCTGGGAGATGTGGGTCGCCGGCGTCGCCGCCAGCACCCCGACGCAGTTCATCGGCTACGGCATGTTCCCCACCTTCTGCCCGATTCCCGGCACGGGGACCAACGGCGGGGATCGCATCCTCTATCAGACCGCACGCGAGCGCGGCAGCCGCACCTTCGGCGTCTGGACCCTCGACTATCAGGACGGACAGGCCGGCAACGCCACCGAACTCGCCTCGAGCCCGACGAGCGCACTGATCAACCCCACCTGGAGCCCCGACGGCATGCGCATCGCCTACGCCGAGGTGCCCGTGGGTGAGGTCAACATCAAGGCCGCCAGCACCGCCACGCCCCGCGCCGCCCGGTTGTGGGTTCAGAACACGGACGGTTCCGGGCGCACGCGCCTGACCGACAACACCGCCGTGGCGCTCATGCCCGCCTGGGGTGCCGGCAACCGGCTGGTCTTCATGTCGCCGCGGGGCAAGCAGGAAAATCTGTGGCTCATGGATATGGGGCCTGTGCTGATGGCGATGGAATCGGCCGTAAAGCCAGCGGGCGCAACGGCCAAGAGCACGCCCGAGGCCCCGACCGAGACCGCCACCGCAACCGAGGGGGGGCAAGAAGTCACCGGTGGGGATGAACAGAACCGATAGCGACGGGGTTGTTATTCAGGCCGGTGCGCGGGCTCACGGATGGGCCCGACCTCGGCCGGCAAGGATGCCCCGGCGATGGCGTGTGCAACTCGGTGGGCTTCGGTTCTTGGCGCGTGCGTGCTGATCGCGGGCGGGTGCTCGGCGCCCAAGCCCGATCTGACCAGCCCGCAGATCACGGTCGCTCCGTACTCCGCCGAGAAGGGCGAGGTGCTCTGGGCCGTGGTTCCGCTGCGGAACGAGTCGGGCACCTCGGCGTGCAACCCGCTGGATGTCTCTGACAAACTGGTGGCGGCCGCGGAGGAAGTTCGCGGCGTGCGCTGCCTGCCCCTCAATCGCACCATGGAGGCGATGCGGGCGCTCAAAATGACTTCAATCAACGGCCCATCCGGCGCCGCCGCGCTGGCCGCAGCGCTCGGTGCCGACGGCGTGCTCATGGGCTCGATCACCGCGTACGACCCCTACACCCCGACGATCGGGCTCTCGATCGCGTTGTTCGCCCGATCGGGCGCGATGACCGGCTCGGCGAAGGTCAGCGGGGGAGTCAACACGCGAGAACTGAGCGCGAGCGTCACCGAGCAGCCTCAATCGCCGGGCCCGCTGCGCGAGGGTCTTGTCGCGACGGTCTCCGAGCATCTTGATGGGAAGAACCACCAGGTGCAGCTTGACGTGCGCTCGTACGCGATCGGTCGGCACAACCAGGGCGACGCGATGGGCTGGCGGCGGTATCTGGCGAGCATGCCGCTGTTCACGGAATTTGCGTCGAGCTTCGCCGTGTCGCGCGTGATCCAGCAGGAGTGGATTCGGTTGGGCACGGCGGCGCTGGCGAACCGAACGGCGGCGGTAGAACAACCGGAATAAGTGGTTTGTGGGGCCCGAGAAGGAGCAGGTTCATGGATCTGGACCACAGCAAGGCTCGTAGCGGATCAGGAACGAGCGCGACTCCGGCGCCGGCGATGACGGCGGTGACCTTCCGTAAAGGTCGGCAGCGGTGGACGTTCCGGTTCGAGAAGGGTCAGGAGCGCGACATGATCGAGGTGGTGCGGGGGATGATGCGCGAGGGAAGGGGACTTGATTGGGTGGACGTGGCGATCATCACGCACAAGCTGCGGCTGCTGGAGTCGGTCAGGCCGGCGGCGTAGATGTTTGTGTTTTGAAAGGTATAGTCGGAATGCAGGGCGGGGCGGTGTGGACCGATAGTTGAGGAGTCAAACGGGACGGAGCCCGGCCGCGTCGAAGGAAGGCGTGGAACACGGATGCAGGAGCACAACATGTCTCTTCCGATCATCGAGACGTTCACGAAGTATCTGGCCGACGAGCGGCACTTCTCGCCCTACACCGCGCGGTGCTACGGGGCGGATCTGCGTCAGTACGTGGATTACCTGGGCGACGAGATCGGGGTGAGCCCGGACGGGAACAAGGAGCAGGCCGCGCTGAACGCCCCGCTGGACCGGACCCCCGTGGGCCCCGGGACCAAGACGGCGACGATCACGGACGCGATCCGGCGTGCGTCGAGCGAGCTGGTGCGCCAGTTCCTGTCGTACCTGGGCGAGCAGCAGTATTCGTCGGCAACGATGGCGCGGAAGATCGCGACGCTCCGATCCTTCTACAAGTGGGCGGACAAGCGAGGGCTGGCGATCGGCAATCCGATGACGGTGATCCGCACGCCCAGGCAGGCCAAGCGTCTGCCCAAGGCGATCACGATCGAGCAGGTCGAGAAGCTTCTGGCGGCACCTACGGATTCGGACGTGCTGGGTCGTCGCGATCGCGCGATGCTCGAGACGCTGTACTCGACCGGCCTGCGCGTGAGCGAACTGGTCGGGCTCAACGCCGAGGATCTGGATCTGAGCGGCGAGGCGCTGCACGTCCGCGGGAAGGGCAAGAAGGAGCGCATCGTGCCGATGGGCAGCCATGCCCTGCGGGCGATTGCGCGGTATTTGGAACTGTTGCATCAGGACCCTCGCTTCGCACCGGGTTCGGAGCCCGTGCGTCGGCCGCTGTTTGTGAACAAGCACGGCGGGCGTCTGAGCTCGCGGAGCGTCCGCCGAAAGCTCGACAAGTACCTCAAGATGGCGGGGCTTGATCCAACGATCAGCCCGCACACGCTGCGTCACACGTTCGCGACGCACCTGCTCGACAACGGGGCGGACCTGCGCAGCGTGCAGGAGCTGCTGGGGCACCAGTCGCTCTCGACGACGCAGGTGTACACGCACCTGACCTCGCAGCGCGTGACGGAGACGTACAACAAGGCACACCCTCGGGCGCAGGCGAGTTGAAAAACCGCCTGCGGGACGGGAATTGATCTGAACGACGATCGGCGGTCCCTTCGGGGGCCGCTGATTATTTCTGGGGTGAGGTCGGCGGCGTCGGTGCCTCGGGCGGGGGCCCGGCGGGCGGCGGTGGGGCGGCGGCGAGGATGATCTCGGCGGCGAGCGCATCGGCCTCACGCGAGCGGCCGTCGACGACGAACGTCTGGATGACCTTCAGGTTGGCGTTCACGAGCACGATCGCGATGTCGGCGGGCTGTCCGTTGCGGTCGACCGAGAGCACCCGCGAGCTGGTGAAAAGCAGCTCGTGGGGGACGGCGGCGTCCTTGGCGGCTTTGGCGTAGCGGGCCTCGATCGCGTCGAGCCGGGCGGGATCAAACTCCGAGACGCCCAGCAGAGCCACGCCCGAAATGGCGAAGCCATCGCGCGAGGCGGCGGGGTCGGTGCTCGCCTTGGCGAGGGCGGCGAGGGCCGCGGCGAGCGTCTCGGCGTCGGGCAGGGCGTCGGTCTCGGCCCGCACGCAGAGGATTGCGCCGACACCCTTGGGTTTGTTGTTGGCGTCCTTGGGGAGGGCGGCCTCGATGGGCACGGGCGTGAGGTCGCCGCGCATGAGCGAGGCGTTCTTGACGGTCTCGTCAGGGGCGATGGTGCGCTTGGGGGTCAGGAGGGTCGGGCTTTCGACGGCGGTGCGTCCCTCGGGCGAGAGGACCCACTTGCGAGGTTCGCCGGGATCGATCGAGGCCATGGTCAGTTCGATGCGGGTGCCGGGCTTGGTGGTGGGGAGGTCGGCGGCGAGGCGGCGGAGCCTGCCCGAGGCTCGATCGACGGTGAGGGAGAGGGGCGCGGCGTTTGGGCCGTGCGTGCCCTTGAGCACCAGCACCTGACGGCCTGCGTCGGTCTGGGCGTCGATGGAATCCCAGCGGATGGAGGTGATGAGCGAGGAAAGCTGGTCGATGGTGTCGGTGGTGCCGAAGCTGAGCGAGAGCTGCGGGAGAGGGACGGCGTGGAAGTGCGTGGCGAGTGCTTCGGCGGGGGAGCCCGTGAGGTCGGCCGGGAAGTAGGTGGAGCGTTCGAAGCGGTTGACGGCGATGAGGCGTCGGTCGGTGGGGCTGAGGTCGCCGGCGAAGATCTGGAGCTGGCCCAGGTCCAGGCGGAGCGACGGGCGGCGCAGATCGGCCTTGCCGGCGTCGGCGTAGATGAGGACGCTCGAGCGGCGGTCGCGGGATTCAAAGCCGATCAGGCGGATCTGCACGCGGTCGGCGACGGGGTTGGACCTGTACGCGGCGAGGATCTGCGACTGGGCGGCCTCAAGTGTCGGGACGCGGCCGGGCTCGGGGCGTTCCGGTCGGGGCGTCTCGGCCGGGGGCTGGTGCGCCGATGCGGTGCTTGCCGCGAGTACGATGGCGAGGATGCAACGAACCATCACATGGAGCGTATGCGGAGAGGGGTGAGGGTGCTTTCCCCGCGGAAGAAGCGGCGGCGAAGAGAGGCATGGAGACGCACAGCGCGGACATGATTCGGTCGATCGACGTTCCCTCTGGGGATGCTGGTGCGGCGTCGATGGAGGTGGTGTGTCCGCGGTGCGGGTATGACCTGTCGGGGGTTGTGCAGTCGTGGGAGAGCGAGTGCCCGGTGCGGGGGCAGTGCTCGGAGTGCGGGCTTGACGTGGAATGGGCGGAGGTGGTCTCGCCCAAGTGGGTGGCGCCGGCGTGGTCGATCGAGCACGCGCGGTACGTGGGGGCGTGGGGGTTGCTGGGCAGAGGCGTTCGCGGGGTGGCTCGGGCGATGTGGCCTTGGGCGTTGTGGCGTGGGATCCCGCTGGGCGCGCCGGTGGTTGTCGCGAGGCTGCCGATGGTGGCGGCGATGATGTTCGTGGCGGGGTGGATGGCGATGACGATCGTGGCGCTGGTGCTGATGACCGCGTCGGTGCTGATCTTCCAGCACGTGGTGGCGAGCGGGGCGCTTGGCCCGGGAACGCAGGCGCTGGGGCTGGTTGAGCGGCTGACGGCGGAATGGGCGACGTGGGCGTTCCCGGTGTGGCCGGCGAGCCGAAGGTCCGGCCCGCTTGACGAGGAAAAGGCGCGAGCGCTTGTGGTGGTGGTGGGGATGACGCTGGCGGTGGCGCCGAGCTTCGTGCTGATGCCGGTGACGATGATCAGGCAGCGTGTGCGGTGGGTTCACGTGGCGCGAGCGGCGGCGTGGGGGATGTGGGTGCTGCCGGTGGTGTGCGCGGTGACGCCTCTGCTTCGGCTTCTGGCCGAGTGCCTGTTCTACGCGTCGCTGGGGGGTGCGGCGAGGCGGACATGGCAGGAGGTGTATCTGGGCGTGCGCTACTGGGGCCCGATCGGGGGCGTGCTGCTGATGTTCACGGTGACGTGGGCGTGGTGGGCGATCGCGGTGCGGGCGTACATGAAGATC
Organism: Phycisphaerales bacterium UBA2396; assembly: GCA_002343325.1. Lineage (GTDB taxonomy): Bacteria > Planctomycetota > Phycisphaerae > Phycisphaerales > UBA1924 > UBA2396. Next base: position 804 of record DDSG01000073.1, on the reverse strand, counting down.
CGGCACCCGAGGTTCACGGCGTTTCTTCTCACGCTGGTGGCGTGGCTGATCGTGATGATCTCGAGCCTGGGGATTCCCGGGATGTTCAGGGACCTGGTGCGCGTGACGTACCGGATCACGATCTAGTGGCGTGGCGAATCACTGGGGCTTGAGTTCGGTGAGGGTGGGCAGGTCGGAGAGGGTGGCGAGCCCGAAGTGGTCGAGGAACTGCTTGGTGGTGCCGTAGAGAATGGGGCGACCGAGTTCTTCGGCGCGGCCACGGATGGTGACGAGCCGGCGTTCCATGAGGGATCGGAGGACCTCGCCGCAGGCGACGCCGCGAATGGCTTCGAGCTGTGCGCGGGTGATGGGCTGCTTGTAGGCGATGATGGC
>DDSG01000073.1:0-192 GCA_002343325.1 Phycisphaerales bacterium UBA2396 | reverse complement strand
GGCGATGATGGCGAGGGTCTCGATGGAGGCGCGGGAGAGTCGTGCGCTGGTGCGATGGCGGTGCATGGCGGCGACGACGTGGGCGTGCGCGGGGAGGGTCATGACGCGGAGCCCGCCGGCGACGGACTCGATGCGGAAGCTGCGGCCGGTGGCTTCGTAGTCGGCGTTGAGGCGGGCGACGGCGGCGGCGAT
>DDSG01000051.1 GCA_002343325.1 Phycisphaerales bacterium UBA2396 | reverse complement strand
CCCCACCCCCCCCCCCCGCCACGACATCCGTCACCACGGGCCAGGATCAAGCGTGCGCGGCCAAGGCCGCGTACATCTACGCGTTGCTCGTCGAGCGGCCGCGCAGCTACCAGGATCTGGTCACATCGCTTCCCCCCGAAGAGGGCGGCGTGAGTCTCGCCGCGATGTACGCCGCTCTGAACGCGGTTCATCCCGCGGTCGCCGTCGGCGCGGTCAGCATCGACACACTGCGATCCGCGCGGCGTCCGGTGGTCCTCCTGTATCCGGGCACGTCCCGAGCGGTCGATGGGGTCGGCGGCGGGGAACGATCGGTCGGGCACTTCGTGGTCGTGCTTCCGATCGGCGATCAGGCCGTGATGCTGGACGCTTCGCTCGGTCGGGCCGAGCGGCTCGGCTGGTCGCAGATCTGGCTCCGGGCGGGGCTTGGGCCCTCGGACAAGATGGTCGTGCTCTCGGATGAACTGAGGCTCGGAGGTGAGACGGCGCAGCTCGGGGCGTACGAGGCGCCATCGCCGACGGTCGAGCCGCACGCTTCGGTGCTCCGGTCGATCGACCTGGGGGTGGTGCTGGCGCCCGCCACCGGCGAGACCACCGTGGTTGATCTCGACGCGGGCGCCTACGCCGTGGGTGATGAAGTGCACTTTACCCTTCGGCTCGAGGGTGAGGATGCCCCCTTCCGAGTGGAGCGTGGCACATCGACCTGCGCCTGCGCCGCGATGGCGGTGGTTGACGCCGGGGAGGGCCCGTTCAGGTCCGCCACGCTGTTCGGGCGTGTGCAGATCCGACCGCAACTCGCCTCTGGCGAGGTTGAACAGACGAGCGTGCGGCTTGTTCGCGGGGCTGGAGAGGGCGTCGTCGCGGTCCGGGTTGGCGGGACGCCGAAGATCCGGGCCGAGGTCTGGCCGTCCGTTCTGAGTCTGGGACTTCTCCCGGTGGGAAGGGAAGGAACGGGGCACGCGCGGGTGCGGCTCGATCGTCCGCGGCGATTGTCGGTCCGGGACGCGGGCGTCGTCGCGGCGGAGCTGACGCGCGGCGGCGATACTTCCGACTGGGAGTTGCGTGTTCGGCTCGGACGCGGCGAGGACGGCGGGCGGACGTTGGTCGTCCTTCACGACCCCGACCACCCGGAGTATGAGATCGAAGTTCCTGTCACGTGGCAGCGGTGTGACGTGCTGGCCTGTGACCCGAGTGTGATGGAGGTCGAGGGCGACGGCTGGCGGGCGTGCGTTCGATTCGCCGACGGACGCCGCATCGTCCGGGCCGAGTCGAGCGGGTGGCTTTCGACCGAGATCGAGATCGACGGCAGCGTGAGCGTGCGGGTCCGTGAGGGGACGTTGAGGCAGCGGGGCGAAGTGCGCCTGCACGCGGAGGACGGCGGCACGGCGCGAGCGGTCGTGCTGCGACGATTGATCAGCCGAAACGACCCGTGACGTAGTCCTCGGTCTCGTTGAGGCGAGGGTTCTGGAAGAGGTCGGCGGTGCGCCCGTATTCGACCAGGCGGCCGAGGTACATAAAGGCGGTGTAGTCGCTGACGCGGGCGGCCTGCTGCATGTTGTGCGTCACGATCAGCACGGTGTACCGCTGCGAGACCTCGTGGATGAGTTCCTCGATGCGGAGTGTGGCGATGGGGTCCAGGGCCGAGCAGGGTTCGTCCATGAGAAGGACTTCAGGCTCGGCGACGATCGCGCGGGCGATGCAGAGACGCTGCTGCTGTCCGCCCGAAAGTCCCAGGGCCGACTCGTGCAGGCGGTCCTTGACTTCCTCCCAGAGTGCGGCGGCCTTGAGGCATCGCTCGCAGGCTTCGGCGAGGACGGCCTTTCGGCGTTCGCCGTCGATCCGCAACGGGTAGACGACGTTCTCGTAGATCGACATGGGGAAGGGGTTGGGCTTCTGAAAGACCATGCCGAGGCGTTTGCGCAGGTCGATCACGTCGACGTGGGGGGAATAGATGGGGTCGTCGTTGAGGAGCATGTCGCCCGAGACTCGGACGCCGTCGATGAGGTCGTTGAGGCGGTTGACGGAGCGGAGGAGGGTGGATTTGCCGCAGCCGCTGGGCCCGATGAGTGCGGTGACGCGTCCGCGTGGGATGGACATGGAGACTTCGTGGATGGCCTTGGCGGACCCGTACCAGAGGCAGAAGTCCTTGGTTCGGATGACGGGCTCCTCGTTGGCGAGCGAATCGTGGACCTCGGGGGTAGAGGTTTTGCCGGAGCGGATGGCGTCGATGACGCGGTAATTGCGATGGGCCGCGGCGGGCTCAGCGCCGAGGCTGATGCGTTTGATCGAGGGCGTGGAGGGAGGTGCGTCGGTCATGGTTGGGCTCATTGTTCGCCTCCGGCGGGCGTGTGGCGTTAGATCGAGGCTCCTCCGCCGCGGGCGCGAAGTCGGGATCGGATGAAGATCGCGGCGAGGTTCAGAAAGAAGACGATGGTGATCAGCAGGAGCGTGGTGGTCCAGACGAGGGGTCGGGCTGCCTCGGAGTCCGGGCTTTGGAAGCCAAGATCGAAGATGTGGAAGCCCAGGTGCATGAAGGAGCGGTCGGCGTGGATGAAGGGGAAGGAGGAGGAAAAGGGCAGTTCGGGAGCGAGTTTCATGGCGCCCACGAGCATGAGCGGGGCGACCTCGCCCGCGCCGCGGGCCATCGCGAGGATCATGCCTGTCATGATGCCGGGCATCGCGCCGGGGAGCACGATGCGCCAGATCGTCTGCCACTTGCTCGCGCCGCAGCCGTACGAGCCTTCGCGCATGGTGCGTGGCACGGCGGCGATGGCTTCCTCGGTCGCGACGATCACAACGGGCAGCGTGAGCAGGGCGAGCGTGAGCGAGGCCCAGAGAAGGCCACGCCCGCGGAAGGTTTCGGAGGGCTTGGCCTCGAAGAAGCCATGGAAGTAGGGGGTGTGTGCGACGAGGAAGACCGCCAGGGCGAACGCGGCGAACCAGAAGCCCGCGGTGAAGAAGCCGAGCCAGCGGTGCCTGGAGGTCGCGGGCTGTCCCGGGACGGGCCTTGAGAGCATGGCGAAGGCGAGCGAGGCAAGAACGACGAGGACGGCGGCCGCGGCCCAGATCCACCAGATGCCCGGGGCGAGCTGGAGCGCTCTGTCGGGTCCGCGATCGATGTAACCGCCGAGCGTGTAGCAGAAGAACCCGAGCCCGAACATCCCGAAGACGATGGAGGGGACGCCGGCGAGGTTGTTGATGGCGATGCGGAGGATCGAGGTGATGACGCCCTGGGAGGCGTACTCGCGGAGGTAGAGGGCGGCGATGACGCCGAGAGGCACGACAAGGATGCTCAGGAGCAGCGTCATGGTGACCGTGCCGAAGATCACGGGGAAGACGCCGCCCTCGGAGTTGCTTTCGCGAGGATCGTCGGTGAGGAACTCGTTCCAACGGGAGAGGTAGACGCCCAGTTTTTCGGTGGCGGAGAGTTCGTTCGCGCGGACGGCACGGACGATCTGAGAGAGCGCCAGGGGGTCGCCGGGGGAGGATTGGGCACGAGGAGCAATCGCCCCCGAGGCATCGACAAACTCGACGCGGAAGGACTCGTCGTGTCGAGCGAGTTCGTTCTTGCGAGCGAGCGTGGTCTCGTACTGCGTGTTGAGCTCCGCCAGCGTCCGCTCGTTGGCTTCGCGGGCCGCGGCGAGCTGGGCGTCGCTGACGGGGGCGTTGCCCCACGGGCGCTCGAGCCATGCGGCGAGACCGAGCCCCATCGCGAGTACGACAGCGACACGTCGACCCAGGACCGGTCGGAACCCGCGTCGAGTGGGGGGGAGGTCGGAGAGTCTGCGGCCGATGACCACAGCGATGGCAGCGCAGGCTGCGGCACCCGCGGCGATCAGTGCCCACAGCGGCAGCGAAAGCCGGCGGAGCGTGGCGTTGCGAGCGTGGGCGATCTCGACGGCACGAAGGGCGATCTGGGCGTGAGCGATCTGATCGTTGATGGCGCCGATGTCGTGCTTCTCGAGGGTGCGGATTTCTGCGCGGCGGGCGAGGGCTTCGGCGTGCAGCGAGGGGAACGCTTTCCAGGTTTCGGCCTCACCCTCGGAGAGGTAGGTACGGGTTCGGAGTTGGCGAACGTCGCCGGATTCGACAATGTCTCGGACGACGCGTGCGGGCCTGCCGTCGAGGTCGATCGTGGACTCGGGCTCGAAAGGTTTGGATTCGTCGAGCGGCGAGAGAGCGACGGTGTAGATCGCACGGGGTGTGCCGAGCCAGATGCCCCAGCCGGTTCGTTCGAGCATGGCGGCGGAGGCGGGGGTCGAGGTTGAGGCGATGTCGGCGATGGGGACCCAGAGGAAGGGGACGCTGTTGACTTCGCGATTGCCGACGCGGTACTGACGTCGAACGGGGCGGCCGTCGGGGGCGAACGAGCCGGGCAGGGCGTTGCCGGCCCGGCGTCGTTCTTCGAGGCGGTCGGCCTCGGGGGGCGTCGGGGTGTAGGGCTCTTCCTTGAGCGGGATGCCGAGGAACGAGCGGGGTTGCTGGCCTTCTGGTGCGACGAGGGTGACAAGTTCGATCGGGCGTGGCCAGAAGGTGCGAGCGCCTTCGGCGACGATTTTGGAGACGAGAGCGAGGATGAGCACGAGACAGGCGATGAGGGCGGTGCCCATCATCCAGGTCATGGGTTCGCCGCGGGCGGCCATGGGGGTGCGGCGGAGGCTGCGGGCCCGCGCGGGCTTCTGCGAGTGGTCGGTGTTGGCGGTGGAGGATTCGGACATGAGGGGTCAGAGGGCGGCAGACCGGCGACGGAATCGCTGGCGGACCACTTCCGCCGACGTGTTGACGACGAACGTGAGCACGAAGAGCACAAAGCCGCAGAGGAAGAGAACGCGGTAGTGCACGTCGCCCTGGACGGCTTCGGGCATTTCGACGGCGATGTTGGCGGAAAGCGTTCGGCACCCGGAGAAGGCGTTGAAATCGAGGGTGGGTGTGTTTCCGGTGGCCATGACGACGATCATGGTCTCGCCGACGGCGCGGCCGAGCCCGATCATGATGGCGGAGAAGATGCCGGAGGCGGCGACGGGGAGGACAACGCGGATCGCGGTCTGCCAGGGTGTCGCGCCCGAGCCGAGAGAGGCGGAGCGGAGAGAATCCGGGACGGCGGTCATGGCGTCCTCGGCGATGGTGTAGATGATGGGGATGATGGCAAAGCCCATGATGAGCCCGACGACGAGCGTGTTGCGTTGGGAGAAAGACCCGAAGATCAGATCGCGTGAATCGAGGCCGATCGCGGTGAGGGCGTGTGCGCCGAGCCAGGCGAGGGCGAAGGTCAGTGCGAGGAGCACGGCGTAGCGTCCAAGATCGAGCAGCGCTGATCGGGCGTAGGTCGCGCCGTCGCTGAGATCGGCGAAGCGGCGGCCGAGGAAGAAGCGGAAGGCCAGCCCCGCGACGATCGCGGCCGGGCCGACGAGGAGCAACTTCCAGCCCGGCGTGGCGTCGCCGAAGTTGCCATTGAGCCAGTCGGTGAGCCTTGAGCCGGCGGCTTCGCGAGCGAGGTCGGATTGGGCGAGGACGGCGGACTCGGCGTCGCTAGCCGGTGGACGAGCCCGCACGACCCGGCCTTCGCTGAAGTACAGCCCGGAGGCGCGAAGTTCGCGGCGCTCATCCCCGGACATGGTCGGGCGTGCGCCCACCCAGGAGGGAATCTCGCTCTCGGGGGCTGGTTCAACGAGCCCGGCCATCGCCCAACGGTCGGGATCGGACGGGGCGAACATGGAACGTTCGAGCGAAGGGCCGAGGAAGGAGGCGGCCGCGAGCGAGCCGGCGAAGACCGCGAGCATGGCGCCGACCTTGGCCAGAGGCGGGATTTTGCGGATTACCGAGAGGGGAATGAGCTGCCAGAGGAACCCGGCGGAGAGCATCGCGAGCGGCACGGTGATGAAGGCGATGAGAACGCTCGAGAGGTTGTCGGCGACCCAGGGAGCGACGACGATGCCGGCGAGGAAGCCGAGCACGACGGAGGGGAGCGAGGCCATCATCTCGATGGCGGGCTTGACCACCTTGCGCGTGCCGCGGGAGAGAAACTCGCTTGTGAAGATGGCGCCGAGCACGGCGAGCGGAACGGCGAAGAGGAGGGCGAAGGAAGTTGCCTTGAGCGTTCCCGAGATCAGCGGGACGATGCTGTATTTGACTTCGGATGTGTCCTCACCGGTCGAGGATTGGTAGGTGAATTCTGGGGCCAACTGGCCTTCATAGTGGACTCGGCCGAAGAGGGAGGAGAACGAGGCTTCGGGGTATCCCTTGTTGAACTCGTCGACGCGGAGTGTTCCGGCCTGGTCGAGCACGGCAAGAGTGTCGAGCTTTGGTGTGAGAACGGCGGCGAGCACGCGTCCCTGCCCCATGGTGGTGGGGGGGAGGACCATCTTGCCGCTGGTGGCGTGGAAGACGGCGACGGATCCGGCATGGTCGCCGACGGCGAGTGTGCGGTCGCGTGTGGAGAGGCCGAAGGTTGAGATGGGGGACTGGTGGAGCTGGAGTCGTTCGGCGATGATGAAGCGTTGGCCGCCGGGCACTGTGGTCGCGGGGTCGACGGCGGGGAAGCCTCTGGTGACGGTGCCGGAATCGTCGCCGACGAGGAGCGTGAGCCCGCCCAAGAGCATGGCGGCGGCCGTGACTTTGCGGTCGGGGTCGAGCAGTTGGAGGGACTCGGCGAAGACTGGGGCGCTTCGCTCGGGGCTCGCGGTGGAGTAGCGTTGGAGCAGGCCGGTGTCCCAGAGAGCGAGCACACTCTGGCCGTCGCCGGTGACGAAGACCCAGCCTGGGAGCCCGAGGCCCGGCGGTGGATCGAAGGGGAGGGAGTATTCCTCGAGCTTTGATCTCGGTTTGCCGCCGCCGAGTGGTCGTGTGGTGCGGACGAGGTCGAAGGAGGCCTTGCCGTCGGCGCGAAGGGCGACGAGGTACTCGCGTGAGGCGCTCGAGCGGTAGTCGATTCGAGCGATCGGCGAAACGCCCTCCTTTGAGAGAGCGGTCGGGGCCCTGAGATCGACGACGGGGGCGATTCGTCGGAACTGATCGGCGGAGACTCTCTCGATCGCCCCGCCGAAGGGGTAGGTGTCGGAGGGCGAGAGGATCTCACTGGAGCCGATGCGGAGGTTTCTGGCGCTTCGGGGTGCCTCGTCGGGCGTGAGGAGCTTGACGTCGAATCCCATGGTGCCCAGCGAGACCTTTCCCGAGGCAAGGCCGAGCGCGAGCAGCCCTTTGGAGGGCTCGAAGGAGAGGGAAGTGACCTGCTCTCCTTCGGGTGCGATGGAGAGGCGGGAGATGGGGACGCCGTCGGGAACGTGGTCGGCGTTGAGGGTGCCGTCGGCTTCGAGCCGGAGGAGGACGCGGCGGTACTCGTCGGTGAGGGAGGCGGCCGGGGGGACGGGTTTGGTGGCGAGGGTATTGACCGAGCGGGGTTCGATGGAGCCGCTGGTGAAAAGCGGGAGCACCTGAGCGGTGAGGTAGACGAAGATGCCGAGCACGGCGAGGATGACAAAGAGCCCGCCGAAGGTGATGGTGGTTTCGGCGAAGGCGTTGATGGAGTGAACGAATGAGCGCGTGCGGCGGGGGCGGTTTCGATGGCCCGCCCTCGGGTGTTGGCCGCTGGTCATCACTCGAACGTCCTCTGCACGGAAAAGGGGTCGGACGCGGTCGAGCGTCCGACCCCAGTGTAGGAACTTTCAGGCCGGGCTGCACACCCGACGGTGGGCTTAGAAGTTGGGCTTGATGCCGAGGACGGTGAGATCCTCGCGGGCGATGTCGGCGGTGACGGGGAAGTAGCCGTCCTTGATGACGGACTCCTGACCCTGCTTGGAGTAGATGGTCTTGACGAACTCGGCGCGGAGGGGGTCGAGAGCCTTCTTGGGGTCGTGGTTGATGTAGATGTAGAGGAAGCGTGCGATGGGGTACTCGCCGGAGTAGGCGTTGTCGGCGGTGGCGGCGACGCCGGCCTTCCCGCCCTTGGGGATCACGCGGAGGGCCTTGACGTCGGCGGTCTTGTAGCCGATGCCGGAGTAGCCCATGCCGAACTTGTCGTTGGCGACGCCCTGCACGACGGCGGAGGAGCCGGGCTGTTCCTTGACGGCGTTCTTGAAGTCCTTCTTCTCGAGGACGTGCTCCTTGAAGAAGCCGTAGGTGCCCGAGGCGGAGTTGCGGCCGTAGAGGCTCACGGGCTTGCTCTTGTACTCGGCGGAGGTGAGCCCGAGGTCGCCCCAGGTCATCTCGGGGCCTGCGACGGAGAAGACCTTCATCGCGTTCTCCATCGAGATCTCGTCGAGCGGGCAGTCCTTATGGACGTAGATCGCGAGAGAGTCGACGGCGACGCGGAGGGCGGTGGGCTTGTAACCCCACTTCTTCTCGAACTCGTCGATCTCGGCGGACTTCATCTCGCGGCTCATGGGGCCGAACTGGCTCTGCCCGGCGGTGAGGGCGGGCGGGGCGGTCGACGAGCCCTTGCCTTCGACCTCGACACGCACGGCGGGGTAGTACTTGTTGAAGAGCTCGGTCCAGTGCGTCATCAGGTTGTTGAGGGTGTCCGAGCCGATGCTCTTGATCGTTCCGGAGATGCCCTGAACCGGCGTGTAATCCTTGAGGGCGGCGTCGACCTGAACGGTCGACTTCTTGTCTTCCGGGCCGAAGCCCGCGACCATCGGGAGAGCGGTCAGGAGGGTGACGGCGGCAGCAACTTTGAACCACGATTTCATCTGCGTTCTCCGTGAGTACGAGTCGGATGTGCCTGAAGATCAGGCCCCGGATCGAACGCGGAGAGGCTAGCCCCCGTGTCCCTGACACTGTGTCAAGCCAGTGTCAAGACTGCGCAAAGAGAACGGCCGTGGCGGGCTCACGGACGTGGTTGGATGCGGTACCACCCGAACAGAACATGAGCAATCAGCGGGTGCGTCCGAAGTGGCGGGAGACCACGTTGGAGGCGCGCGGGGGCGGGGAATTGGTGCCGTCCGCGACGGCGTAGAAGGAACAGCGCAGGTCGATCGTCTCGGTCTCGATGCGGTCGGTGCGGCCGCCTTCGAGCAGGGAGAGCTCGAAGACGTAGGCGGGGCCGACGGCGTCTGGGACCAGTCGTGCGGCGGTCTGCTCGGGGTTGATGGTCCAGGAGGCGACGGTCTTGCCGCGGGAGATGAGATCGAACTTGAACCACCCCGGGATGGTGACGGCGAGGGGGAAGCCGCCCTCAGGCTCGAAGAGGTGGACGCGCGTGGTGAGGGTGTCCGGGTAGCCGTTGCCGTCGACGTCACGCGGATGCGTGGTGGTCATGACCAGGCGCGTGGGGCGGGGCTCCTTGGGCGGGTCGATGGCAACGTTGGGACGGTTGTCGGGCACGCACCCCGCCGAAAGCAAGGCAAGGGCGAGCAGCGAGGTCGTGCGAAGGCGAATCGAGGGAGGGTTGGGCATACGGGTGGTCCTCATCGATCGCGTGGCGGGGTGGTCTTGTCGCCCGCGTTGCTCTCACGGCGGAGATCGACCGGTGCGTTGGGGTCGGCGGCGGGCTCGAACATTCCGGGGAGACTCGGGCGGATGATGGTGTGGGACTTGGGCCCCGTGTCGCCGGGCATGGGAGTCAGGAGCTCGCGGATCTCTCGCGTGCGGGTGTCCTGTTCATCGAGGTGTTGACGCAGCGGGAGCGGGTCGGTGATGTTGTTGATCGCATCGTCGTTGAGCTTGCGGATGCGGGTTTCCCAGTCGGGCCCGGCACCGGGGACGACGCGCGGCGTGAGGATGACGAGGAGCTCGGTCTTCACGTTGGACTTCTTGGTCGTGCGGAAGGCGGGGCCGATGATGGGAATGTCGCCGAGGCCGGGCACCTTGGTTCGGCGGTCTTCCTCGGAGGACTGGATGAGCCCGCCGATGACGACGGATTGGCCGTCCTTGACGTTGACGGTGGTTTTGAGGGTTCGCTGGTTGATGACGGGTGCCGAGAAGTCTTCGGAGACCTGCGTGGTGCGAGCGGTGAGGGAGGAGATTTTGGGGGCGATGTCCATCTGGACGAAACCGTCGTTGGAGATGCGGGGCGTGACCTCGAGGATGATGCCGACGTCCTCGCGGGTGACGTCGGCGCGTGTGGAGCCCTGCGGGGTTCGCTCGGAGCCGGTGGCGACGGCGATGTTGTCGCCGACCTGAATGGAGGCGGTCTTGTTGTTGTTGACCATGACCTCCGGGCGCGAGAGCACCTGGAGCTTGCCCTGGACTTCGAGCGCGCGGACGAGGAGGGAGAAGTCGGCGGAAGAGACGGCGAGGTTGCCGCCGCCGAGGGTGCTGACGATGCCGCCGGAGCCGCCGCCGGAGTATGACGCGCGGTAGAGGTCGCCGCCGAAGGGCCCGACGCGCAGATCCATGCCCCAGGAGTCCTCGCTGTCGAGGGTGACCTCGGCCAGGAGGACCTGGATGGTGACCTGAGGAGGTGTGGCGTCGAGCTCGTCGACGATCTTGAGGACCTTGTCGATGAAGCGCGGGCTGGTGGCGATGAGCAGCTTGTTGCTGTTCTCGTCGCCGACGACGGTCACCTCGGCTTCGAGCTGGCGTTCGAGCGAGCCGATCTGCTGCGTGCCGAGCGTGGAGCGAGTCAGCGAGGACTCTGCACGGAAGACGTCCTGGAGCGTGGTGGCCATTTCCTTGGCCTTGGCGTTCTTGAGGTGGTAGACGGTCTGGAGGCGTTCGACGGCTTCGATGGAATCGAGCTTGTTGACCAGTTCACGGACCTGGTCGAGATAGCGCTGGGTGCCTGAGACGATCAGCGTGTTGGTGCGGGCGTCGACAGCGATGGAGAGGGCCTGGCGTTCGTCGGGCACCGCGGTGACACGGGCCGAGGTATCCGTCGGCGTCGAGTCCTCGGTTGAGTTGGCCGAGTCGTCGCGGGGGACGAGCACGTAGCTGGTGCCCTGCTGGCGGAGGGTGAAGACGCGGGAGAGGACTTCCGCCGTGCGGGCCGCGTCGGCATTGACGAGCCGGAAGTAGGCGATCTCGCGGTCGGCCTTGTTGCTGTCGAGGTCGTTGATGATCTCTCGGATCAGCGTGAGCACGGGGGGCGGCGCGTTGACGAGCACCGCGTTGGTGCGGATGTCTGGGGTCAGGGTGACCTGGTCGCGGATCGCGCCGTCGATTTCGGCCTCGGTGGGCGGGCGGTCGCCATCGACCAGCTCATCGACGATCTGATCGCGGAGGTACTGGATCTTGGTGGCCTGGCGTGCGCCGAGCCGCGTGCCCCCGACGCCGCGACCTGAGAGCACGTTCTCGAGCAGGTTGACGACTTCGAGGCTGTTGGCGCTCTTGAGCTCGATGCGGTCGAGCTGGCGGACCAGAGCGACCTCGGTCGATTCGAGTCGTTCGACGAGGGAGCGGATTTCCTGGATGTCCTTGGCGGTGCCGTTGACGAGGATCGCGTTCAGGCGTTCGTTGGGCGACACGGTGACGGCGTTGGGCCCGCGGCGTTCGGTTTCTTTCTTGATGTAGATGTCGGTGACCTGGGTGACGGCGTCGGCGACGGTCATCTTCTTGAGCTGGATGAGCCCGGTGTCGAGGGCGGCGGCGAGGGCCTCCCCGTTCTTGACGAGCGCGTCGACGAGCTCCTTCACCACGCCGAAGTTCTCCTCGCTCGAGGCGATGATGAGGAGGTTGTTGCTGGGCTCGGCCTCGATGGAGAAGGCGTCGAGGGGGTTCGTCACGCCGCCGGCGCGGCTGGCCGCTTCGATGCGTTCACGCATGAGACGCTGGATCTTGGAGGCGAGCTGGGCGACGTCGGCCCCTTCGACCGGGAGCAGGTGCAGGGCGACGCTGGGGCTGGCCTGCGCGGAATCGAGAGCCTTGACCAGGCTGTCGACGACGGCGAGGGACCTGGCCGAGCTGGAGATGATGAGGCTGTTGGTGCGGAAGTCGGTGGAGATGACCAGGCTGTCTTCGGGGCGCAGTGCTCCGGCCTGCTGACGCTGCTTGAAGAGATCCTGGAGGATGGTGGCGGCCCGATCCGCGGCGGCGTTCTGGAGCGCGAGGATGCGGAAGGTGTTGGAGGCGGCGACCGCCTCGACATCGAGCTGCGTGACCAACTCGCGGACGACGGCGATGTTGCCGGAGGAACCGATCACGATCAGCGCGTTGAGCGTCGGATCCGAGGAGATCACGAGCCCGTTGAGCGGCGCGAAGAGGTCGGCCTCGACGCGATTCTCGGGTTGGTTGGGGTCCTTCCCGGCCATCACCATGCGGAGGCGGCCGTACTGCTTCTGAAGTCCGGCGGCTTCGGGCGTCGTGGCGAGCCCGCGGACGAGCACGTCGTTGAGCCGCTGGGCGATGGCGCCGGCGTCGCCGTGCTTGACCTGGATCACCACGGGCTCGATCCAGTTGCTCATGCGTTCGCTGTCGAGGTTCTTGACCAGCACTTCGACGAGCGCGAGCGACTCGTCGGAGCCCGCGACGACGATCGTGTTGGTGCGTTCGTCGAGGGCGACGGCGACCGAGCCGATGAGGGCCTGACCGGTCGTGCTGATCGGTTCGCCGGGGCGAGTGGTGCCGGGCTGGCGGGAGAGCGTCGCGCCCTGGCGGTAGAGTTCATCGATCACGAGCTTGACGCGGGCTGCCTGGGCGTTCTGGAGCGGGAACATGCGGATGAGCACGCTTTCTCCCAACGGGAGCGTGTCGAGCATTTCGATCACGGGGATCAGCGCGGCGATGTTGCCGGGGGTGGAGCCGACCACGAGCGAGTTGCTCGCGTTGTCTGGCACCAGACGGATCGGCTTGGTGAGGTCGATGTCGAGGTCTTCCTGACCCAGGCCCGATCGCGTGAGCTTGATGCGGCGGAGCTGCTCGGCCAGCGCGGGCACGGGCCCCGCCTTGTTCGCCGAGCGGGACTGGTCGAGCATCGCCGTCAGGGTTGTGGCGAGGTCTTGGGCGGAGGCCCGCTTGAGGCGCAAGATGGAAACCGTCTCGCCGGCCTGCGGCGGGGTGGCGTCGAGCGCCTTGACGAGTTCCACGATCGCCGGCCCATCGCCGGGGCTGGCGAGGATCGCCAACGCCGACCGCGTGACCATCGGAACGATCGTCACGGGCTCGGAGACCACGCCCGGACGGTCGGCGGGCTGGGGCTTGGTGAGCCCCATGTCGTCGAGCATCTTCTGCACGGCGGTGGGGGCGTTGTTCACGAGGTCGACGATGAGGACGCTCTGCCCCATGCCGCTGGCGGCGGGCTTGCCGTCCATGCCGAACGTGGCGACGTCGAGCTCGCGGAGGGTCTTCTCGACCTCGGCCTTGAGGCGTTCGGAGCAGGCGACGACGATGGAGTTGCTCCCGCGTTCGACCTCGACGCCGATGGACTCGCCCATCTGCTGGGCGATGGGCGCGAACGTGCGCTGGAGCGTGGGGGCGATGCGTGCCGCGGGCACGTTGGCGAGTTTGAAGACGTGGGGGAGGATTCGCCCGGCGTCGACGGCGGTCTGGAGGCTGTCCGCGAGCGCCTTGATCTGGGCGAACTTGTCGTCGGGCGCGCGGACGATGAGGGCTCCGGCGGTGTCGTCGCCGACGATGAGCACGCCGCGAACCTTGCTGTCACGTTCGCTGCCAAGGTCGTTGAGGAAGAGCGTGCGGATCTGCTGCGCGATGGAGGAGGGCTTGCCCGCCTTGAGCGGGATCAGGCGGATGTCGTTGATGTTGGCCAGCGCCGGCACGTCGAGCTGGCGGACGAGCGACTGGATCCGTTCGAGCATCTTGGGGCCGGCGAAGACGACGAGGCTGTTGGTCTGCGGCTCGGCCGAGACGGTCGGAATGTCCTTCGCGTCGATGAGCACGCTGGGCTGCAGGTACTCGTCGCGGTCGCGGGTGCGCTGCCCGCGGGCCTCGCGCTCGATGCGGATCCGTTCGCGATCGAGCTCGGCCTGGAGCGGTGCACGCAACCCCTCGTTGATCGCGCGAGCGACCGACACCGCGTCGGCGTGCTGCAGCGCGATCACCGCGGACTGCTGCGACGTGTCGTATTCCTTTGTGTCGAGCTTCTTGAGCAGCTCGCGGATGCCCGCCCAGACGCTTTCTTCCGCCGAGATCACGAGCGAATTGCTGGCCGGGTCGGGGATGATCGTCACGTTGCGTGCCGCGGGGCTCGCCTCGAAGGCGAATCGTCCGTAGAAGTTCTCGAGCGCCTTGGCGGTCTGCTCGGCCTTGGCGTAATCGAGCTTGATGAAGTCCATTCGCCGCGGCTTGTCCGGGGGCAGGTCGAGCGACTGGATCATCTTCTCGACTTCCGGCATCGCGTCGGCCGAGGCGGCGATCATCAGCGTGTTGTCGTTGCGGTTGTAGTCCACGCTGGCGGTCGGCTCGCCGTCGCCGCGCGGGCGTGCCGTCAGCATCTGGCGCACGGTGAACGCGAGATCGTCCGCGGCGGCGTTCTCGAGCTTGAATCGGCGGAAGACAGTCAGCGCCTTGGGCTTCTCCGTGTCGAGCTTGCCGATCTGCTCGAGCGCGAGGGCGATCGCCTCGTTCGAGCCGGTCAGCATGAGGCTGTTCGAGCGAGAAACCGCCGTGATGGCGATCTTGACGTTTTGAGGGAGGGCCTGCTTGAGCGCGGTGGCCACTTCCTGGGCGCGGGCCGAGTTGAGCGTGATCGTCTGGATGTTCGCCTGCTCGGGCTTGGGCGCCGCGTCGAGCTGGCGCACCAGTGTCGCGATCTGGTCGAACTGGACGATCGGCGCGGAGATCAGCAGCGAGTTCTGCGAGGGCTGGGGGGTGATGACGACCCGCTCCTCCTCCTTACCCGCTCGCGGGAACATCGTGCGGAGCGTGTTGGAGGCTTCGGTCGCGGTCGTGTTCTGGAGGACGTAGATCTCCGTGCGGCGATCGGTGCCGAGGTTGTCGGCGTCGATCTGGGTCAGGAGCTCGCGGATGACCGCGAGGTTCGCCTCATCCGCCGAAACAACCAGCACGTTCCCGTCGGCCGAACCCATGATGCTCACCGGGCTTTCGGCCAGGCCTTGCGCCCGGGCCCGCTCGGTGAAGAACGATCGCAGGCTGGTCGCGGCCCGGTCGGCCTTGGCGTGGTTCAGGGGGATCGACTCGATCTTCGTGTCGCCGCGTCCGCTGGCCCGCTCCAGTTCCTCGATATACGCCTGGGCCTCGGCGACGCGCTGCTCCTTGCCTACGAGCACGAGGCTGCGGCGGCCGTGGTCGAGCTCGACCCGCACGCCGTCGGGGTCCGCGCCGCGCCACGAACGCCAGCCCGGCGTGGTGAACGCCTGCTCGATCACGTTCTTGACCGTCCGCAGGTCGGCCTTCTGCACGCCGACCGCGCGGATGGCGAGCTTGGCACGCCCTTCCTCGGGCACGTCGAGCTGCGTGACGATGCGTTCGACGGTCGCGATGACGTCGTTGTCGCCCATGACCACGAGCGAGTTGGTCCGCTCGTTGGTCTGGATGAAGACCTTGTCGGCGCGGTTTTCGCCGTCGCGTCCGCCCGTCCACTTGAACTCGTCGATGAGGTTTGTGACGGTGCTCTGGATCTCGGAGATGCGGGCGTTGCGGAGCGGGATCACCTTGAACTGCATGTCCTGGATCGGCGCGGGCTGATCGAAGGACGACGCCAGCTCCTTGATCTGGGCGAAGTCATCGTCCGCGGCTGCGACGACGATGGTCCCGGTGCGGCGATCGCCGATGATCGCGACTCGATTCGCGGTCCGCTGTCCGGGCTTGGCCGAGACCTGCGCCCGCTGGGTGTAGAACTGGGTGAGGGCCTGGGCGGTCTGCTGGGCGTCGGCCCGTTCGAGCTTGATGGAGCGCACGGGCAAGCCGGAGACCTCGGCCGAATCAACCTTCGAGATGAGCTCGCGGATCTCGGCGATGTCTTCCTTGGGCGCGCGGAGCGCCAGCAGGCTCGACCCTTCCTCGGCAGAGACCCGGATGCGATCACGCTTCGCCGGGTCGCGGCCGATCACGACCTGCTCGATGATCCGCTGCACCGTTGCGGGCGAGGCGGTCTGGAGCGAGAGGATCGCCGTCTCAAGCTGCTGGTCTTCGAGCGAGAGGTCGGCCGTCGCCAGCAGGCGCGTCACTTCGTCGTGCTGCGGGCTCGAGGCGGTGACGAGCAGGGCGTTGGCGCGGTCATCGGCGATGAAGCGGGCCTTGGGGGCTTCCTGGTTTCCCGGGCCTTGCTGCTGGGCATCGAAAAGCGTCTGGAACGTGCGCGCAAGGTCGGCCGCGCGGGCGTTCTTCAGCTCATACCGGCGGATCGCCATGCGGCTTTCGCCGGGCGACTGGTCGAGCAGCGTGACGAAGCGATCGAGAATCGCGATCGCCTCCGCTGGCGCGGACACGATCAGCGACGCTCCGCCTGGGCCGGCAGCCACTCGAACAAGCGCCGGATCGAGCTTGGCGACCAGCGGCTTGCCGTCGGGCCCCATCACGCTCACCTCGGCCGAACGCACCCTCCGAGCCTGGGCTCCGGTGGGGGAGGGGGCGAGGAGATCGCGGACCGCGTCCTCGGCCTGGCGGGCCGACACGCTGTTGAGCGGGTACACCTTGATCGTGAGCTGATTGGCCCCGGAGACCTGGGCCACGCCCGCGATGAGCGAGCCGATGGTTTCAAAGTCCGTCGAGTTGCTGAGCACGACGAGCGCGTTGCCCGTCGGATCGGGCAAGAGCGAGACCGGGCCGGTGAAGCCTCCCGGGTTCGTCGTGGAACGACGGCCGATCGTCGTGATCGTCTGCCCAACCAGCTGAGACAGCGACTGCTGATCGATCCCCGCGGGCAGGGTCACCACGCGGACCGTCGCCGGATCGCCCGGCATCTGGTCCTGGAGCATCGCGGCCAGTTCCGCGAGCTGCTCCGTCGTGCGGGGGCTGCCCACGATCATCAGGCTGTTGGTCGCCGGATCGACCGCGATTGTCACGCCGGGCTCGTCGTTCGCGGGTGGCTCGCTCGCGGGCGTCGCGGCGGGCTGCTTTTCGGCGGGCTCGGGCAGAGCGCGGGGCGCAGCGAGCACCGAACTCGCCAACGCCGTGAACAGCGGGTGCGATCCCGCGTCGGCGAACGTGCGCACGTTCTGGGTCGTGTCCAGCATCGCGCCGGGCTTGCGGGGTTGGCTCTTCTCCTGCTGGCGGCGGAGCAACTCCTCGACCGAGATGACTTCGACCTTCGATCCGCCCTGCTTCTCGACCATTCGGCGGAGCGTCTCGGCGATGAGCTGAGCGTCGGCCTTGCTCTTGTCCAGCGGGACCATCTTGATCTGGCGGTTCCCCGCGAGCGACGCCTGGTCGACCTTGCGGACGACCTCGTCGATCGTCGCGAGCTGCGTTGTGTCGGCGCGGATGATCAGCGAATTGCTCGACACATCCACCTGAATCGTCGGCGGCATCGCCGCCGGATCGTCCTTGAACACCGCTTCGAGACTCTTGGCGACCTCGGCCGCGTCCGCGTTCTGAAGCGAGAGCACCCGGACCGTCCGCGATCCCGAGCGAGGGTCCTTCGACGCCGGATCGAGGTCCAGATCCTTGACCATCTGCTCGGCCAGATCGAGGAGTGTCTTGGGCCCGCTGACGACCAGCGCGTTGAGTCTCGGTTCGGCGGCCACGCGCACCTTGGGCTGCATCGTGAGCCCGCCGCGGCTAATGACCTGCGCACGCTGCGCCGGCGGGAGCATGTCGAGCATGCTCTCCTGCGTCAGCACGCTTTCGATCACGGGTTGAACCGATTCGGCCCTTGCGAACTTGAGATTGATCGTTCGGACGGCCAGCATGTCGGGCTTGGCCATCTGATCCATCGAGCTGATCAGCTTCTCGACTTCGTCGAGCTGTCGCCGCGACGCCGAGATGATCACCGCGTTGCTCGCCACCTCGGCGGTGACCTGCGGCTTGGGCTCCGTGGGCAGCGACGCCGCCGCCAGCGACGACTGCAGCGAGCCCGCGACACTCTGCGCATCGCCGGATTCGAGCCGGTACACGCGCACCTCGGCCTGGCCGCTTTCGCCGCCCGCCTGATCGAGCTGGGTGATCAGTTGCTCCGCGGCCTTCTGCACCGACTCCGTGCCGCTGATGAGCACGGTGTTGGTCGGGCTGTCGGCGGCCACCGCGAACAGACGCTGGAGATCGGCCGCTGTCGCGTCGCGGGGCGCGTCGGCCGCCACGCGGATCATGAGCAAGCGCTCGATGACGGGCTGAAGCTCGCCAACGCGGGCATTCTTCAGGGCGTACATCCGCACGATTCCGGGCTGGCTGGCGGCCTCGGCGTCGGTGTCCTTGATGACCTTCTCGATCGTCGCGAACGACTCCTTCGGGGCGCTCACCACGATCGTCCGGCTGATCGGCTCGCTGCTCACCGTTACGGGGGTCGTCGGGGCTGCCCCGGGCAATGCGTTGGCCGAGACCAGTCCGCGGAGTGTCGTCGTCAGTGCCGTCAGATCCGCACGCTCGATCTTGTACGTTCGCACCTCGGCGTCGCCGGCCACCTTCGCCTGGTCGAGCCGACGCACGATCTCCTCGAAGCCCGACAGCCGCCTCGACGGCGCATCGACGATCAGCGAGTTCGTCGCCTTGTCCGCGCGCACCACCACCTCGCGGGGCTGCTTGAGGTCC
Organism: Phycisphaerales bacterium UBA2396; assembly: GCA_002343325.1. Classification (GTDB taxonomy): domain Bacteria; phylum Planctomycetota; class Phycisphaerae; order Phycisphaerales; family UBA1924; genus UBA2396. The sequence continues at coordinate 36,362 of DDSG01000051.1, read as the reverse complement.
GGGCGGGGCGCCCGCGTCCGCGGATCCAGCGGGATCGGCGGCTCGGGGAACATCTGATCGATCGTCTGCGCGAGATCCTCCGCCCGCGCAACCTTCAGCGGGAAGATCCGGATCTCTCGCCCGGACTTGTCGAGCGTCTGCGTCTCGTTGAGCTCCGTGACGACCTTCTCGATTTCCGGGAAAATCTCCGGGTGTGCCGAGATCAGCAGCGTGTTCGTCGCCGCGTCGGCCTGAATCTCCACCGGGTGCTTCCCGATCGACTCAGGCGTCCGCTGCGAGTACGCCTGCTGCAGCACCTGCGCCAGGTTCGCCGCGTCGCTGCTGGTCACCTTCAGGATCCGCATCGGCGGGCGGTCCGAAGCACGGCTCGCATCGAGCCCCTTGACCAACGCCTCGATCACGGCGAGCTGTGTGCTCGTCGCCGCCACCATCACGCTGTTGGTTGTCGGGATCGCTTCGAACACCGGGCTTGGCCCGCCGGAGATATTGAGCGTCCGGCTTCCCTTCAGCAGCTCTTCGAGGTAGCGGACCACTTCCTCCGCCTTCGCCAGCTTCAGCGAGAGCATCCGGATTTCGCGGGCCGGACCCTGCTGCTTGCTCAACTCCTCAAGAATCCGCACGACCCGCGGCATCGCCAGCACGTCCGCCACGATGTTCACCGCGCTCGCGTTGTCGTCCCCGGTGATCTCCGCCGCCGTCGCCGTCGGATCGCCCGTGGTCTGCGCCGCGTACAGCTCCGCCGCCTTGCGGGCCAGATCGGTCGCGCGAGCGTTCGTCACGGGGTACACCCGCAGCGTCCGCTCGGCCGGCACCGCGGACAGCTCCTTGAGAATCTTCTCGACCGTTCCAAACGCCTGCGCGTCGCCCGCCACGATCAGCGTGCTGCTCCGCGGCTCCGCGTCCACCACGATCTGCACCGGCGGCTTCCCGGGCTGCGTCGCGCCCGTCAGCACGCCCCGCGCGATCATGTTCTGCAGCGTCGTCCGCACCGTCTCCAGGCTCGCCCCGGCGACCCGGTACGTGCGCAGCTCGGCCTGCGGCGGCAACTCGACTTTGTCCAACTTCTCCGCCAGATCGCGGATCGAGTCCATCTGGTCCGCCGGCGCGTAGACCACCAGCGAGTTCGTCGCCGCGTCCGACGACACCAGCACCGGCTTGGGCTGCTGAAGCCACGGCTGAGGCCGACCCAACCGATCCACCGGCACCGGGGGCTGCGGGTACAGCTTGTCCAGCGCCGCCGCGATATCGACCGCCTTTGCGACCTTCAGCGGGAAGAGCCTCGTGACCTTGTCCTGGCCCGCGCCCTTGTCCTTGTTCAGGTCTTCCACGAGCGACTTGATCTGCTCGAAGGGCTCCGGGTGCGCCGTCACGATCAGCGTGTTCGTCGCGGCGTCGCTCTTGACGTCCACCGGCTTGTTCGCCCGCTCTTCCGGGCTTCGATCGCCGTAACGCTGGTTCAGCATCGCCGCGATCTTGTCCGCCTCCGCCGTCCGCAACTGAAGCAGTTGGATCGGGGGCAGTTCCTTCTGGTCGATCCGGTCCAGCCGCTTCACAAAGTCCGCCACCAGTGCGTGCTGAACTTCCTCGGCCGTCACCACCAGGCTGTTCGTCTGATCCAGCGCGCTGATCGTCACCGCGGGCAGCTCGCGCTCCGCCGGCACGGGCGCCGCCTTCAGCAGCTCGTTGAGCTTCGGCAGCACATCCGACGCCTTGGCCTGCCGGATATCGATCAGCCTCGTCGTGCGTGCGGGCGGCGTCAACTGCTGCGCCTGAGTCAGCGACTCGCTGAACAGCCGCATCGCCGTCGCCCGACCCGAGAAAATCGCGTTCCCGCTCGCCGCGTCATACTCGCTCGAGACCTCGCCCGCCTGTTCCGCCGGAAGCCCCGCCGAACGCTCCGCGTAGAGCTTCTTCGCCCGCTCGATGATCCCCGCCGCGGACTCTGGGGGCAGCTTCACCACGCGGATCTCCCGCGTGCCCGGCTCGTCCACATCGAAACGCTGCACCAACTGCTCGATCACGGCGAGCTGTTCCGGCTGCGCTCGGACCATCAGCTTCCGCAGATCATCGATCGGCTCGAACACCGGCTCCACGAACGGCGCCGTCTCGTCCGTCTGAAGCATCGGCCGCGACAGCTTCGCAAGCCGCCCCGCCAGAACGCTCGGCGTCGCCCGCGTCAGATCGAACATCCGCCCCGTCCGCGCCACGCGGATGTTCCCCTGCGCCGTCTCCAGCATCTTCTGGTACGCCGCCAGGCCCGCCTTGCTCCCGATCAGCACCACGCTGCGGCTCGCCTCGTCCGCGTTGACGCTCACCGGCTCCTTGTCCTGGTTGCCCGTCGCCTCGTACAGGCTGTTCGCCGCCCGCACCACCTCCGCCACCGCCCCCTTGTCGATCCGAACGACCGCGACCTCACGCTCGCCGTTGGACGACACATCGAGCGTCGTCACGATCTTCTCGATGATCTCGGTGTCCTCCGCCGGGCCGTGGATCACCAGCCCGCGACCATCCGGCGTCGGGGCGAGCTTGACCATGTTCGTCTGCCTCGGGGTCAGCAGGCGGGCCACCGTCTGAGACACCTCCGCGGCCTTCCCGTAGCGAAGGCGGACCACCGCCGCGCGGGTCTCCGCGCGCACCGCTCCCCCCTCGTTCGCCACGCCCGGATCGATCGCTGTCAGAAGGGTCATCGCCCGCTGAATCTGGTCCGCCGGGCCCATCAGCATGATCTTGTTGACCTGGGGCAGCGGGATGATCGTCGGGCGCTTCGGCTCGGGCTGGGTCTTGAACAGCTCCCCCAGACGCGCCGCAGCGTCCGCCGCCGTCGCCTGCGACAGCGCGATCGTGACCATCTGGCTGCCCGGCCCGCCGTCCGCCGTCGCGGGAACGTCAAGCAGCGTGATCATCTCCTCGACAACCTTGATCCTCGCCGAGGTTCCCACCGCGACGATGGAATTGGTCCGAGGGTCGGGCTGGAGGTTCAGCTGACCCATCTGGTCGTCCTGCACCGTCACGCGCTTCCCGTCCGCCTGCACGAGCGTCGTGACCACGCGCTGCGACAAGAGCCCGCGCAGCGTCTGCGCGATCACGTCCGCCTGGGCGTGCTTGAGCGGGAAGATCCGGTACTGCGCGTCCGCGACCTTCTGCTGGTCCACCGAGGCCACGATCTCGCGGATCCGCCGGACCTGCGCCGCGGAGTCCGTCACCAACACCATGTTCTGCTGCGGGATCGGCACCACCACGCCGAACTGCCCCAGCAGAGGCTTGATCTGCTCCACGACCGTTGCCGCCACCGCGTGGTTCAGCGGGATCGCCATCGTGAGAATCTCGTCGGGGCGCACTCCGGGCGGGAGCTCCGTCACGACCTGCCCCGGCTTCTTTGCCGCGTCGGTCAGCGAGTTCAGGTACAGGAACTTGTCCTGCCGGCGCAATTGCACTCCGCGCGTGGCCAGGTTCAGGTTCAGGATCGACAGCGCGTCCTCAAGGCTGTACCCCTGCGGCGAGAGGAACGTCAGCGCACCTTGCGGGATCGCCGTCTCGAAGATCACCGGCAGGCCGGCCTCGCGCGCAAAGAAGTCGATCACCTGGTCGAGCGGCGTGTCCTTGAAGTTCAGCGTGATCAGCCCGTTCGCGGGCGGGGTCGCGGGCGGGGCCGGCGGCTGCGTCGCTGCTTCAGGGGATCCCGCACCTCCGGCCGGTGCCGGCGCGGGTGTGGATGAACTGTCGGTTGGCTGGTACGCCCAGATCGTCCTCGGAAGGCCGGCCGCGGCAACAAGCGCAGCGCAGAGCCAGATCGTCGTGTGCGGGCGAGAATTCATGCGTATCTCCATCGATCAGGTCCGTCCGTCGCGCCAAGGCGGGGATTCTTCAACAGTTTACCGGTCAGCCCTGGGGCGTCCGGTCGGCCAACGTTTGGTGAATGCGAACTCGGAACAGCTTCCCACCGATCTCGAACACCGCGGTCTCGCCGGAGCCGTCCACCAGCGTCGCGTCCTCCACCTTCGCTCCCTTCAGAATCGTCACGTTCTGATTCGTCCGCGTGTTGCTGAACATCGCCTGCAGCCCCGTCGCTCGGCCCAGCACCACGCCCGTCAGCTTCCACTCGGCGTACGGCGGCGGTGGGGGGGGCAGCACGGGCGGCGGCTCCTGCGGCGCGGGATTCGGAATCGCCGCGGGCGGCGTCACCACCTCGGGCGGGTTCGCCGCCGCCACAGCCTTGCCCTCCTCACGGAACGCGTTCCGCGCCACGATCGCCCGCAGCGAGAAGTCCGCCTCGGGCGACGCCTTCACCAGCGTCGGCTCGGGCAGCTCCGCCTTGAGCATGTCCGGCGCCCAAGGCGACACGATGTCCAGCTCAAGCGTGAACGAATCGCCCTTCTTCGAGGTCGGACGCAGCGAGAACCCGTCCACCCGGCACCACGGCTGCGCATCGATCTCCGCCATCGCGCGGAGCACGTTCTCGAGCGACCCCGTCCCCGTCAGCGTCCCGCCCAGCACGTAAAAGTCCGGCGCGTTGCGCAGCGGCCGCTTGATCGACGACGGCTGAAGCGGGCTCATCCGCGTGATCGGATTCGCCATCTTCACGGGTTCCCGGCGTGTCACCACCACGCGAGTCAGCCCGCTCCGCTCCGCCAGCGTCCGCAAGCCCGCCGAGAACCTGTGGTCCACCTCGTCACGCTTCTGCCCGAGCGTCGACTGCGCGAACTCCCGCAGATCCCGCTGGACAACGCGACGATCCCGCAGGCGATCCTCCAGCGAGTCCACCGCGTCCGTCACGCTCGCCAGCCGTTCCTGCGCGTCCGCCATCGGCCTCGCGTACATCACCGTGTACCCCGCGTACCCGATGAGCACCGCGCCGAGCACGCCCGCCGCTCGGATCGTCCCGGGAGAAACCTTTCCTGTGATCGCTCGCAGATTCATGGGTTTCCCTCCTTCCCCGACGACGATGATCCGTCCGTCGGCGGGGCCGGTGGCGATTCTGGCTTGACCCCCTCGGGCTTGGTTCCCTCGGGCTTCGTCTCGGCCGGCTTCTTCCCCTCGGGCTTGCCTCCAGACTTCGTGCCCGACGAAGCTCCGCCCGCGGGCGCCGCCTCGAGCTTCGTCCGTGTCGTCTTCAATTGCAGGGAGAACCTCTCGGTCACGTCGGGCCCGACCGTCTCCACGGTGTACACCTCGCCCGACAGGAAGCGCCCACGCATCTGCGTCGCGATCCCACGTCCCATCGAACGCCCGCGGAAATCAAACACCGCGGTCGGCGACGTCGTCCATTCTCCGTCCGGGTACCGCCCGGAGGTGCTGCCGGGCTTGGCACCCCGAGGCACAAACGCCACCGGCGCGCTCAATCGCCCCGACAGATCCTCCGCCAGCGCCACCCCGCCCTGAGGCACCTGCCCGGTGATCACGTTGATGTGACCCAGCCAATCCGCCCCCGCGTTCTGCCACTGCTGGATGTGCCCCAGCTTCGCGTGCTCGACCAGGAACGCCTCATACTCGGTAGCCAATTCCTTCCGCTGGTTCTCAAGATCCCGGATCCGCGACTCCACCGCGTCGATCCGGACCTTCGACATCATGAACCCGCCCATCGCCACCGCCATGCAGGCCGCCGCCCCACCCAGCACGCGCACCCGCATCTGCGCCGCCCGGTCCGGCGCACGCCGGGGCGACGCGAAGTCGAGCGTCTCGCGCCCGAGCACCGTCTCCAGCAAAAGACCAAGCAACGGCGCCGCCGCCGATCGCTCGCTGTCGGGCATCTCCGCCGGCACCCGGATCGTCCCCGGAAGCCCCAGCACCTGCCATCCCGTCCCGAGCAACTCTCCGCACCGCTCGCCCACGCGACGCACCAGGTCACCAGACCCGAGCACCACCGCCGCGTCCGGGCTCGGCCCGGGCTTGCCCGCCCGGTAGCTCATCCAAGTGCGCTTGATCTCCACCGCCACTCGCTCGGCGAACGACTCAACCTCCGCCCTGCTTGTCGGCCTCGGCGCGTCCACCGCTCGCGCGAACACCATCTGACCATCCTCGACCACCACCAGTTCCGTCGAGCCCCAGCCCACCGCCACGCCAACCACCGTCCCCGCGCGCGTCTGGCTCATCGGCCCCAGCAACGCCGCCACGCCCGAACACCGCAGCCCGATCCGGCCCAGACGAAGACCCGCCGACGTGACCAACTGCCGACCGAACGCCACGCGATCCGTCGGCATCGCCCCCGCCAGCACATGCCTCGACCCATCCGGCCCATCCGCCAGCGGCGCGTAGTCGATCGTCACCGCCTCGATCGGCATCGTGAGCTGTCGCCCCATCTGTAGCCGAACCATCCCGCCCAGCTCCGACTCCGACACCCCAGACCCCGGAAAGCTCAGCCGCTTGAGCACCACGTCCCCGCGCGACACCGCCAGCACCGTCGGCCCACGGCTGATCCCCGCTCGCGCCAGCTCGCCCGCCACCCACTCGCCCAACGCCTCGGGCTGGTCCAACGACACCGTCTCCGGCCGAACCGCCGACAACCACCGCCGAACCTCCACCGCCTCCTTCGACAGCACCGCCGAGACCGCGCACAAACGCGACCCGTCCAGTTCCACCACGCACACCGACTTGCCCAACGTGATCATCGCGTGCCTCCCCCGGCCTTCCAACGGCCGGTCCGACGGTCCATCATCGTTCCTCCCCCGGCTCCCGTTGTCTCCCCGGCACCCGAAGCGGGCTCCTCCCCGCTCGGAGGCGTATCCAAGTCCATCGGCCTCAGATCCAAACCCGACCCGAGATCCAACTCACCCATCTCGCTCGGCGGCGCCGGAGGTGGCGCATCAATCACCAAAGGTTCCACCGGCGACTCCGCCTCCCGACGCACCGCCTCCGCCTCCGCTCGCTCCTGCATCGCGAGCGCCACCCCAAGGTGCGTTACCTCTCTCATGTACGCCACCCTCGGCGTGCGGTCCGCCACATCCAGCACCACGTCGAACACCACCCTGCTCTCGAGCGCCGCCTCCGGGCTCTCCTCGTTCTCAAACCCCGCCTCCACACGCACCCGCCACTGCATCGACCTCGTCGTCAACCACCCCGCCGCCTGCTGAAACTGCTCGTCCGTCAGAAGCCCCGCCGTCAGCGGCCAGGTGATGCTCGCCCGCTGCGTCGCCGACAGCTTCGCCCGCTCACGCACCACGCCCTCCGCCGACTCGCGCGTGAACCCGGGCAACGCCGACAGCGTCCGCGCCGACGCCAGATTCAGATCCACACGCCCTGGCACAAACAGATCGTCCCCAGTCGTGAGCGCATCGAGAATCGCCGGCCATCGATCCTTCGGCACCCCGAACACACGCAACGCGCCCACCAGCGACTCCTGCGAGTCCAGCGCCGTCTTGTTGTCCATGATCCCCTTCAGCGCCGCCGCCGACCCCGCACCAAACCGCTCGTCCACCGCCTCGCCCAGAGCGTCGCTCCACGGCACGTTGATGTTCACACGCACCTTCCCCGCGTGCTCCTCCGAACCCGCAACACCCTGCTGAACGTTCGGATCGAACGAAAACGCCGTCAGAAGTGAAGTCAGCGGCAGCCGCTCTTCGTCCGCCGTGCCCCCCGCCCCGTCCTCCGCCGTCTCTCCCGCGGGCGCCGCTTCCCTCGCCGCCCCACGCCCGCCCTCTTCGCCGACATAAAGACGCTTCAGCGAGAGCCCCGGCACCGTCGCCAGTTCCTCCACGCTCGACCACGGACGCCCGCCTCGCCCGGCGATTGCTCCCGCCACCTCCGCATCCAACCCGCACGCCGCAGACAGCATCTCCGCCGTCGCTCGCGACAGATCAAGCTTCGCGTTCTCCGATTCCGCGAGCATCGGCTCCTCGCCCTCGCGGGCATCCCCCGCACGCAAAGGCACCAGCCGCGCCACCAGCGAGCGACCCCGGCCTTTCTCGATCTCATGCCGCGCCGAAAGCACCGGCGACTCTCCCGCCAACAGCGCATCGCGCTGAGAAGCCAGCTCCGCCATCGCCGCCTGCACGCCCGACCACGCCGCGGCCCGTGCCGTCAGCCGATCCAGCGACCGCGACGATGCCGACTCCGCCGCCGAACCCAGCGACAGAACACCAAGCCCGATGATCGCTCCCACCGTGATGATCACCAGCACCGACAACAACGCCGACCCGCGTGCCCTCATGGAACGCCCCCCTTCCAGCCCGCCGAAGGCCCGTCCGGCACCACCAGCAGCCGCACCCGATCCGCGGGCCTGGTCGGCTCGGTCTCGTCCATCGACTCGCCTGCCCCCGCCTCGCCCTCCATCGACATCTGGTCCTCACCCCACACGGGCCCGCCGCGCGTCTGCCAGATCGATACCTCGATCGCCACCGGCAGCGTCCCCGCCTTGAGACTGTCAAACTCCGTCAGCCACTCGCGTCCATCGAAGTACCGCAGCCGAAGAAGTCCCACACCCTCCGCCGCCGGCTCCTCTCCGCCGCCGCCCCCGCCCGCACCGTGCACGCGCGACGCCCGGATCGTCCCGGACCCGCGATCAAACCGATATCGCGTCGTCCGCAGATCCGTCAGCATCGCCCGCGTCGCCTCAACACCACCCTCCGCCGACAGCGGGATCCCAACCCCTCGCGAGATCACCGCGAGCGCTGACGACGAGCCCGCGATCCCCGCGCCCATCGACGCATCGCCCGCGATTGCACCCGTCAGATCATCCTCAAGCCGATCCATCAAGAGCGTCAGCGAACGCTGCTCGCGGGCCTCCGCCATCGACACGCGCCTCGTCTGCCCCAGGTTGTCCATGAACGCCCACAGGCTCCCGGCGAGCATCGCCATCAGCCCCAGCGCCACCAGCACCTCCAGCAATGTGAACCCGCGCCTTCTCATCGCGAGCCCCCCTCTCGACGCCCGCCGCCACCTGTCGGCCCGCGCCGCGCCGCCTCGCCCAACGCGTCCGCCTCGCCCGGCCCCTCCTGCGTCTCCGTCGTCAGACGCACCAACTGCTTCATCGAGAAGCTCGTCGTCGGATTCTCCACCTCGCCCTTGCTCGCCCGAACCGTGACCAGGCTCAGCCCCGACACCGCCGAAGGCTCCGCCTGCACATCGAGCGTCCACGCCCCCTCGCCACCGCCCGCGTCGATCATCCCTTCCGCGTCCAGAACCAGCCTCGGCCCCGCCCCGGGCGCCGAACGCACCAGCGTCGCCACGTTCTGAGGCGTCGCCAACCCCGCCTCGATCGCCGACAACGCCGACCGCACCAGATCCGCCGCCTGTTCCTGCTCCCGCACGCGCCGAACCGCACGCTCCCCGCGCATCGCCGCCCCAAGAATCGCAAGCCCAGCGCCCACGAAGATCGCAATCGCGATCAATACCTCCAGCAGAATCGTCCCTCGGCTCTTCATCGCGCCGCCTCCCCGGACGACCCGACGTCATCGCTCTCCGCCGCCGATTCAACCCCACCAAGCTCGCTCTGATCCCCCGTCGATGCTTCCTCCAGCCGCACTTCAGACCGACGTGCCTCTCCCGTCCACGACGACACCTCGATGCGAATCGCCCGGCGTGCCCCGCCCGACCGATCTCCCTGCACCAGGTACACCGACTCGCCCGCCCGCGAGAACGTCCCGTCGGGCAGCATCAGCCCGAGCACAATCACCCGCGCCGGCTTCGCCGCCCGCGTGGATCCGCCGCTCACCGGGCTCGCCGCCGCTTCCGTCCCTTCGATCGCGCCGCCGGCGTTCCAAGTCGGCTCCTCGTCTCCGTAGACCGAACCGCCCAGCGTCGGCAGCCGCACGCTCGCCACCACGCCGCGGGGCAGCTCCGCCAACACCCTTCCCGGTGCGCTCGGCTCAGCCTCTCCGCCCTCTCCCGCACCCTCAGGACCCTCGCTCGCACCAAAGCTCTCGCCCGCATTCGAACCTTCGACCATGCCACCTTCGACGCGAGACTCCCCGCCAAGCTCCAGCGATTCGGGCCTGACCGCCCACGCCGTCAACTCGTAGTACCCATCCGTCGCCTCCACCAGCGCGACCCGTCTGGGCATCCCGTCGCGCTGGCTCAGGGACCTCGCCCGCGCCACCGCCGCCTCGACTTCATCCGCCGCGCCGCTCAACTCCGCCTCGCCCCGCCACGACGACAGCGACGGCGCGATCAGCGCCCCCAGCATCGCCAGAATCGCGACCACCAGCACGACCTCGATCAGGGTGAATCCCCGACGGGCCTTGGCCGATCTCTGCGCGGCACCATCGCGCCGCAGGGCTGTTCCCGGCTCCTTCATCCTTCCCTTCGGTCACACCCGAGCGGTCGAGCCCCCGGCCCGATCCCGCTCCTGCGCGTCAGTCGTTTCGTGCCTGCCGTCAGGGCGTCGGCGTCCCGTCGCCCATCTCGTCGGTCTTCTTCCTCAGCGGGATGTCGTCCTCCGTGCCCTCCTGCTTGTCGGGCCCGAACGACCACAACTCGAACACGTTCTCGTCCGCCGACTCATCCTTCTGCCGGTAACCCCACGGCGTGCCCCACGGGTCGTTCGCCGCGTCCTCAGCGTTGTTGATCAGACGCTCCCACTTCGTCACTTCCGTCTCGTCCGTGATCACCGACTTGTCCCACAACGCACGGATCCCCTCGTCGTCCGTCGGGTACCGCCCCATCTTCTCGTAGAACCGCTCGAGCGCCTTCTCCAGCGTCCGCATGTTGATCCGCGCCGAGCTGATCTTCGCATCGTCGCGCGCACCACGCATGTTGAACGCCACCAGCGTCACGATCATGATGATGATCGCCAGAACAATCATCACCTCGATCAGCGAAAAGCCCCGGCGGCCGGGCGTCATCATCCTCTTCTGCATCTTCATCGTGCGGACTCCATTCCCCCCGTTGCCCCAAACTTGCCCCGCCAGCCCAACCACGTTCCCTGAACCCTCGCGGACGGACCTTCCTGATCCGACCACGAACCTGCACCCATCTCCCCCAACAATACCCCGGGTCATCCTGTCTTCGCCCGAAGTTATCGCATACTAGCGATCGGCGGAACCTCCCACAAGCCGCCCAATTCGGGAAAAACAAAGCCAACAATCCCAAGGACTTACGAAAGTCTACAGCATCCGAGCCATCCGCGTCATCGGGATCACCAGCGCCGCCGCCACCGTTCCCACCGCCCCCGCCAGCAGAAGGATCAGCAGAGGCCCCACCAGTTGCAGGGCCGCGCCCAGCAACCGGTCCACGCGCTCCTCCGTCGTCCTCGCGATCGTCAGCAGCACCTCGCCCAGGTTGTTCGCGCTCTCGCCCACCGAGATCATCTCCAGCACGTCGTCATCAAACAGCCCGCTGCTCGCCAAAGGCGGCGACAACGCCTGCCCCTGCCGGACGGCCTCCGTCGCCTCCTCGATCGCCCGTTCCATCAGCACGTTCCCCGCCGCCTCCCGCGCGATCGTCATCGCCGTGATCAGCGGCACCCCGTTGTCCAGCATCGTCCCCAGCATCCGGCAGAACCGCGCCGCCGCCAGCGTCCGCACCAAGGGGCCCACCACGGGCATCCTCGTCCGAAGCACGTCGATCGTGCGCCGAAGCCGGGCGCTCCGCCCGATCGCCAGCACGCCCGCCACAAGCCCCGCCGCCACCACCGGCAGCGCCGGCCAGCCCACCGCCACCAGATCCCCCAGCGCAAAGACCGCCTTCGTCACCGCGGGCAATTCCCCCGGCACGTCCTTGAGCATGTCCTTGAACTTGGGCACGAACACCACGAACACCACCACCAGCAGCGACGACCCGACGAACGCCAGGATCATCGGATACATCGTCGCCGCGATCACCTTCCCCCGAAGATCCGCCTGGGCCATCACCATCTGCCCGAGCCTGTGCAAAACAGGCTCCAGAAATCCGCCCTTCTCGCCCGCCTTCACCATCGCCACGTGCACGTTCGGGAAAACGTTGGGCCGATCCGCCATCGCCTTCGCCAGGTCCTCGCCCGACGACACCCGGTCCGCCAGCTCGCCGAACACCTCCGCCAGCCGTGGCTTGCTCCGCCGATTGGCCAAGAGCCTCAGCGACCGCAGCAGCGGCACCCCCGCCTTGAGCAGGTCGCCCATCTGCCCGTAGGCCGTGCCCAGCGCCCGCAGCGAGAACCCGCGCCCGCGAGCGACCTTGTCCGCGCGCGCGCTGAGCGACATGGGGATCAGCCGGCGCGACTCAAGCTCGGCGAGAACCGCCTGCTCCGTCGGGGCGGCCAGCACCCCGCGCACCCGCTCCCCGCCCGCCGTCATCGCGATGTACTCGAACTTCGGCACGCCGACAGTGTACCGCTCAGGCCCCGGGCAGTTCGCGCAAGAACGACACGAGCCTCCCCAACCCCGGGCTCTCCGCCTCTCGGACGTACACCCCGCTCAGCGCCGTGCCCACCGCCAGGCACTCTTCCAGCGGCAGCCCGAGCACCTGCGCAAAGGCGAACCCCGCGTTGAAGTGATCCCCGGCCCCCGTCGACAGCCGCGGCTGTGCGCACAGCGGCCCGTCAAACCACGCCCGCTCCGCGCCCGTCGCCGCCGCCGCCCCTTCCCGCGGGTGGATCACCACGCACGACACACCGACGCGCTCGCGGATCTTCGCCGCCGCCTCGTCGAGCGTGCCCATCGCCACGCGGCCCACGCCCAAGAGCCCGCCCACGACCTCCGCCTCCATCAGGTTCAGACCGAGCGTCACGTCGCCGCCCCCGCTGCGCTGCATCTCGCCCAGAGCTCGCAGGCACGCCGAAAGGTCTTCGGACGATCGCGGCGAGGGGTCGGCCAAGTCGACAAAGAACCGCCGCGGCGTGCGCACCAGCCCGGGCATCACCTCGCAGGCGAGCGCTTCCAGAATCCCCTGCGTGCCCCCGAGCAGAGACCAGTTCACCACCGCCACAAGCCGCGCCCGCGAGAGCGTCTCCGCGAGCCCCGTCGGTCCGTACGCCGAACGCACCGCGTCCCATGTCACCGCCTGCACGTTCGAGCGGTCGTTGAGCATCAGCTTGCCGTCGTCGAACTCGTAGCACGCCGTCGTCGAAGGTTCGCCCAGCGTCACAACGCTCGCGCAGCGCTGCGAGAAGGGCACGAACACCTTGTGGATCGGCGTGCGCGTCCCCGGTGAAGAGCCGACCGCCCCCGCGAACTCGACCGACATCCCGAGCCGACCCAGCGCCCCGGCCATCAGCGGAGCGTTGCCCCCGAACCGCGATTCGACCAGCACCGTCTCGATGTTCGTGCTCTTGCCGGCCGCCGCCCCCACGCGTGAGGCGAACTCCGCCATCGTGCGCACGGGCTCGTAGTCGTCCGGCGCCATCGACCGTCGCCGCGCGACCGGCCGCAGGATCAGATCGATGAATCCATCGAACCCCACGAAGCACTCGAAGGGCTTGGCCGATTCCACGGCGTCGGCGGCGCGGGCGGCGATCTCCTGGCGTGTCGTCATGCCACCTCAAGGTAGGCCCGGGTACCATCCCCGCCCATGCGAACGCCCGACGAGATCGTCCTAGCCACCTCCAACCCCCACAAGGTCGAGGAAATGAACGCGATCTTCGCCACCCTTCCCGGCGGGCCGAGCGTGCGTTTCCTGAGTCTGGCCGAGGCCTGCCCGGGATTGGTCCTGCGGGAGCCCGCCGAAACCGGGACCACCTTCGAAGAGAACGCCACCATCAAGGCGGTCGGTTACGCCCGGCAGACGGGGCGGGTCTGTCTGGCCGACGACTCGGGGCTGGAGATCGACGCTCTGGGCGGTCGTCCGGGCGTGATCTCGAGCCATTACTCGACCGACGGCCGCGAGACGGGCGCCACCCGATCGCAGCGGGACGCCGCCAGCAACGAGCGCGTGCTCCGGGAGATGGCGAGCGTTCCCGATGACGCGCGGGGCGCACGGTTCGTCTGCGTGATGGTGCTCGCGAGCCCCGAGGGGCGGGTGCTCGCAACCTCGCGCGGCACCTTCGAGGGGCGGATCGGGCGCGGCCTGCGTGGCGATGGTGGATTCGGGTATGACCCGATGTTCCTGGTTGCGCCGGACTACACCCGATCGAGCGCCGAGCTGCCGGCAGCGGAGAAGAACCGCCTGAGCCATCGCGGAGCGGCCGCGAGAGAACTGGCCTTGGCGATCAGTCGTTTGCGAGTCTGACGACGCCGCCCGCGTAGACGGGGAGCACGGGCAGCGAGTCGATCGCGGAGCACGCCCGAATGTCGTCCGCAAGGCCGAGCCTCGCGAGCCCGCGCCCGCCGCGGGAACTCTCCATCGCGGCGTCGAGATCGCCTTTGCACGCGTGCCACGCGAGCAAGGCGAGGCGAGCGCTGTCGTCGTGGGTGAGCGAGCGTCCGAGAGATATGAGGCGCTCGACCATCGCGCCGGCGGGCAGGATGTCGTCGAGCCCGACGTCGTCCCGCGAGCCGCAGCAGAGCAGGTGGACCGGCCTTGGGTCATCATGCAGGGCGAGGACCACGCGGGAGAGATTGACGAAGGACCCCACGATCACGCGTGCCGCGAGACGAGACTGGAGCAGGGCCGCGGTGCCGTTGGCGGTCGTGAAGACGACCTCTCGCCCCTCGACGCGTTCCTTCGTGTAGGCCCGCGGCGAATTGTCGAGATCAAACCCCGGGATGAGCACCCCGCCGCGTTCTCCGCCAAGCAGCGGGAGGGGCTTGCCCTCGGCGCTCGCACGATCGCGATGCTGGATCGCGTCTTCGACGGTGAGGGTCGGGAGGACGAGCGTTGCCCCGCGGGCGAGGGCGGCCGTCATCGTGACCGACGCGCGGAGGTTGTCGATCACCACGACCACGCTTCCCGCGAGTGTCTCGGGCGAGACAAAGCGGGCGTGCAGGTGCACGTGGATCGGTCGTTCGACCGGGGGCAGCGAGAGCGGCGTCAGATCCGGCGCGGGCATGGTCATCTCACAACGAAGCCCACGGGTTCGAACCCGTGGGCTTGGGATTGCTGCGCAGGCTCACGAGTCGGAGCTTACTTCTCTTCCTTCACCTTGAACTCGGCGTCGATCACGTCATCCTTGGCGCCCGAGGTCGCCTTGGGCTCGGCCTCGCTCGCGGGCTGGGCGCCGTTCTTCGCCGCCTGCTCGTACATCACGCGGCCGAGCTCCATGCTCGCCTTCTCGAGCTCGGACAGGGCGGCCTGGATGGCGGCCTTGTCGTCGCTCTTGAGTCGCGCCTCGAGGTTCGACAGCGATGACTCGACCTTACCGCGGACTTCCTGCGACACCTTCCCGCCGTGCTCTTCGAGCGCCTTGCGGGTCTGGAGCAGCACGGCGTCGGCGCGGTTCTTCAGGTCGACGAGCTCGCGGCGGGCCTTGTCCTCGGCCTCGTGGGCCTCGGCGTCACGCTTCATGCGGTCGATCTCGTCCTTGGACAGCCCGCCGCTGTTGGTGATCTTGATGTCCGCCTTCTTCCCGCTGGCCTTGTCGGTCGCGGTGACGGTGAGGATCCCGTTGGCGTCGAGGGCGAACTCGACCTCGATCTGAGGCATGCCGCGGGGCGCCGGGGGGATGCCCCCGAGCTCGAACTGTCCGAGCGTGCGGTTGTCCTTGGCGAACTCGCGCTCGCCCTGCAGGACATGGATCGTCACGCTGGTCTGGCTGTCGGTGGCGGTGGAGAAGGTTTCCTTCTTGCTGGTGGGGATGGTCGTGTTGCGTTCGATGAGCTTGGTCATCACGCCGCCGAGGGTTTCAACGCCCAGCGAGAGGGGCGTGACATCGAGGAGGAGAATGTCCTTGACGTCGCCCATGAGGACGCCGCCCTGGATCGCCGCGCCGATGGCGACGACCTCGTCCGGGTTGACGCTCTTGTTGGGCTCTTTGCCGAAGATGTCCTTGGCGATCTGCTGAGCCCGGGGCATGCGGGTCGAGCCGCCGACGAGCACGACCTCGTCGATCTTGCTGGTGTCGAGCTTGGCGTCGCGCAGGGCGTTGAGGCACGGGGCCTTGAGCCGCTCGAAGAGGTCCGCCGTGATCGACTCGAACTTGGCGCGTGTGATCGAGACCTGCAGGTGCTTGGGCCCGCTGGCGTCGGCGGTGATGAAGGGCAGGTTCACCGTGGTCTCGTTCATCGTCGAGAGCTCGATCTTGGCCTTCTCGGCGGCTTCCTTGAGCCGCTGGAGCGCCATCGCGTCCTTGCGGACGTCGATCCCTTCCTTCTTGCGGAATTCTTCGGCGATGAAGTCGATGAGCGCCTGGTCCCAGTCGTCGCCGCCCAGGTGCGTGTCGCCGTTGGTGCTGAGAACCTCGAAGACGCCGTCGCCGATGTCGAGGATCGAGACGTCGAAGGTGCCGCCGCCGAGGTCGAAGACCGCGATCTTCTGGTTCTTCTTCTTGTCGAGCCCGTAGGCGAGGGCGGCGGCGGTGGGCTCGTTGATGATGCGTTCGACCTTGAGCCCGGCGATCTCGCCGGCGTCCTTGGTCGCCTGGCGCTGGGCGTCGTTGAAGTACGCCGGGACGGTGATGACGGCCCGCTCGACCTTCTCGCCCAGGTAGTCCTCGGCGGTCTTCTTAAGGTCCTGCAGGATGAAGGCGGAGACCTGCTGCGGGGTGAACTCGCCCTGGTTGACCTTGACCTTGACGAAGTCGTCGCCGCTGCCGGTGATCGCGTAGGGGACCTTGGCCTCTTCGTTGCCGCTCTTCCCGTAGCCGGCGTCGCTGCCGGTGGAGACTTCGGGTCGGCGGCGGCCCATGAAGCGCTTGACGGAGAAGACGGTGTTCTTGGGGTTGGTGACCTGCTGGTGCTTGGCGGGCTGGCCGATCAACCGCTCCCCTTTGTCGGTGAATCCGACGACGGAGGGGGTGATGCGGGAGCCGGAGGAATTGATGAGGACCTTGGGCTGCCCGCCCTCCATGATGGCGACGCAGGAGTTGGTGGTGCCGAGGTCGATGCCGATGATTTTGGACGCCATGATGTTCTCCGTGGGGTGGACGCCGAACATGTTGCAACCGGCGTGCCAGTCGGGTGGGGGGCCTGACCTCGGGAGGTCGCTCGTTGGACGGGGCGGGGCCGAACGTGGGGCTGCCGTCCTTGCGGAGGCGGGGCGGGGGCTGCCGAAGTGGCAGTCCGGGGCTGGCCATGCCCCCAACAATGAGGAATGGCACGACAGCGGACAACGGTGTTGATGGAGGAGGTCGCGCGGTCCGTGGACGCGACGCCCGACCTGGTGCCGATGCTCGCGTCGTTGTTCGACGGGCTCGAGGCGTTGGGCAGCACGCCGGGGCGGATCGTGTCGTTGATCGCGGGCCATGTGCGGCGTGGCGGGCGGGTCTTGGATCTGGCGTGCGGGAAGGGGGCGGTGGCGGTCGAGGTGGCACGCCGACTGCCGGTGAGGGTTGAGGGGGTTGATGCGTGCGGGGAGTTCCTGGATCGTGCGCGGGAGAGGTCGTCGGCCTTGGGTGTGGCGGCCCGCTGCCGGTGGGTTGAGGCGGACGTGCGGGCGTACGCCAAGGGGTGCACGGTTCGGTTTGATCTCTCGATGATGATCGGGCTGCTGCCGTTGTCGGAGGCGGCGCCCTTGCTGCGTCGCTTGACCAGGCCCGGCGGGGTGTATGTGGTGGATGACGCGATGCTCGACGGGCGGCACCCGGGCGCGGGGCGGTTCGCCGGGGTTCCGGATGCTGTGATGGGCCGGGAGATCGTGGAGGAACTGGGTGACCGGGTGATTCGGCGGGTGATGGTGCCGCGGGCCGCGATCGCGTCCCAGAATCGGCGGATTCTGCGGTTGCTTGCCTCCCGAGTGGCGGCGTTGGCGAAAGCCCATCCGGGGCGGGCGAGGTCGCTCAGGGCGTTTCTGTCGCGGCAGCGGTCGGCCTCGCGGCTGCTGGTGGGCCCGCTGCGGCCGACGATCTGGGTCATCCGCCGCGGGGCGGATCGGTGACGGTCGCGGAGGCTCAGGAGCAGGCGGCGCTAGGATCGGAGAGAACCATGACCACGATGCTGACCGAACCACCCCGTGCCGCTTTGATCGCCCGCAAGGACCCGAGGCTCGATGCGATCCGATCGAAGGTTGAACGCGGCGAACGGCTTTCGCTGGCCGACGGGGACGTGCTGTACACGACGCCGGATATCTACACGGTGATCGAGCTGGCGGACGTGGTGCGCCGGCGTCTGCACGGGGACCGCGCGTACTACAACATCAACCGGCACCTGAACTACTCGAACGTGTGCGCCCTGTCGTGCAAGTTCTGCGAGTTCTACCGGAAGAAGGGCGATCCGGGCGAGTACACCCGCGACCTTGAGTACATCCGTGGCGAGGCGAGGAAGGCGGTCGAGGCGGGGGCGACCGAGATCCACTCGGTCGGCGGGCTCAACCCGTATCTGCCGTTCTCGTACTACACGGACATGATCCGTGCGCTGCGTGAAGAGGCGGCCCGGCTGGGGAGCGATCTGCACGTCAAGGCGTTCACGGCGGTGGAGATCGTGCACCTGGCGAAAATCGCGAAGGTGTACAAGGGGGCGGCTGCTCCGGGCGAGGAGGGACGCCGGGCCAGGCGCGAGGCGATCAGGTGGGTGCTGCAGGAACTGAAGAACGCCGGGCTGGGGAGCCTGCCGGGCGGCGGGGCCGAGGTGTTCGACGATCGGGTTCATGACGAGGCGTACAAGGGCAAGATCCGATCGGACGTGTGGCTCGACGTCCATCGGGTTGCGCACGAACTGGGGCTGAACACCAACGCGACGATCCTCTACGGGCACATCGAGCAGAGGCACGATCGGCTCGTTCACATGGACATGCTGAGGCGGGCGCAGGACGCGGCGCTCACGCGGATCGGGTACGCCGGGGTGACGTCGACGCCTCGGGAGGCGGGGTTGGATGGGGTGGGCGAGACGTCGGCGGCAACGACCGACGACGATGCGCTGACCACCTCCGAGGGTGGGCACCTGGGGTATCGCGACGAATCGACGGCGCCCGTGGTGACGCTGACCAGGCCCGGAACGCCGCTGCCGGAGCACGTGGCGTTCGGGGCGGAGGGTGGTTCGGGGGGCGCGCCCAGGTCGGGCTACTACCAGACGATCATCCCGCTGCCGTTCTTTCCGGACGGGAGCGAGCTGGAGCACCTGCCCGGGCCGAGCGGTCTGGAGAACCTTCGGACGCTGGCGATCGCACGGCTCATGCTGGACAACTTTCCGCACGTCAAGGCGTTCTGGATCATGCAGACGCTGCCGATGGCGCAGTTGATGCTGCAGAGCGGGGCGGACGATATTGACGGCACGATCGTCTGGTACGACATCACGAAAGTCGGCGGCGCGACGACGCACCAGGAAGTCAACGTGTGGACGTTGCAGAAGGCGATCCGCGAGGCGGGGTTCGTGCCCGTCGAGCGGGACACGCTGTACCGGACGGTCACGCGAGAGGGTGCGGACGGCCTGCGCTGGCGGGTCTGAGATCGCGTTGGGTCTGAGAATCCGGGTGCGGCCTCGGCGGGTGCAACACATCGGGATGCACGGGGTATACCGTGCCGCACGCGATGGCCTCCGACCCGACGCAACACCTTCACAGGCATGACGCCTACGCTGCCCTGCGGAACGCGAACTATCAGCGGTACGCCCTTGGGTTTTTCCTGGCGGCGACGGGGCTTCAGGCGCTGGCGACGGCGGTGGGGTGGGAGGTCTACGAGCGGACGAACGACCCTTTGCACCTGGGGTACACGGGGCTCGCCCGCGCGCTGCCGGTGGTGCTTCTGGCTCTGCCCGCGGGCCACACGGCGGACCTGTACTCGCGTCGGGCGATTATCGCGATCTCGCAGGTCGGGTTCGCGCTGGCGGCGATCGGGCTGTGCCTGGTCTCTCACGCCCACGCCCCGATCTGGCTCGTCTACCTGCTCCTGGTGTTCACGGGGTGCTGCCGGGCTTTCAACGGGCCCGCGCGGGGTTCGTTTCTGCCCACGATCGTTCCTCGGGGCATCTTCGAGAACGCGGTGGCGTGGAGCAGCAGCGCGTTCCAACTGGCCGCGGTGACCGGCCCCTTGCTCGCCGGCCTGCTGATCTGGTGGACCAAGTCCGCCTGGCCCGTCTACGCGATGTGTGCGGCGTGCAATCTTGCCTTCGCGGTCTGCGTCCTGGGGATCCGCCCGCTCATCCTCGCCTCGGCCACGGGAAAGTACACGTTCGCCTCGATGATGGCGGGCATGGGTCACCTCTGGCGCGAGAAGACGATCCTGGGCGCGATCACGCTCGACCTCTTCGCGGTGCTCCTCGGCGGGGCGACGGCCCTGCTCCCCATCTTCGCCGCCGACATTCTCCACGTCGGGCCTGTCGGGCTCGGCGTGCTGCGGGCGTCTTCGTACGTCGGCGCCTTCGCGATGGGCGTCTACCTCGCCCACTCGCCTCCGATCAAGCGTTCCGGGCCCGCCCTCATCTGGTCGGTCGCGGGCTTCGGCGTCGCCACGATCGTCTTCGGGCTTTCCGAAAACCTCTGGCTCAGTCTCGCGGCCTTGTTCATCGCGGGCGCGGTCGACAACGTCTCGGTCGTCGTGCGCCACGTCCTGGTTCAGGTGCGCACGCCCGATCACCTGCGCGGCCGCGTGGGGGCGGTCAACTCCGTCTTCATCGAGTGCTCCAACGAACTCGGGGCGTTCGAGAGCGGGGCGGTGGCGCGGCTGTTCGGGCCGGTGGTGTCCGTGGTGAGCGGGGGCATCGGCACGATGGTCGTCGCCGCGGGGATCGCCGGGCTCTTCCCCGAGCTTCGTCGCCTTGGCCGGCTCCAGGAACCGGGAGACGATGTTCCCACGCATTGCTGCCAGTGCGGGTACGACCTGGGCGGGCTGCCGCGCCCGATCTGTCCGGAGTGCGGCTGCTCGTTCGCGGCGGCCGGCAAGGCGTCTACGCCTTCTTGACTCGGATCGGCCCGCGGGCTGTGTCCGGATCAACGGGCTTGCCCCCTTGCGTGATGACCGCGAGCCCCGCCCGCACGAGACGCCGGGCCGCGTGACGAGCCGGTTCCATCAGCGACTCCCAGCCCTCGGGTGCCACGGCCCGTGCCGCCTCGGACGGGCAGATCGACGCCCGACCAGCGATGAGCCGGAGGATCTCCGCCTCGAGCTGCTCATCCACCGCACGCACACCCCGGCGACGACAGGCGTCGGAGCAATAGCGAACGTTGGGCCAATCGCGTTCCCACTTCTTGCGCCAGGCGAACGAACGCCCGCACGACGCGCAGGGCTTGGAGGGCATCTCCTTCACGCCGGTGGCTTCGTTGCCCGCCGCGGGGCGGATGCCCGGGCTGTGCAATGCCCGATCAGCGTTTCCGTATACTCCTCTCGCATGCCTCTTTCGCACGTGTGCCCGGAGTGCGGCACGGACCTGGCCCGGATTCGGGCCGAGCCGGATCCGCGGTATGCCCTGCTCCTGGTGCGGTGCCCGCAGTGCTCGCGCGTCTCCGTCAGAGCGAGGGACCCGATCCGCGAGCTGTGGCGAGCGACGCGGGTTCGTGCGGGGGCGGCGGCGCTGCTGATCGGTCACGCCGCCTTTCTGGTGTTCCTTGCGACGCAGTTCGCCTCGGTCTCGTTCGAACGCCTCACGCGGGCGATTCGACGCCACGACACGCGAGAGCAGCTCGAGGTGGCGGCGGCGCTGGCGATCATGGTCGGTCTCGCCTCGTTCTGGATGGGGCTGACCGTGACCCACAGAGCGCTCATCACACGGATTGGGATCTGGCTCGGGCTACACGCCATCGGGATCGTCGTGTACGCGGTGTACGCCGGGCTTGCCTTCGGCGGGATCGAGGGCGTGACGCCGGAGTTTGGCCCCAATCCGCTGGTGGTCTGGCTGACGGCCGCCGGGCTTTCGTGGATCGTGGTCGTGCTGATCGAGCCGCTGGCCATGCTGGGGCGGGCGGCGTGGAGTGTCGGGGTGTCAGGGCTTTTCCGGTGGCGGCGGCGTCGGGCAAGACTGCTCAGGAGCGGCGCATGACAACAGGTGATGCAACCTCGGGCGAACAACGCACGGGCGAAGTCCGGGGCGATCGGCTCTGCCTCAAGTGCGGGTTCAACCTGTACGGGCAGTCGATCCTCCGCGAGCCTCATTACAACCTGCTCATCGTCAGGTGCCCGGAATGCGCGACGGTGGCGGGGCTGCAGGAGTATCCGTCGCTGGGGCGCTGGGCCAGACGCTGGGCCTTCGTGCTCGCCGGCGCATACGCCCTGCTCGTGTTCGTGGCATTTGTCGTGGCGGGGCTTGCCTCGGGCGGTGTCACGCTGGCGACGGGTGAGGAATTCGAGCGTGAAGTCGCGTCCCACGTCGCCGCCGAGCACAGGGCCTGGTTTCAGAGCACGGACCAGACAGCCGTGCTGCGCAACGCGTACCCGAATCAGCAAGCCGCGGTGACCCAGACGATCACCAGCGTTGGGAATTGGGGGTCGTGGGCGGCGGTGAACGAGGCATGGTGGCGTGCGGAGGGGGAGCAGAAAGTTCGCGAGGTACTCGGCCGATCCACCTCCGCGAGGACGAGCATCGTGCTCGCGCTCACGCTGATTCCGCTGGGGGGCGTCGTGATGGGGATGGTGTTCGCGTCGCTGCTGCCCGGGCTCCGCGGGATGAGGCTTGTGCTGATCCCCGTGCTCGTGGGGCTGATCGCGGTGGCGATGAGCGCGACCATCCGTTTGGCGAACATGGGTCCCCCCGCGACCTTCGTCGAGGGGTATGTCCGGGCGGTGACGCTGGCGCGTGAGATCGTGCCCCAGACGTCATGGCTGGTGCTGCTTGGGCTTCTGCTGATCGGGGTGACGGTCGGGGCGTTCATCGGGCGGGGCGTGGTGCGGTTTGTGATCCGCCTGCTGCTGCCGCCGCGCGTTGCCGCGTCGCTGTCCTACCTCTGGGAAGCGGACGGCAAGACCTACCGCCATCGGCGTGCCTGACTACCCTCGATCCGGATGCATCGGCCACGGTACGACATGATCGCGATCGATCTGGACGGCACGCTGTTCGACCGTTCGGGGCGTGTGTCGGAGCCCAACCGCGAGGCGGTGGCGCGTGCGCGGGCGGCGGGCATTCGGGTGGTGATCTGCACGGGTCGAGGGCTGATCGAGGCGAGGCACGCCGTCGAGGCGATCGAGCAGCGCGACCCGGTGGTGGTGGCGGGGGGCGCGATGATCGCCTGCCCCGGAACGGGCTCGACGATCCATCGGTTCGCCATCGATCCCGACGCGGTCGAGGTGTCGACGCGGTTCATTCATGAGCACGGGCACGCCGCGATTATCCTCAAGGACCCGGTCGCGGCGGGGTACGACTATCTGGTTGTAAGTGGGGATCGCGGGCACCGGGTCGATCCGGTGATCGAGTGGTGGTTCGATCGGATGAAGGTCAAGGTTCGGCGTGTGCGGGATCTGGCCGACGATGATCATCCCGAGCACACGGTGCGGGTCGGTGCGTGCGGGCTTTCGGGGGAGATGACCAAGCTGCGCGGGCTCGTGCGCGAGACCTTCGGCGACCGGATGACCATGCACAACTTCCCCGCGGTCAGCAACGAGCAGCGCAACGCCGAATTGCCCCCGGGCGAGAGCCTGCACGTCCTGGAAGTGTTCGATCGCGGGGCGACGAAGTGGTCGGCGGTGAGCGTGCTGGCGGATCGGTGGGGGATCGCGCCCGAGCGGGTCGCGGCGATCGGCGACGAGATCAACGATGTGTCGATGATCGCCGGGGCCGGGCTGGGGATCGCGATGGGAAACGCCGTGCCCGAGGTGAGGCGTGTCGCCGGACGGACGACCCTCGCCAACGATCAGCACGGGGTGGCGCACGCGCTGGATCGCATCCTGTCGCGTGACTGGTGAGACCAAGGACCTCCAAGCCGTGCAGACCCTCGCCCAGATCCGCCGGATTCTCGAAGAGCACGGGCTCTCGCCGAGGCACGCGCTGGGTCAGAACTTTCTGGTCGATCACAATCTTCTCAAGCGGCTCGTCGATGCGGCGCACGTTGGCGAGGGCGATGTCGTGCTCGAAGTCGGCCCGGGCACCGGGACCCTGACCGAAGAACTTCTGGACCGCGGCGCCCGCGTGGTCGCCTGCGAACTCGACGACAATCTCGCCGACCTGCTGGTCGCGAGGCTGGGCTCCAATTCGCGATTCACCCTCGTCCGCGGGGATTGTCTGGCCGGCAAGAGGGCGGTGAACCCGGAGATTCTGCGGGCGATGAGTGACGGGGTGGCGTTCAAGCTCGTGGCGAATCTGCCGTACGGGGCGGCGACGCCGCTGCTGCTCGCACTGCTCACGTCCCACCCGGCGTGTGTCGGGATGTGGGTGACGGTGCAGGACGAAGTGGCGGATCGGCTCGTCGCCAAGCCCGGCAGCGACGCCTACGGCACGATCTCCGCCGTCGCCGCCGCGATCGCGGAGGGACGCAAGATCGCCAAACTGCCCCCCGAGTGCTTCTGGCCCCGCCCCGAGGTGACAAGCGCGATGGCGCAGCTCGTGCGCCGGCCCACGGCGCTCACGGACGATCCGGTCGGCTTTGCCGAGTTCTGTCAGAAGCTGTTCATGCAGCGGCGCAAGCAACTCGGGTCGACCCTCAAGGGTTTCGCCGCGTGGCCCGAGGGCATCGCGCCGACGGAGCGGGCCGAGAAGCTGACCCCTCAGCAACTCATTGCCCTCTTTGAGTCAGTCCGCCGGGCCGGATAACACGGATCAACGATCGGTTGGGTCTGAGGACTTGCAGCACCCCGCCGCGGCGCGGTACAGTCACCGAGCACCCAGGACTGAGTATGTCCGAGACGTTGCCGGATGCACACGCCCTTGCCGCCGCCTTGGAGCCCGCGCTGCACAGCGCGAGCGGCGGACGGCTCGGAAGGATCGAGTGGTTCCGTGCCGCCTGGCAGCACGGGGGCGCATCGACCGGCTTTGCCGCGTGGAACGGGGGGGAATGCCCCCAGGCGATGATCAAGCTGCCCGTCGGCCCCGTCGAGCTGCGTTGGGGCAGGCTGCTTTCGCCCGCGGATGATCCCGATCCGGTCGTTCCCCGGATGCTGGCGTCCGGGGATGAGCTGGGCGGGTACGACCTCGGCTGGATCATCGTCGAAAAGCTGGCCGGAAAACCGCTGTCAACCAATCTGACGGCCGAGGGTCTGCACGACTCGTTGGCGGCGCTCAACGAGTTTCATGCGAAGGCCTCGGCCGTGCGCACGATCGACGAAGTCCCGCGCACGTACGACTGGGAAGCAAACCTTGCGCGTGCGAAGGAGGCCGTCAAGACCCACCAGATGGCGGACGCCACGCGGTGGCTCGACGCGCTGCGTCACCTGCACAAGGGGTTGCCCTTTGTCGTGGCCCGGTGGAACTCTCGGGAGATCAACACGTGGTGCCACGGGGACTTCCATCCGGGGAATGCCCTCCGTCGAGCGGCGGCTCCGGGGCAGAATCAGCCCGGCCGCTGCGTGCTGATCGATCTTGCGCTGGTTCATCCCGGGCACTGGATCGAGGACGCGTTGTATTTGGAAAGGCAGTTCTGGGGGCACAGCGAGTTGCTGATGGGGGTCAAGCCGTTGTCGACGCTGGCGCGTCTGCGTCGCGAGGCCGGGCTGTCGGTGGATCCGCAGTACACGGAGGTGGCCGTCGCCCGTCGTGTGCTGATGGCGGCGGTGGTGCCGCTGTTCATCGATCGTGAACACAACACCCGATACGTGCGAGCGGCGTTGGATGTCCTGGAGAGGTTTCTTCCTCAGGTGCACTGACGGTCCGCGAAACCCAAGGATTTCCCCGGTCCGGAGCGTCCCGCTTGCCTTGGCGCGTCAGGGGGGCCACTATTGAACCGCGAGGCCCGGCGTGTCCGGGCTTTGATCGGGTACATCCTCGTTCAGGAGGTTCGCATGGAGCACTTCGAAACACTCAAGAAGGTGATTGTGGAGACCGAGGCGGATCTCCTGAAGTGGAAGGGCGGGAACAAGGCCGCTGGCGTGCGCGTGCGGAAATCGATGCAGGACGTGAAGGACCTGGCGCAGCAGATCCGAGCGGCCATTCTGGAATCCCGTGATGCAGGCGACGCCAAGCAGTGAGGCCGGGCCCGGCGAGGGCGCGGCGAGTCGGTTTCTCTTTGAGCTTGCGGGGATCGACCTTGCCGCCCGAGTGGCGGACCGGGACGCGATCGCGCAGGTGATCCCGCATCGCGGCGCGATGATGCTGATCGATGGGGTGGTCTGGCACGTGCCGGATTACTCCAAAGGTCTGGGCATCAAGCGCGTGCGGGATGATGAGTTCTGGTGCCAGGGGCATTTCCCGGGAAGGCCTATCTATCCCGGGGTGATGCAGGTTGAGTCGGGCGCCCAACTGGCGGCGTACTTGTACTACCGGCGTTATCCGGACGCGGGGCTTTCGGTCTTCTGCAAGATCGAAGAGGCGCTGTTCCGTTCGATGGTGGTGCCGGGGGACGACCTGCTGATCCTGTGCCGGGACATCAAGGTTGGGCGTCGTCGGTTCTTGTGCGACGTGATGGGCGTCGTGAAGGACAAGGTGACCTTCGAGGCGAAGATCCTGGGCATGTCCGTGTAACTTGTGAGCGACGGGCGAGCGGTCGCATGGCCGCGTGTTGGGTGAAGCGCGGGGTGGGCGCGAGCCGAGAGTAGGTCGCATGAGCAGCCCCACTGTGCCGTCGCCCCTGGTGTTTGAGCCGATCCTGAAGGACAAGGTGTGGGGCGGGCGCCGGCTGGAGGCGTTTGGCAAGCACCTGCCGCCCGGGCTGGCGATCGGCGAGAGTTGGGAGTTGGCGGATCTGGCGTCGACGTCGGCCTCGGGGGGCGGCGGCGGGGCGGCGCATTCCAAGATCGTGGGCGGGCCGATGTCGGGGCGGACGATCCGCGACGCGGTGTCGGCGTGGGGACGCGGATTGCTGGGGCGGGCGAAGCTGACGCCGACGGGCGGGTTTCCGCTGCTGGTGAAGTTCCTGGACGCGAGGGAGAATCTGTCGGTGCAGGTTCACCCGAGCCCGGCGTATGCGGCGAGGCATGCGGGGGCGCACCTGAAGACGGAGTGCTGGTACATCATGGCGGCCGAACCCGGCAGCGTGATCTACAAGGGCGTGAAGCCAGGGGTGACGCGGTCGGCGTTCGAGAAGCACATCGCGACGGGGGAAGTGGTTGAGGACATGGTGGCGGTGCCGGCGGTGGTGGGGGAGTGCCACAACCTGCCGAGCGGGACGTGCCACGCGCTGGGGGCGGGGGTGCTGGTGGCGGAGGTGCAGACGCCCAGCGACACGACGTACCGGGTGTACGACTGGGGGCGAGAGGGGCGGGAATTGCACGTGTCGCAGGCTCTGGAGTGCATCGAATGGGGCCCGGCGCCGGCGGCGACGCGGATCGAGCCGGGGCGGAGCCGATCGAGGCTTGTGACCACGGAGTTCTTCACGGTGGACGGGGTGTCGCTGCCGTCGGGCGGTTCGGTGGCGGTGGGTGGTGAGGACGCGCCCGCGGTGGTGATGATGCTGTCGGGGCGTGGGGTGCTGAAGTGCGTGGGGATGGAAGCGGTGACGTTGGCGGCGGGTCAGACGTGCCTGGTGCCGGCGGCGTGCGCAGGCGGGGCGTCGCTGACGGCGGAGGGGTCGTTGTCGGCGCTGATCTCGGTGGTGGCGTAGGGCTTGGGTGGATGTAGTGTGGGCGGGGTGAGCGGTGCGGGCGTACACTGGCGCGCATGAAGCGCATGATGCTCTTGGCGGCGATGGCATGGATGCCCGCACACGCCACGGATCGGCCGTGGGTTCGCGCGGATCCTGGTGGCGTGGAGTTGCCCGAGATCCGTCGCGAGTTCCGCGGGGCGTGGGTGGCGACGGTGGCGAACATCGATTGGCCTTCGCGCAAGGACCTTTCTCCCGCGCAGCAGCGAGAGGAAGCGGTGGCGATGCTCGACGCGCTGAAGCGTGCGGGCCTGAACGCGGTGATCTTTCAGGCCAGGCCGGCGTGCGACGCGGTGTATCGCTCCTCGATCGAGCCCTGGTCTGAGTTTCTGACGGGCGAATCGGGGAAGGGGCCCGTTCCCGAGTATGACCCGCTGGCGTTCTGGATCGAGGAGACGCACGCCCGCGGGATGGAGCTGCACGTGTGGGTGAACCCGTTCCGGGCGAGGCACATCAAGGCGGAGAAGCCCGATGCGCCCTCGCACATCAGCCGGACGCGGCCGGACCTGGTGCGGAAGTATGACGGGTACCTGTGGCTTGATCCGGGCGAGGGGGAGGCGCAGGACCACGCGATGCGTGTGATCATGGATCTGGTCATGCGGTATGACATCGACGGGCTTCACATCGACGATTACTTTTACCCGTATCCGAAGGCGGGCGAGGCGTTCCCGGATGACGCGTCGTTCGCGAAGTACAAGCGAGCGCCGGGGTCGACGCTTTCGCGTGAGGATTGGCGGCGGTCGAACATCGATCGGTTCGTGGAGCGGATGTACCGGGACATCAAGGCGAGCAAGCCGCATGTGAAGGTGGGGATCAGCCCGTTTGGGATCTGGCGTCCGGAGCATCCGCCGGGCGTGAAGGGGATGGACGCGTATGACAAACTGCACGCGGACGCGAGGAAGTGGCTGCGTGAGGGGTGGCTCGATTACGTGGCGCCGCAGTTGTACTGGAAGATCGATGCGCCGCAGCAGCCGTATGGCCCGCTGCTGGACTGGTGGATCGGCGAGAACGTGAAGGGTCGTGCGGTGTGGCCCGGGAACTTCACGAGCCGGCTGCTGCCCGAGGCCAAGTCGGGGTGGGAGGCGGGCGAGATCGCGGCGCAGGTGGAAGAAACGCGGAAGCGTGAAGGGGCCGGGGGGAACATCCACTTCTCGGCGAAGGCGATTACGGGAAACGCGGCGGGTGTGGCGGAGCTTTTGACCAAGGGCGTGTATGCGGAGGCTGCGCTCGTGCCTTCGATGGCGTGGATCGACGCGAAGGGGCCCGCGAGCCCGACGGTTCGCGTGAGCGGGGACGCGGAAGTGTGGGTTGAGTTTGAGCCGGGGTCGGCGGAGCCCGCGCGGGTGTGGGTGGTGGCGGTCAGGTCGGGCTCGGAGTCGGGTGGGCGGTGGACGGTGCGCATCGCGCCGGGGGGCGAGCGGCGGGTGCGAGCCACGAGTGTGCCCGGTGCGATCGACGCGGCGGCGGTGTGGGCGGTGGACCGCGTGGGCAACATGTCGGAGCCGGCGATCTGGACGCGGTGAGCGGCGATTGCTCAGGGCCCGGAGGAGCCGCCGATCAGGCTGAAGGCGAGCCGGACGAGCGAGACGCCCATGGAGTCGGCGACGGGGACGATGAGCCCGCCGCCAAAGAGGAAGAGCAGGGCGAAGCCGAAGAAGGAGAAGAAGCGTCCCGCGTCGGTGTCGAGGAAGTCCGCGTAGGGCCTGATGTAGTGGGCGGCGATGCGTGAGCCGTCGAGCGGCGGGACGGGGATGAGGTTGAAGAGGAAGAGCATGCAGTTGAGCCCAACGCCGACCTGGAGGAAGAGGAGGACGTTGGTGACGGACTGCTGCGGGAGGGATCCGGGGGCGGCGCGGAGCCAGACAGCGGCGGCAATGGCGGCGGTGAAGGCGAGCCCGAGGTTCATGGTGGGGCCCGAGACGTAGACGTAGGCGGGAGCGTGCCTGCCTCGCATGCGTGAGGGGTCGACGGGCATTGCGCCGAAGGCGAGCCCGAGGAGTGCGAAGACGATGATGCCGAACATGCCCATGTGGACGATGGGGTTCCAGGTCATGTGGCCGAGGTCTCGCGGGGTGGTGTCGCCGCAGCGGAGGGCGGCCCAGCCGTGGCCGAGCTCGTGGAGGACGACGGAGAAGACAACCCAGAAGATCCAGGAGACGAGCAGGATGGGGCTGATCTCGTAGAGATTGGTTGCCCACCAGGAGGGAGTCATGCGCGAGGTCCTCGTGAAAGCGTGATGGTAGAGGCGGTGCGGGGGGAAAAACGAAACGGGCCCGGCGTGGAGGCCGAGCCCGCTGAACGTGTCGTGAGGAGACGGCTCAGGCGGCCTTTGCGGGCTGGGCCTTGGACGCCTTGATCGCCTTGTCAGCGATGACGTCGAAGAGCTTGGGATCGCGGATGGCGATCTCGCTGAGCATCTTGCGGTTGAGGACGATGCCGGCGTGCTTGAGCCCGTTGAGGAAGAGGCTGTAGCGGACGCCGCGCATGCGGCAGGCGGCGGTGATGCGGGTGATCCAGAGGGCGCGCATGTCGCGCTTGCGGTTGCGGCGGTCGCGGTAGGCGTAGACGCCGGCGCGGATGATGGCGTTGCGAGCGCGGTACCAGTGCTTGCTGTTGCTGCCGTAGTACCCGCGGGCCTTGCGGAGAACCCTCTTGCGGGCCTGGGCCCGGGCTGCACCCTTACGAACGCGTGGCATGATTCGATCTCCTGCTGTGTCCGATGTCGGGGCGGCGTTCAGGCCGGCTTGAACCCGTCGGACGGTTGTGGGTCAAGGACTTATTTGGACGAGGTGGCCTTGCCGGCGGCGGCGGCCTTGGCGGCGGCTCGCTTGGCGGCCTGGGCGGCCTTTCGCTCGGCGGGGGTGGGGCTCTTGCGGAGAGCCGTGCGGGGCTGCGTGCGACCGCGGAGACGACGGAAGAGGAGCTTCTCGAGACGCTTTGCGTCAGCGTCGGCGATGAAGGGGTTCTTCCGCATCTGGCGGAGGCGCTTGCCGCCCTTGCCCGAGCGCAAGTGCTTGTGCCCGGCGGTGCGGTGGCGGACCTTCCCCGACTTGGAGATGCGGATCCGCTTCAGAAGGCCTTTGTGAGTCTTGTTCTTCATGAGAGTACACGCTCCGGCGGGGGCGCAATCGCACCCGGTAGGGCGGGGAGTGTAGGCACACACGCTGGGGATGTCCAAGCAGGACCCGGACAGGCGGCGCGGATCCTCATTCAGGAGCGTTGTGTCCGGTCGTTGATTGGGTTCTCACTGCTTTCGCGTGAATCTGGGACGCGGGGAGGTTCGAAAGCAAGGGCGTCCGACGAAGAACCGGCGTCCCCGAGAAAGGCCCCCACGGTTGGGGGCGAGGACGTCGCTCGGTTTGTCGGGATTCCCACGGAGTTCTCGCATGAAGACGACCCTTGTTTCGATGTTTGCCCTGACGCTGGTGGCCTCGGCCGGGACGGTCTACGGGCAGTGCTCGACGACCTGCACCGACAAGGCCACCAAGGCCGAGTGCCCGACGATGACGGCCCGCGAGGTCGTTGAAGAGGCCGGCGACAAGAAGGACATCGTCGACACGGCGGTCGCGGCGGGTTCGTTCAACACGCTGGCGGCGGCGCTGAAGGCGGCGGGTCTGGTCGAGGCGCTCAAGGGCAAGGGCCCCTTCACGGTCTTCGCCCCGACGGACGAGGCCTTCGCCAAGCTCCCCAAAGGCACGGTCGAGACGCTGCTGAAGCCTGAGAACAAGGCGAAGCTGACGGCCATCCTGAAGTACCACGTGGTCAGCGGGAACGTGATGGCCAAGGACGTCAAGAGCGGCTCGGTCGAGACGCTGGCCGGCCAGCGGATCGACATCGTTGCCGAGAAGGGCGCCGTGACGGTCGATAAGGCGAAGGTCACGAAGGCGGACATCGAGGCGACCAACGGCGTGATCCACGTGATCGACACGGTGATCCTGCCGTCGGACAAGACGGTTGTTCAGACGGCGGCCGAGGCGAGCAACTTCAAGACGCTCGCGATGCTGCTCGAGAAGGCCGACCTGATCGGTGCGCTGTCGGGCGAGGGCCCCTTCACGGTGTTCGCGCCGACGGACGACGCGTTCGCGAAGCTTCCGAAGGAGACGGTCGAGAGCCTGCTGAAGCCTGAGAACAAAGCGCAGCTCCAGGAGATCCTGAAGTTCCACGTGGTGTCCGGTCGCGTGTTCAGCGACGCGGCGCTCAAGGCCGGCAAGGCCAAGACGCTGCAGGGCGGCGAGATCGCGATCAAGAGCGAGAAGGGCAAGGCGACGGTCAACGGCGCCAACCTGACCGCGACGGATCTGGACGCGAGCAACGGCGTGATCCACGTGATCGACACGGTGATCCTGCCGAGCAAGAAGTAATTCTCAGAGCCTCCTGAGTGGGCGGGCGTTGTGTTGGCCGAAGCCACGCACGCCCGTCTTTCATTTTTGGCGCACGAGTTCGACGCGGCGGAGATTCATCAGAGCTCCGTTGGGGATCGCGATGGGGGTGATGTCCAGCGGCACGCTGGCGCCGGCGGGCAGGCGGATCGACCCGACCAGTTCGCGGCGGAAATCGGTCCAGGACCCGGTGGGGGTGGCTCGGCCTTCGATGGCGGCGTCCGAGGTGGAGACGCGGAAGGTGCCCCCGCCGATCTTCGGGTCGCTGGCGTAGGTGATGTAGACCTCGTACGTGCCCGCGTCGGGCGTCTTGACGGACCATCGCACGCGGTCCTTGTGGTTTGTCCAGAAGCCGATGGCACGTTTGTCGTGCTCGGCTTCGTATCGGGCGGAGCCGGTGGTTTCCGCGTCCTGGGCATCAAGATCAAAGTTGCCGGCGGCATCGGGGCGGATGCCGGCGTCGACGACGGCAGGTGCGCCGGCGAGGGTGATCTCGATCACGCTGGCGTGCGGGTCGACGGGCAGCTCGCCCAGTCGCAGCGTGACGCCGTCGGGGTCGCTGGTCCAGTCGATCGAGCGTCCCGGGGCGGCGAGGAAGGCGGCGGTGGTGACCTTGGTGGTGAGCCCGGGGAGGCGGACGGAGCCGTCCTTGGGCCAGTCGAATACGTGGACGTAGAGGGTGTTGCCCTTGGTGGTGGCGCGGCCGAAGGGGAGCTTGCGGAAGGGCCCGGCCTGCGTGCCGTAGATCGAGGCGCTGTTGAGCTTCATCCACTGGCCGATCTCGCGGAGCCGGTCGAGGGAGGCATCGGGGATTCGGCCTCGGGCGGCCGGGCCGACGTTGAGGAGGTAGTTCCCGCCCTTGCTGGCGCAGTCGACGAGGTTGCGGACGAGGGTGGTGGTGGACTTCCAGTTGAGGTCGTCTTTTTTGAAGCCCCAGGTGTCGTTCATGGTCATGCAGGATTCCCAGTCGACGCCGGGGATGCCGGTGGAGGGGATTTCCTGTTCGGGCGTGCCGAAATCGCCCGGGTGGTCGCCGTCGGCGGTCATGCCCTGCATGCCTTGGCGGCCTTTGCCGACGCGGTTGTTGACGATGACGGAGGGCTGGATGGCTCGGCAGAGGTCGTAGAGGCGTTTGCCGCGGGGGTTGGTCCAGGTGTTCTCCCACTCGCCGTCGAACCACATGACGCCGATGGGCCCATAGTTGGTGAGCAGTTCGGTGACCTGAGATTCGAGGTAGGTGTTGAAGCGGTCGAAATCGGGCTTGAGTTCGGGCCTTGGGTCCCAGGATCGGCGTGGGAGATAGTCTGGGTGGTGCCAGTCCATGATGGAGTGGTACCAGCACATCTGCATGCCCTGGGCGCGGACGGCGGGTGCGAGTTCCTTGAGGATGTCGCGTTTGAAGGGGGTAGCGTCGGCGACGTCCCACGTGGTGTGCTTGCTGTCGAAGAGGCAGAAGCCGTCGTGGTGCTTGCTGGTGATGACGACGTACTTCATGCCGGCGTCGGCGGCGGCTTTGGCCCACTGCTCGGCGTTGAAGTCGACGGGGTTGAACTGGGCGGCGAGAGGTTCGTAGTCGGCGACCTTGATCTGGGCCGAGTTGAGGATCCACTCGCCCACGCCACCGACGGGCTTGCCGTTCCATTCGCCGGCGGGGATGGCGTAGAGCCCCCAGTGGATGAACATGCCGAAGCGGGCCTCGCGCCACCAGCTCATGCGGTCAGCGTCGGGGGTGTTGGGTGCGGCGGCCGCCCGGGGAGCGTGCTGAGCGGCGGCGTGTGGCAACTCACAGAGCCCGCAGAAGAGAGCGAGCGTCAGCGGGGCGAGGGATCGTGTATGGTGAAGGCTCATGCCGGCGAGCATACCGCGAGCATGCCGCGTGCGCGGCGACTGGCGGGGCCGGTGACGGAGTCCGACGCCGATGTCTACCCCAGAGATCGCCCGCACGTCGCCTGTGGCGATGGTCCAGTTGTCGGTCATGATGTTTCTGCAGTTCTTTGTGTGGGGCGCGTGGTATGTCACACTGGGCCCGTACATGGGCAAGGCGGGGATGGGCGACTCGATCGGGCACGCGTACACGGTGGGTCCGATCGCGGCGATCGTGTCGCCGTTCTTTCTCGGGATCATCGCCGACCGGTTCTTCTCGGCGCAGCGCGTGTTGGGTGTGCTGCACGTGCTGGGCGGGGCGGCGTTGATCGCTGCGCCGCGGCTTTTGCCCGCGGCGGGGGCGGAGGTGGTGCCGGACGCGGTTGTGCAGCCCTCGCACCAGCCGTTCCTGGCGTGCTTGTTGTTCCACATGCTGTGCTACATGCCCACGCTCGGGCTGAGTAATTCGGTTGCCTTCACGCACATCCGGAGCCCCGAGAAGGAGTTCCCGGTGGTGCGGGTTCTGGGGACGATCGGGTGGATCGTGGCGGGCTTTGCGGTGGCGGCGGTGATCACGGACGAAGCTCCCGGCCGGTTCTTTGAGGTGGCCGGGGCGGCGGGGATCCTGCTCGGGCTGTTCTCCTTCATGCTGCCCCATACACCCCCGGCGTCCAAGGGCAAGGAGATCCGCGTCTCGGAGATCCTGGGTCTGGGGACGTTGAAGCTGCTCAAGGTGCGGAACTTTGCGGTCTTTGCGATCGCGTCTTTCCTGCTGTGCATCCCGCTGGCGGGGTACTACGGCTTTGCGCCGACGTTCGCCGGGCACGCGGGGGTCAAGAACGTGCCGGTGACGATGACGTTCGGGCAGATGTCCGAGATCGTGTTCATGCTGCTGATGCCGCTGTTCTTCGCGAGGCTCGGCGTGAAGTGGATGCTGCTGGTGGGGATGCTGGCGTGGGTGGCGCGGTATGTGCTGTTCGCGCAGGCGTCGGACACGGGCGTGGCGTGGATGGTGCTGGCGGGGATCATCCTGCACGGGATCTGCTACGACTTCTTCTTCGTGACGGGGTTCATCTATGTGGATCGGGCCGCCCCGAAGGAACTGCGCTCGCAGGCGCAGGGGTTCCTGGTGCTGCTGACGCAGGGGCTTGGGCTGGGGATCGGAGCGCAGGTGTTCGGTCGGCTGGTGGCGAACAACACTGCGGAGAACGCCGCGGCGTTGCAGGCCGAGGGCGAGGCGCTGCGCAAAGTCGGGACGGATGCGGCGTTCGCGGAGGGGACGGCCAAGTTCCTCGCGAGCGTGGATTGGGCGAAGGTGTGGATGGCCCCGGCGATCGCGGCGGGTGCGATCGCGGTGCTGTTCTTCCTGATGTTCTGGGAGAAGAAGGAGCAAAGGCAGGGCTGAGCCCGCGGCGGGATCGAAACCGACATCGGGCCGGGTACGTACGTTTCTTTCGCGTGGGAGAGGCGGATCCGGTACGATGATCACGCCCGGCCCGAGCGTGCTCGCGCCGACGCATCGCGAGAGGATGTTGTCATGGCCAAAGCAGTAGTCGATCCGGCCGAGTTACGGCGATTTGCGCAGGACCTCAAGAGGTTCAACGGGAACCTGATGAACCAGTTGGCGGCGTTGCAGGGGCGGATGAACGATCTGTCGCAGAGCTGGCGTGACCAGGAGCACGCGAAGTTCGCCGAGGAGTTCGAGGCGACGCTCAAGACGATCGCCCGGTTCACGGATTCGGCGGACAAGCACATCCCGTTTCTGCTCCGCAAGGCGGAGAAGATCGAGGAGTATCTGAACCAGCGGTAGCGAACACCAATGGCCGAGCAGGCGAAAGTCAGCGAGATCGATGTTCTGCGGGACGTGAAGGCCGCCCTGGCAAAGTTCGCCGAGGAGGCGGGCGCGGTGATTTCGGGCGTGGACGCGGAGGTGGCGCGGGTCGGGCAATGGCTGAGCCACGACCGCCCGTCGTTCTGGAAAGCGGAGATCCGCCGGCGGGAAGACAAGGTCCAGGCGGCGAAGGCGGCGATCTCTCGCAAGCAGCTCAGCCGAGCGCCCGAGCCGGCGTCTGTGGTCGAGGAGCGACGGGCGTTGCAGCGGTGCCAGCACCATCTGGACGACGCGCGAGCCAGGGCGGAGGCGGTGAGGCGGTGGGCTCCGGTGTGGGATCGCGAGGCGCTGCTGTACAAGTCTTCGTGCGCCGGGCTCAGTGAGACGCTGCTGCGCGATATCCCCGCGGCGATGGCGAGGCTCGAACGCATGGCGGCCGCCCTGCACGCGTATGTCCACGCGAGGGACATCGAAACGGCGGGCGATGCCGGACCGGTGGAGACCCAGTCCGAGCCCAACGCGGACCCGAAGGAGAAGTACCGCCGCCTGCGGGACAGCGTGCCGCCAGCGTCGGATCGGCCGGCCCTGACGGGAGAGCGGGCGCCGATGCTCAAGTGGACGGCGGGCACGATCCGGGAGGAGGACGCCGGTGCGCTCCGGCGGCTTGCGGTGGCGGGCCCGCCGCCGGCGCCGGAAGACCGCATCGTCGTGGCCTGGCGTGCGGTCGAGCAGAGCGGGGTGGTGTTCGCACGCCTGCCGGACCC
>DDSG01000161.1:660-16929 GCA_002343325.1 Phycisphaerales bacterium UBA2396 | reverse complement strand
CCCGACGCCCTTCCGATCTGCCGTCGCCGCCGCGGGCGCGGGCGTGGCAGCCCGACGGGCGAGGCGGGCACACTTCCGCAGGCCGATCAGGCAGGACCCCGCGAACGCCCGCACGCACCCAAGCCCGTGCCCACCGACGAAGTGACCCCATTCACCATCGTCGGATCCATGGGGGACTACGGCGACGAAGACGCGGGCACGCCCGCGGAAGCTTCGCAACGCCCGCAAGACGCCGAGCACGACGAGCCGGACGCCGGCGATGAAGGAGAAGCACCGAGCACGGGCGAACCCAACCCCCAGCCGGGCGCTGAAGGCGGGCCCGGCGACGGCCGTCGTCGTCGGCGTCGGCGGCGGCGTGGTCGTGGCGGTCGTGGCGGCGAACAGGGCGAACAGGGGCAGCCCGCCACCGCTCCTCGCGGCAACGCCGAGCAGGGCGCACCACGGCCGCCTCAGCAACGCCCTCCCCGAGAGGACAAGCGTGATGACCGTCGCGAGCCCCGTCGGGAAGGCGGCGATCGTTCACGCTCCGGCCGCCGCGAACCGCTGCCGGAACCCAAGCCCGACACGCGAGCGCCCGCCCCGGCCGAGCCCGGCGTCAAGCCCGTGCGGCCTCTCTACTTCAATCGCCGAAAGCTCACGCCAATCGAGCTCAACAAGCGTCCCAAGCCCGAGTGATCCACGCCCATGCCCACGCGCCGCGTCATCGTTCTCGGCTCGACCGGCTCAATCGGGACACAGACCCTCGACGTGCTCGCGCATCTCAACGCGCTCCACGAGAAGGGGGTCCATGAGGACCGATATGAGGTCGTCGGGCTCGCAGCCCGACGCAACGCCGAACTGCTCGTCCGCCAGGCCGCTCAGTGGCGGCCCGCGGCGGCAGCCCTGCTCGAACCGGTGCCGCTACCTCCGGGGGTGCGCGGATTCGTCGGACCCGACGCTGCCGAACGCCTTGTTCGTGAGTTACCGTGCGACCTGATCGTCGCGGGTATCGTGGGCTCGGCAGGGCTTGCCCCCACGCTCGCCGCGGTTGAGCTCGGGCGTGATGTCGCACTGGCCAACAAGGAAACGCTCGTCGCCGCGGGCTCGCTCGTTGTGCCCCTTGCCGAACGCACGGGGGCGAGGCTTCTCCCCGTGGACAGCGAGCATTCGGGCGTGTGGCAGGCGATCTCGCCGAGGGTCGCGGATCGCTCCCCGCCCATGAAGCTGGGGGGGCACATCACCCGAGTCACCCTGACCGCCTCGGGCGGCGCTCTCCGCGATCTCCCGCTGGACAAGCTCCAGAGCGCGAGCGTTGAGCAGGTGCTCCAACATCCGACCTGGGCGATGGGCCCCAAGGTGACGGTCGACTCAGCCTCGCTCATGAACAAATGCCTCGAGCTCATCGAGGCGTCGTGGCTCTTCGGGCTCGAGGCGGACCGACTCGCCGCGGTGATCCATCCCCAGTCCATCGTGCACGCCCTGGTCGAGTACGCCGATGGCAGCGTCGTTGCGCAGCTCGGTTCGCCCGATATGCGAACGCCGATCCAAATCGCCGTTGCGTGGCCTCATCGCCCGCCGGGGCTTGCCTCGAGGCTCGATCCCGCGACGCTGGGCTCGCTGCGGTTCGTGCCCGCCGATCCCGAGCGATATCCCGCGCTCGCGCTTGCCGATCGTGTCCTGCGCGACGGTGGCAACGCGGGCGCAATCCTCAATGCGGCGAACGAACAGGCGGTCGAACTCTTCCTGTCGGGACGTTGCGGCTTCGGATCGATCGTTCCGGCTGTCCGCCGCGCGATGGACGATCTGGGCGTCTCCACGCTCCGCGATCTGAACGACGTCAGGCACTCTGAGAGCCAAGCCCGACGCAGTGTGCGCCTCTTTTTGGGAGCGGAGGCCTGATGTCGGAGCACCCCGCGGTCGCCGGCGCGATGCAACTGCTGAACCTCGGGATGAAGGCCGAGGCGATGCGAAGCCTTCAGGCCGCCCTGAAGAAGTCGCCCGGCGACGCCTCACTCAACTACACCCTCGCCGGGCTGCTCCACGAACAGGGACAGGACGATCTCGCTCTGCTGCACGCCGAGCGGGCCGCCGCGTCCGCGCCGACCGTCGGTCTGTACAAGGCGTTCCAGGGTGAAGTCCTGATGCACCTTGGAAAGATCCCGCAGGCGACAAAGCTGCTCGGTCGCGGGCTCGCACTTGACCAAAAGCTCTACGCAGCCCGGGTCAATCTCGCGATGATCCTCGTCCGAGATCTGCAGTACGACCGGGCGGAGCAATTGCTGCGCGAGGCGATCGCGCTGCGTCCGAACCTGGGGCCTGCGGTCAACAACCTCGCGCTCGTGCTGATCGAAACCGCCCGCGCGGACGAGGCCGTGTCGCTGTTAAGGGATCACCTCGCTCGGCAGCCCGGCGACGTCACCGCGGCCGGCACGCTGGCAAACCTCGGCAACTACTCCGACCTGATCACGCCCGCGCAGTGCGCCGCCGATCACGCGACCTTTGGTCGTCTTGTTGAGTCGGCACACCCGCCCGCCCCGCCGCCTCCCTCCTCGCTTGACGGCGTGCTCAACATCGGATTCCTCTCGCCCGACTTTCGCGAGCACTCCGTCGCCTACTTCATCGAGCCGATTCTGTCCGGGCTGCCACGCGATCGATGGCGTGTTCACGGGTTCTTCACGGGCGAGTCCGACGCGATGACCTCGCTGCTGCGCTCGCGCGTGGACGTGTGGCACGCCCTCCCCCGGGCATCCCACGCGTCGATCGAGCAGGCGATCCGAAAGGCCGGCGTGCACGTGCTCGTCGAGCTTTCGGGCATCACCGCGGGGCACGCTCTGCCGGTCATCGCACGCCGCCCCGCCCCGGTGCAGGTGACATACCTCGGATACCCGAACACCACCGGTCTCAGACAGGTGCAGGCCCGGATCGTGGACCACCAGACGGACCCGCCCGGCTCCGAGACCTACGCGACCGAGCCGCTTGTGCGCACGGAAGGGTGCTTTCTCTGCTTCTCGCCCCGCGAGGTGATCGAGGGGCGAACACACGCCCCAGAAGCGCCGGCCCGCGATGCTGGCCCGATCACGTTCGGCTCGTTCAATGTGATCAGCAAGCTTTCGGGCACCACCATCGCCCTGTGGTCGCGCGTGCTTCAGGAACGAGAAGGGTCGAGGCTGCTGCTCAAGGCCCGATCGCTCGGGTCCGCCTCGCTTGCCGAGCGGGTGCTGTCGCGGTTCGGTGCGCACGGGATAGACCCGGGCCGCATCGATCTGGTTCCCTTTGTGCCCTCGCACGCGGAGCATCTTGCGCTGTATCGCCGGGTCGACGTGGCACTCGATCCCACCCCCTACAACGGCACGACGACGACGTGCGAGGCTCTGTGGATGGGTGTGCCGGTGGTCACGCTCTCGGGACGAACGCATGCCGCCCGAGTGGGTCGGTCGATTCTGCACGCGGCCGGACTCAGCGAGTGGGTTGCCGAGGACGAGGAGGGGTTTGTGCGCACGGCGTGCGCCCTTGCCGATGACCGGGCCGGGCTTGCGGAGTGCCGCCGAACATTGCGATCCCGCCTGCTGACCTCGACACTGTGCGACCGGACCGGCGCCGGAGTTCGTTTCAGCGCGGCGTTGGAGCGGGCGATTGCCGCAACCCTGCAGGGTGGACGGGTGTAGAGTTGAATCCTGCTTCGTGCAACGAGGGGGCTGGTCCTCCCAAGGATGGTCGGATGGCGGGGAGTCCCCGCATGATCGGGCGTGTATCGAGGAGGTTCGCCTCGTGTGGAAATGGCTGATCGGTCTGGTTTTGGTGCTCGCGCTGGGGTGCGTGGGGAGCGGGTATTGGCTGAATTCATCCGGCAAGCTCCGAGAATTGCAGGAGCAGTTCAATCCCGGCATGAAGCCGGTTACGGTGCGTGTGGCCGAAGTGCGCCGGGGTGACCTTGTGCGCACGATCAGCGCGCCGGGCACGATCATGCCCCGAACAAAGGTTGATATCTCGGCGCAGGTGGTCGCTCGAATCGTCCAGCTTCCGTTCCTCGAAGGTCAGAGGGTTCGCAAGGGCGATGTGATCGTTCGTCTGGATGCGGAGGATCTCGCGGCCGCCCTCGACTCGGCCAAGGCACGCAAGCGGAGCGCGGAGGCTGCCCTCGACGGCCTTCGCGCCGGCATGGAGAACGCCGACCGCGAGATGCGTCGGCGCAAGGAACTGCTTGAGAGCAGGGACATGTCGCCCGCCCAGTTCGACGAGGCCAAGACCGCGTACGACCGTGCGAAGGCCGCCTTCGAACAGGGACAGCGCGAGATCGAGATCGCGGAGGCCAACATCCGCCGGGCTGAGAAGGACCTGGGCAACACCACGATCGTCTCGCCGATCGACGGCGTGGTGAGCAATCGCGTGGCGGAAGTGGGCGAACTGGTGATGGTGGGCACGCTGAACAATCCTGGCTCGGTGATCATGCAGGTCGCGGACCTGAGCGACATGCTGATGAAGGCCCGCGTCGACGAGGCGAACATCGCCCCGGTGCAACCGGGGCAGAAGTGCCGCGTGACCATCAACGCCTTCGCGGGGAAGACCTTCGTCGGCGAGGTCGAGCGCATCCGTCCGACCAAGCAGACGGATCGTGACGGGACAACGTTCTTCGAGACGGAAATCCGGGTCAACCTGCCCGCGGACAACTTTCTCAGCGGGATGATCGCGAACGTGGACATCGAGGTCGAGACGTTCCGCGATGTTCTGAAGATACCAACCCAGTCGGTGATCGACCGGCCGCTGGATGAACTGCCCGCCTCCGTCCTGCGCGAGAGCACCGTGATCGACCGGACCAAGAAGTTTGTGCGGCTGGTCTACGTGTACGAGAGCGGGAAGGTCAAGACCACGCCGGTCGCGATCGGACCGAGCGATCTGACCGACACGGTCGTGCTCCAGGGCCTGACCGAGGGGACAAAGATCATCAGTGGGCCGTTCAAGGCGCTCAACGGTCTGAAGGAGGATTCGCGGGTCGTCGCGGAAGATCCCGCGAAGAAGGAGCCCGGCACGGGCGACGCCGCGAAGCCCGCCGAATCACCCAAGTCGGACACACCATCCACATAAGGAGGATCGCGTGAGCAGCGTGGACATCGCGATCCGCATCCGCGGGCTCGAGAAGGTGTACCGGATGGGCACCGAGAAGGTCCGCGCGCTGGCCGGCGTCGATCTCGACATCCGCCGCAACGAGTTCGTCGCGATCATGGGATCGAGCGGCTCGGGCAAGAGCACGCTCATGAACATCCTGGGCTGCCTCGACCGCCCCACCGCCGGCTCGTACGAGCTGGCGGGCAAGCCGACACATCGGATGAGCGCCTCTCAGCTCGCACGCGTGCGCAATCAGGAAATCGGCTTTGTCTTCCAGAGCTTCGAGCTGCTCCCCAGAGCGACCGCCCTGGCGAACGTGATGCTCCCGCTGATCTACTCCTCGCGGTACTGGCTCAGCGCCCGCGCCATGGCCCGCAAGAGCCTCGAACGCGTCGGCCTGGCCCAGCGCATGACCCACCGCCCCAACCAGCTTTCCGGCGGACAGCGACAGCGCGTCGCGATCGCACGGGCGCTGGTCACCAACCCGAGCATTCTGCTCGCGGACGAACCAACGGGCAACCTCGACTCCAAGACGAGCGACGACATCATGATGCTGTTCAAGCAACTGCACGCCGAGGGACAGACGATCGTGATTGTGACGCACGAGGAGGACATCGCCGGGCACGCCCACAGGATCGTTCGCCTGCGTGACGGCCGCATCCTCTCGGACCACCCGACCGCCGACGACCCCACGCACCAGACGTACCTTCGTCTGGCGGCGTCGACGGC
The DNA here is from genome assembly GCA_002343325.1 of Phycisphaerales bacterium UBA2396. GTDB lineage: Bacteria > Planctomycetota > Phycisphaerae > Phycisphaerales > UBA1924 > UBA2396. The sequence continues at coordinate 11,118 of DDSG01000161.1, read as the reverse complement.
CGCCTCTCTCGCACAGGGAGCCACCGCATGATGCTCATCCCGCGCATCATCTTCCAGACGGTCGTGCTTGCCCTGCAGCAGATCTTCGCGAACATCGTTCGCTCGATCCTGACGACGCTCGGCATCGTGATCGGTGTCGCTTCGGTCATCACGGTCGTCGCCGCGACGGACGGGCTGCAGAAGTTCGTCCTCAAGGAGTTCGCCACCATCGGGGCCAGCAAGGTCTGGGTCTTCCCGCGGATGCCCCCCGGGCAGCGCGATCGATATAGCTGGCGTCAACTGCGGATCACCGTCCCGGAGGCTGAGGGCATGCTGGATCGATGCCCTTCGCTCATCCGGCTGACTCCCATCGTCGAGATGAGCACCTCCGTCTCGCACGGCGATGTGACCAAGTCGGTCGCGACGGTGCAGGGTGTCAACTCCTCGTGGCACCTGATCGAGGACCGCGACATCCTGCAGGGACGCCCCTTCAACTCCATCGATGACGAACAAAGGTTGCAGGTCTGCCTCGTCAATGACAAGGCGATCGAGGAACTTGAGCTCGACGCCAACTGCGTCGGACAGCGAATCGACGTCGGCGGCCGATCCTTTACCATCGTGGGTGTTGTGGAGACGAAGACCGTCAGCCCGATGTTCGGCGGGACGGAAGCGGTCAGCGAGGTCTATGTCCCCTTCCGCACGGCCCTGACGCTCCGCCCCGAACCGCGGATGTACATCATCGCCCAGACACGAAGCCCCGAGCTCTTTGAGGACGCCCGTGAGGAGATCCGCTTTTATCTCCGGCGTTCCCGGGACCTCAAGCCCGACGAGCCGGATACCTTCGGCGTGCAGGCGATCGAGGCGGTCATCAGCCAGTTCAAGCGTCTCGCCGCCGGGCTTGGCGTCTTCCTGGCCGGCATCGTCGCGATCTCGCTCGTTGTCGGGGGGATCGGCATCATGAACATCATGCTTGTCTCCGTGAGCGAACGAACGCGAGAGATCGGGCTGCGCAAAGCGGTCGGGGCCCAGCCCGCCGTCATCCTGCTCCAATTCCTCGTGGAAGCGGTCACGCTCTGCCTCGTGGGCGGGGCGATCGGTCTCGCGCTTGGGTACATGTTCATCGGGGTGCTGAAGTTCATCCCCAAGAGCCCACTCGCGGACGCCGGCGTTCCGTTCTGGGCGGTGCTGCTCTCCGTCGGGTTCTCCGCCGGAACGGGGCTGATCTTCGGGATGTTCCCCGCGATCAAGGCCGCACGACTCAACCCGATCGACGCGCTCCGGCATGAGTGAGAGCACCAAGAAGCGAGTCACGCGACCGATGAAAGAACGATCCACCATGCCCCGCACCCGATCTCGGCACCTGACCGCCCCCCGGGCCGCACTCGCCGCGTCGCTCTGCCTTGCGCTGGCCGCGGGCGGATGCTCACGCGGTCTGTTCGACGACGAGCACGCGCTGCTGAGGTTGCCCAAGGAGCGGCTTCGCGATGTCGAGCGGCGGAGCCTTACCCCGTACATCAAGCAGCGTCAGTCCGAGTCGCCTGCGCCGACGCTCGCCCAGCAGCATGAAGCGGCCTCGTCTCGGTTTGCCAACGTCGAGTCCGTCGAGATGGACCTCGAACGCTGCCGTCAGTCAGCCTTGACGAACAACCTCGACCTTCGGATCGCACGAATCGCTCCGTCGATCGAGTCGGCAAGGGTGAGCGAAGAGGAGGCTCGCTTCAACGCGGCCTTTACCCTCTCTGCCCAGACCGCCGACTTCAACCAACCGACCGCCTCGACCCTTGTCGCCGCCCAGTCGCAGACCACGCGTGTGACGCCCGGCGTTCGGATTCCGCTCCGGACGGGCGGCACGGTCTCGGTCGATCTGCCCTGGAATCGCAACAGCGACAACAACGCCTTCTCGACACTCAACCCCTCCTTCGCGACCGACTTCCAGTTCTCGATCAGCCAGCCCTTGCTGCGGAACGCCGGAAGGCGTGCGAACACCGCGTCGCTCCGCATCGCCGCGTTCGACGAGCAGTCGGCCGAGGCGAGGACGAAGCTCGAAGTGATCCGGCAATTGGCGGCCGTTGATCGCTCGTACTGGCGCCTCTATTCGGCCCGGAAGCAGCTCGAGGTTCGGCAGCAGCAGTATGAGTTGGCGATGGAGCAGCTTGCCCGCGCCGAGCGGCGAGTACGGGCCGAACTCTCGACCGAGATCGAGGTTGTTCGTGCGCAGGCCGGCGTGGCGGAGCGGCTCGAAGGGATCATCCTCGCACAGAACGACGTGCTGACCCAGCAGCGAGAGCTCAAGCGGATCATCAACGAGCCCGGACTCACGATGTCGACCACGACCGTGCTCGTGCCCTCATCCGAGCCCGATCCGGTCGAGTACGAGTTTGACCGCGAGAAGCTGATCGCCGAGGCGCTCTCGAACCGCATGGAGATGCTCGACCTCGAACTGCAACTGGCCGCCGATGCCGCCCGAATCGCATTCAACCGCAACCAGGCCCTCCCTCTGCTCTCGCTCGACTACACATACCGCCTCAACGGGCTGGGCGGCAGCACGCAGGACGCCATGAAGCAACTGCGAGACGATGACTTTCAGGACTGGGCGCTGGGGCTCTCGGCCGAGATCCCGCTGGACAACGAGCAGGCGCGAAGCAGAATCAGGCAGGCGGTGCTGCTCCGCCAGCAGAGGCTTGCTTCGAAGGACGCGCGGGCGTTGTCCATCACGCAGGAAGTGCTCGCCTCGATCGATCAGCTCGACGCGACATGGCAGCGGATTCTGGCGGCCAGACAATCGGTCGTGCTCAACACCCGATCGCTCCAGGCCGAGCAGAGGCAGTTCGACGTGGGAAACAGCACCAGCACGGACGTGCTCGACGCGGCGGCTCGGCTGGCCGACGCCCAGCTCGCCGAAATTCGCGCCATCGCGGACTATCAGATCGCTCAGGTCGATCTGTCATTCGCGACCGGCACACTGCTTGGAGCGAGCAAGGTCTCCTTCGAGGCCGAGCCGCAGCCCGATCTCGATCGGCCGGATCCTGCCGAGAGCGTCGAAGGGGCCCAGCGCGCCGATCGTTAGCTGCTCCCCTCTCGCATGCGACCCACACCCTCGGGGAAGGGATAGCTCGGAAAGACGCCGACGTTTGCGTGTCGCCACATCATCGGGGACGGATAGACATCCCCGCGGAAGCCGGCGTGGTACATCGTCTGGAGCACAGCCTCGAATGAAGGCTCGCGCCCGTCGGGGCCGCGAAGTCGATTGACCCTCGCGTTGAGGAACGAGACCGACGCCACGGGCAGCCGTTCGCGACGGTCCTTGAGCATCTTGGCGCACGTCACAAAGCCGCGGGACAGATCGTCGAGCGTGAAGTGGTCGCGCCCGCGCGGACGGAGAATGCCCAGGATCAGCAGGCTGTCGAGATCAAACTTGAGCACGTACGGCTCGCGGTCGTGGGCGGCGTGGACGCTCACGGACTGGGTAAACATCTGCGCGTAGGACGTGACCGTGCGGGCCGACCACTGGCTCGTCTGCACCAGCTCGCACAGTTGCGCGACGATGCCGTGCGAGTTGTCGTCGTCATTGACCGCACAGATCACCGTGCGATAACGCCCGTCGAGCAGATCACGGAGCATGTCCTGCCCCCAGAGAACGCGGAGACGGGCGTTGGGGACGAGCTTGCCGCCGGCCCCGGGCAGGAGACTGACCCGGTCGGGCATCGACTCGGACGCCAGAATCCGCTCACCGTCGCCGTCGTACAGACGCACGCTGTCGCTGCTGTGTGGCTTGTGCATGAGAACCTCCCGAGTTCACAAAAGTCTACTCGGACCGGCTCGGCCGGGTTCGCGCTCGGGTGCTCCGGCACGCGAACAATCCCCCATGAGCGACGCCGATGCGCTGGTCCGACATCTCCGGGGATGCTGCCGGGGCGTGCTCGCGTCGGGCGGCACCGTGGAACCCGTGCTGCTGGCGATCAACCCGGCGACGGGCGTGCTCGTGCTCAATGCGCCGACCATGTTCGAGATCCAGGAAGGCTGCACGCTCCACACGCCCGACGAGGGCGACGACGCCGCGGCCCTGCTCATCGAACTCGTCGTGACAGAGCCCTCCCGCGATCCGACGTGCGATCGACTCCTGGGCCTTCACGGCCGCGCGGAACATCGCGGGTGGTATCGCGCCACGATCGACAGCGCAAAGCTGCGAGGCGTGTTCGTGTCCGGGGATGCTCTCTCGCTCGCTCACGGAATGCTCGACCTGGAACGGCGTTTGTGCAAAGCCTCAGCATCGTTCGGCGGACCCCGCATCGTCGGGGTCGATCCCTGCGGCATCTGGGTCCGAGGCAGGACCGGCCCGATGAGGCTCGACCTGGGCTTCATCGCCGACAGCGAAGAACCCCTGATCTCCCTCGCCGCCCGACACCTGGGGACCACGCCATGACGCCGGCACGCACGCTCCGAGAGGCTCACGTCCACCTCGCCTGGCATGGCCGCGCCCTGGGCATGCTGCGCCTCGGAAGCACCCGCTCGCCCCGCGAGTGCCTCGACCTCGTCGCGGCCGAGTCCCGACGTCTCGATGCCGTTGGTGCCGCGGACTGGCTCATGGGCGTGCAGATGCGCGTCGAGTCGTGGGACGAGCCGCGTTGGCCGACGCGCGAGGAACTCGACCACGCCACGGGCAACCGGCCCGCATGGCTCATGTCCTTCGATCACCACAGCCTGGTCGCCAATTCCGCCGCCCTTCTCGCCGCGGGTTTCCGCGAGGGCTCCCCCGATCCCGACGGCGGCGTGCTCGGACGCGACGATCGCGGGCGCCTCACCGGACTCTGCCTCGAGTCGGCCTGCCGGCGCGTGCGCGAAGCGGCACCAGAACCCCCGCTCGCCGAGTCGCGGACGCACGTTCGGGCCGCCCTGGCCGACCTGGCATCGCACGGCTTTGCCGAAGTCCATGATCTGCTCACCCAGAGCTGGCTCCCGCCGATGCTCGCCGATCTGCACGACGCGGGCGAACTCCCCATGCGGATCTCCCTCTTCCCGCTCGTCGAGCATGCGGCCCAGATCGCCCGCGAGCGCTCAACCTGGTCGCGACCGGGGCTTGAACTCGCGGGAGGCAAGGTCTTCGTCGACGGCACCCTCAACGCCCGCACCGCCTGGATGCTCGGTCCCTACGCCGATCCGATCCCCGATCATCCGTGCGGCACGGCTCTCCTCAGCGCTGATCAGATCGCCGCCGCGATCCTCCACTGCCGCTCGCTCGGCATCGGGCTCGCCGCCCACGCCATCGGGGACGCGGCCGTCCGAGCATGTCTCGACGCCGCCGAAGGCACGCACGACGGGCAATCACCCCGGCTTCGGATCGAGCACGCCGAGCTGGTCGACGAGCGAGACATCCCCCGCTTCGCGAGCCTCGGCGTCGCCGCCAGTGTCCAGCCGTGCCACCTCCTCTACGACATCGAGGCCCTCACCCGCTGGCTCCCCCACAGGCTCGATCGCGTCCTGCCCCTGCGCGACCTCGTCCAGGCCGGGCTGGTGCCGGGGCAAAGCCTTCTCTTCGGGTCCGACACCCCGATCGTCCGCCCCAACCCGGAAGATTCGATCATCGCCTCGGTCCACAGGGCACGCGTGCCGGGCTCTGTTGGCGGCCCCCCCTGCCCCCCCATCGCTCCCGAGCAGGCCCTGAACGAACGCGAGGCGTGGGCCTGCTTCCAACCGACCTGATCCGCCCGACCTTACCCCAAATCGCCGACGCGGGATCAATTCCTATCATCCCGTGCCGGGCGTGGACGTACTCACGCCCTCGGGCTTGGAGACGCCGCATGCTCCCGACCATCCGGTACAACAACATCATCGCCAGCGACGAGGCCCGTCTTGCTCAGGCCGCGGCCGATCAGGCGCCGAGCCTTCCCGCCGACGAGATCAACGCGGACAAGTTCTACATCACCCAGCACTACCACCTCTACACCCAGGAGAACCATGATGTCTGGCGCGACCTTTACGACCGCCGCTGGGCCGTGCTCGAACAGCAGGTCTCCCGCCAGTTCATCGAGGGGATGAAGATCCTGCGCCTCACGCGCGACCGGCTCCCGCTGCTCGACGACGTCGTCCTCGATCGCGACATCACCATCGCCGGCGGCGTCCGCGTCCCCAAGGGCACCAAGCTCGACGGGATCAACAAGTTCCTGCAGGCACAATCCTCCTGGGCCTCGTACGGCGTGCCCGGCTACCTGCCCGCCAAGAGCTTCTTCGCCTGCCTCGCCCAGCGCGAGTTCCCCACCACCGTGCTCATCCGCCCGCGCGAGGTGATGGACTACCTCCCCGAGCCCGACATCTTCCACGACGTCTTCGGGCATGTCCCGCTCCACACCCTCCGCGTCTTCGCCGACTTCCTCCAGACCTACGGCCGGGCCGCCCTGCTCTGCGACGATGAGCTGCACATCAAGCGACTCGGACGACTTTTCTGGTTCACCGTCGAGTTCGGGCTCATCCGCGAGGAGGGGCAGATCAAGGTCTACGGCTCGGGGCTCGTGAGCAGCCACGCCGAGAGCGAGTACGCCCTCAAAGGACAGTGGGAGCAGAAGGGCACCAGCGTCCCGGACTGCACTCCTCGGGAGATTCCCGAGTACCGCCCGTTCGATCTGGAGCGGATCTGCAACACAGACTTTGAGATCGATCACTACCAGCCCATCTACTACGTGCTCGAGAGCTTCGAGCAGCTTCGTGACGCGATGAACCGCTACGCCGAGCAGGTCATCGGCGAGGCCGGGCTCGCCAAGGCCGGCGTGCACTGACGCCCTCGTCGGCGTGCTCGTCAGAAGGATACCCACACCAAGAAACAGGCCCGCGGGCGATCAACCCGCGGGCCTGGTCATGTCGTCATCAGCCGACGCGCCGATCACTCATCGTCGCGGCGGGCGGGCTTCATCACGCCCTGTTCCTCGGGCTCGCGCCCGCCCGGGCCAAATCCCGGGAAGTTCACCGTCGTCTGGCTCGGGTTGTAGATGTAGTTGGCGTCGAGCACCTTGGTGATGCGCACCCGGGCCTCGTCGAGATGGCTGCGGGTATAGGGGTCAAGACCGCCCGCATCCTTGAACTTCTCGAGCTTGGTCTTCAGCTCGCGAAGCTTCGCCGTCGCGAGCGTCTGCACGGGCTTGCTCGCCGCGCCGGTGCCCAGGCCTCGCAGCGACAAATCGAGCAGACGATCCAAGTGCTCGCGCTGCAGGTTGCGACGCAGGCTCGAGATCATCGGCTTGCGGGCCGTGAAAGACCCGCCTCCCGACTGATCCAGCTCCGTCCACACCGCCGTCGAAACCGTGTCGAACAGCTCGGGCAGCGTGAAGGCGTCCTGATCGGCCGGCACGCGGAACTCATTGTCGAACACACGGCGCAACGTCGTCGGGTTCATCACCCGTGTCAGCGCCGAGGCCTGGATCCCCGAGATCCGATCGTGGATCGGCCAGGCGTTCTCCTGCATCGCCTCGCCCTGGCCGCCCGCGTCGAGCCACTTGTCCACCGTCATCTTCTCGAGGATCTGGGGCGTCAGGCCGAACGCCTCGTCCCGGAATGTCTGCTCGATGATGAACTTCAGCGCGTCGCGCTGCTTGGCCGCCTCGACGGGCACCACGGGATTGCGCCCGTTGGGGTCGCCCTTGCGATCGCGATTGACGTGCGCGCCGCCGATCCACGGGCCCATGATGGATACCCCGCGGACCTGCATCCCCAGGGTCATCTCGTACCCGCGACGCATCTTCGACCAGCTCTCGCCATCCTTCACGAACGAGTCGAGCAGCCGCTCGCGGTGCCACTTGGCGAGCTGCGCCTGCGTCTTGCAGTACTCCAGCGGATCACCCGCGAAGTCGTACCGCTGGATGTACGGGTCTGTCCCGACTGTGTCCTCGTCCGTGCCGTAGACCAGCTCGGGCTCGGCCACGCGCTTGAGCACCTCCTTCGTGTCGCCGAAGGTGTACCCGTACTCGACCGCCCACATGTCGTACGGGCCCACGCCCGTCATCGAATAGTTCCCGAGCTTTTGAGGCTGGACCGCCGGGGCCTTGTCGCCCTCCTTGCCCTCGCCTTCCTTCTTCTCGCTCGGGGCAGGCGCATCCCCCTCGGGCAGGTTGAAGTTGATCGGGATGTAGTCCATCACGGACCCGGCGAAGGGCTTCTTGTCCTTGACTTCCGGGCTGTTGATCTGCGCCATGGTGTAGATCGACGACGCCTTGAAGTTGTGCCGCAGGCCGATCGTGTGCCCGACTTCGTGCGTCACCAGGTCCGCCAGCAGGGGTCCGATGAACCATTCGGGCACGCCGTCGAGCATGTCGGCCGAAGCCGCCCCGCCCGGAGCCGAGGCCTCCATCGGCCCGGTGTATCCGCTGCCGGCATCGAGACCCATGCCTTCCAGGTACATCCGCATCATCGCGACGTCGAACGCCTTCCCGTCCGCCGCCATGCAGAATCCATTGACCTGGCTGCGACGACGCACGAGCCCGGAGAACTCACCCGTCCCGAGCATCTGCCCCGTCTCGCCGCGGATTGCCTGCGCCAGCGGATGCCCGCCGTACGCCACCACGCCGCGTGCCTGACGCTGCGCCATGATCATGTCCCGGTGCTCCGGCGGCGCCAGACGCACACGCGGATCCCATTCCGGCCTCGAATCAAGCCACGCCAGCGTCTCGGGGCTCATCCCCTCCATCGCCAGCTTCGGCATCACGTTCGTGAAGTTGTTCCAGAAGTGCCGGATCCACCCGTCTGTCAGGATGATGTCCGCGTCCAGAATTTCGCCCGTGTACGGGTTCACGCGGCTCGGCCCGATCGCCGTGCCCTGGTCGTTCGCCAGCCACCGCACGAAGTTCCAGCGCACGTCCTCCGGATCCTTGTCCATGTACGCGCCCGTCTCCGCGTCCTGCTGACGCACCTCGATCGCGTTGAGGATCCCGATCCGCTCGTACGCCTTGTTCCACTCCAGCACGCCCGTCTCCACCCAGCGGCGGTACCGCACCGGCACCGTGCTCTCGATGTAGAACACGATCGGCTGCTTCGGCGGGCTCAGCTTCAGACGCGGGTCGCGCTTCTCCAGGTGCCAACGGTTGATGTACCGCACCCACTTCTGCGAATCCACGAACTTGCCGAGATCCCGGTACGTCGTCGTGAAATACCCCACGCGCTCGTCCGCCTCACGCGGCTTGTACCCGGGAGTCCCCTGCAGCAGGCTGATCGAATAGTGGAACTGCTGCAAACGCCCGTTGCCCGTCGGCATCTCGAACGCCAGCTCCACGTTCTGCGGGAACGCCTTCGCCTTCGAGATCGACGCCAGACGCGCGTTGCCGCCACGCCCGAAGAACGTCGACGCCCGACCCGCCAGCAGCTCGTCCATGTCGATCACCGGCTGACCGTTCGGGCCCATCGACACGATCGGCAGGTCCAGGATCACCCGATCCGTGAACAGCCGCTTCACCGAATCCTTGCTCTCTCGGTCGCCCGTGCTCTGCGTCTCGAGATTCGGCTCCATCAGCAGCAAGCGATTGTCCTGCCGCTTCCAGTACACCAGCACATCGCCCGCCTGGAGCCCCGCGTACTCCTCGCCCGTGCTCACCGTCAGCGCCACAAAGTGCTTCTGGTTCTCGTACCCACGGGGCAGCTCCGCCAGCATCTGCCCCTTCTTCCGATCCACCCAGATCCCATAGAGCGTGTCCCCGCCCTCGGGGTTCGGCACCTTCTCAAAGCCCTTCGACACCTGCGCGAACGGGGGGAACTCCGGCGGCGGCGCTCCCTCCTGCCCGTACGCCGGCACCACGCCCATCGCCAGCCCACAGGCCACCGTCACCGCCCAGGCGCGACCAACATTCACCTTCATGACGCTCTCCATGTACACGCCGCCACGACCGCCAACAACACAACCCCGACCAACGCCGGGTCCTCACGGTACTCCCGGGCACACCGATGGTTGCACCACCACGCGGCCGCCCGGCACCACCGCCAAGCCATGCTACCTCATCCGCCACCCGCACGCCCAACCCACAGCACCAGCCACACCACCAGCCCCACAAACACCGCCCCAGCCAACTGCACCCGCCAATCCCGCGAGATCATCTCCGTCGGGTCGTCGTACTCGCCCCGCTCCACCAGCACGATCGCCCGCAGCAGCCCGTACGTCGCTGGCAGCATCGTCAACCACAACAGGTTGAACCCGCGCGTGTACTCCACCTCGTGCGCCTGCACGTACATCGCGTACGTCACCAGCACCGCCACCGCCGTCACCACCACGCTCATCCGCAGCAGCTCGTCGGTGTACACCCCCTGCACCGTGCGCACGCTCGACGCCTCGGCCCCCGCCCGCTGCATCAACTTCCGCTCTCCCAGCCGTTTACAGAACGCCAGGAACATCGCCAGAAACAGCGTCACGTTCAGCAGCCACGTTGATGGCGTCACTCCCGCCGCCGCACACCCACCCAGCACCCGCACCACAAACCCCAGCGACAGCGAGATCACATCCGCCATCAC
>DDSG01000161.1:0-301 GCA_002343325.1 Phycisphaerales bacterium UBA2396 | reverse complement strand
CAGCGCCACCGCCGCGATCACCAGCAGCGACGCGAACGACACCGCCTGCAAGGGCTGCACCAGCCCCGCCGCGATCGGGCGGTGCCGCTTCCTCGGGTGCAGCCGATCCTTCGGCGCATCCACAAGATCATTCACCACATAGCACGCGCTGCTCACAAGCGCAAACGCCCCCGCCGCCACCAACGCCCCGGGCACCACCTGCCGCCAATCCCGCGAGGCGTCCGTCAACCCATACAAGGGGCCAACCAGCACGAACACACTCTTGGACCACTGCCTCGGCCGGGCCAGCCGCACCAACGCC
>DDSG01000079.1:51168-51313 GCA_002343325.1 Phycisphaerales bacterium UBA2396 | reverse complement strand
TGGGGTGGGGGGTGGGGGAAGTGGGCCTTGCCTATTCTGTTGGACCATGCCCAAGAAACTGCACGAAACCGCCGCGGCCGCCTTCGCTGATCTCAAGGACCGGGGGATCATTTTCGACGGGATGACCGTGATGGTGGGCGGGTTC
>DDSG01000079.1:514-50966 GCA_002343325.1 Phycisphaerales bacterium UBA2396 | reverse complement strand
GACCGTGATGGTGGGCGGGTTCGGGCTCTGCGGGATTCCGGAGCAGCTCATCATCGCGCTGAGGGACACGGGGGTGAAGGGGCTGACGTGCATCAGCAACAACGCCGGCGTGGACCAGCCGACGCCCTGGGGGCTTGGGCTATTGCTGGAAACACGGCAGATCCGGAAGATGATCTCGAGCTACGTGGGCGAGAACGCGATGTTCGAGAAGCAGTACCTGGGCGGGGAGCTCGAGATCGAGTTCAACCCGCAGGGAACGCTGGCCGAGCGGATCCGTGCGGGCGGGGCGGGCATCCCCGCGTTCTTCACGGCGACGGGCGTGGGCACGATCGTGGCGGAGGGCAAGGAGACGCGTTCGTTCTATCGCCCCTATGACGACACGAGGTCGCAGAATCGCGGGGGCGAATCGCCCGGCGCGACGCGGCGGGAGTATGTCCTTGAGACCGGGCTGTACGCGGATCTCGCGCTGGTCAAGGCGGCGCGGGCCGACGAGTTCGGGAACCTCGTGTACAACAAGACGGCACGCAACTTCAACCCGATGATGGCGACGGCGGCGAAATTCGTGATCGCGGAGGTCGAGGACGTGCTGGCGGTCGGCTCGTTCGACGGTGATCGCGTCCACACGCCGGGCAACTACGTCGACCGCATCGTCAAGACGGTGAGCGTGAAGCGGATCGAACAGCGCACGGTGCTGGGCGGCGGGAAGTCCAAGGGTTGAGTCGGACGGACGCTCGGCCGCTTCATCACTTCCCGACCGATTCGGCGGCCTTAGTCGCCAGTTGATCGCAGCGCTCGTTCTCGGGGTGGCCGGCGTGGCCCTTCACCCAATGAAAGGCGAGCGTGTGCTCGGCTTTGAGCTCGTCGAGGCGTTGCCAGAGCTCGACGTTCTTCACGGGCTTCTTGTCGGCGGTGCGCCAGCCTTTGGCCTTCCACGAGGTCATCCACTCGCGGAGGCCTTTGAGCACGTACTGGGAGTCGGAATAAAGCTCGACATGGGAGGGGCGGGTGAGGGCGGTGAGCCCTTCGATGACCGCGCGGAGTTCCATGCGGTTGTTGGTGGTGGCGGGTTCGGAGCCGCTGCATTCGCGTTCGGCCCCGCTGCCGGGATGGCGGAGGATGTAGGCCCACCCGCCGGGCCCGGGATTGCCCAGGCAGGCGCCGTCGGTGTAGAGCTGCACGGTTGGTTTGGCGGCGGTCATGGTCAGAGGTCGTCGGTGGAGCGTGCGTCGCGGAGCATGTCCTGCTCGCCGGGCTTGGGTTCGATGTCGGTGTGAAGGTCGGCGAGCATCGGCGGCGTCTCGAGCCAGAGGCGCTCGAGCGCCAGGTCGTGGGCCCGGTGATACGCGAGCCCGAGCTTGCTCCAGTCGAAATCCCAGCTCTTCTTGTCGACCGCGTTGCGCAGGGCGATGCGGTCGCGACGCTCCATTGAGCAGAACTCGGCGAGGAGCCTCGCGAGTTCGCCGGCGGCGTCGTGGAACCCACGAGAGCGCCGGCGAAGCACCCAGAGCCCCCAGTCGTTGTGATCGGGCATGTTCTCCTGCACGTACTTCCCGAAGCCGGCCAGATCGCTCGTGACGGCGGGGACGCCCATCGCGAGACACTCGAGCGGCGTGTAGCCCCAGGGTTCGTAGCTGCTGGGGAAGAGCCCGAGGTGCGTGCCGCGGACGAACTGGTCGTACTCGATGCCCCAGAGGCGGTTGTGCGGGTTGATGAAATCCGGGTGGTAGACGACCTTGACGGGGTCTTCGGGGCGGTTGAAGAGCTGCAGATAGCGGAGCTGGTTGAGCACGGGGTCGGTGGCCTCGTGCTCGAGGATGTGCGTCACGACCATGGGCAGGCAATGCTGCTTCATGGCGTGCTGGGCCCGGCGGTAGCGGAGCATCCAGTACTCGCTGACGAGGTCGTCGAGGCGGAGCTTGCCCCCCGAGGCGGCGCGTCGGAAGATCTTCGGGCCGATCTCTTCGGTGATGTGGTCGGTGATCTCGCGGAGCTCGTTGAGCACTCCGCGTTTTTCCATGGCGAGCGGGTTGATGCCGCGTGTGGGCTGGCGGCTGATGATGAAGAAGACGACCGTGCGATCGCTCTTTGACGCCTTGAGCATCACGTTGAGCCTGGCCATCGCTTCGAGGCAGACGTCGAAGCCCTTGTTGCGAGGCTCGAACCGCCCGGAGGTGAAGAAATACAGCGTCTTGTCGAGGTCGAAGGAGTAGCTCGGGAAGAAGTGCCCCATTGTGAAGCGGTGGATGAGCTCCTTGTACTCCCCGTGCATGCGTTGCTGGTCGTGCGTGAGGTTGTACGAGGAGATCGTGAGGGCGTTGGGCGTGACGATGTCGACGCCGCGCCCGAGCAGGTGGAGGCACTCCTCCGCCGTGACGCTCGAGACGGTGGTGAACACGTGCGACCCGTGCGCACAGGCCCGTTCGATCGCGTGCTGCGTGCGGACGTTGTAACGAACCGCGGCCTCGCCCTGATCGACCCAGGGGAGCTTCTCGTAGAAGTCGTGCTCGTTGCTCGCCATGTACCGCCCGAGCAGCGTGGCGTGCGTGGTAAAGACGCTCGCGACGGGGACGTTCTTCCGACGGAGCATCGGGATGGCGAGCCCACCCATCCATTCGTGGAAGTGGGCGATGATCGTGCGGTCGGGACGCTGGCCTTTGCCGCCCTTCATCGCGGCGTGGTGCTCGCAGAGGGCTTCCATCAGCCTGCGAAGCGCATCGGCGAAGCTGATCACCCCGTCGATCAGTCCGTCGCCGCTGGGGGTTTCGATCCCGTGGTGCTCCCACAGGCCGTACTTGACGGCGTCGAGTCGATCGGCGGGCAGGCCGTGCTCGATCAGGAGCACCCTGGGCCGACCGGGAATGAGCCATCGCCCGTGGTGGATGACGAGCCCCTGCTCGCGGAGGGCTTCGAGCGCGCGGGCCATCCAGCCGCCCGGGCGTGATTCCTCGAACTCGACGGCGGCCTTGGAGGCTTCGTAGGGCCCGACGCAGCAGTAGTGGTCACCCCACCGCTCGACCATGAAGGGAACTTTGGAGCGGATGACCTGGTAGATGCCCCCGACCTGGTTGCAGACCTCCCAGGCGACCTCGAAGAGGTACGCCCCGCCCTCGGAGGTACGGGCGGGGGAGAGGGTTGTGAGTGGATCGGGCGTGGCCATCGCACGGACTGTATCCGATGGGCGACCGGGGGCCCCATCCCGGTTGCTACCATCGGCGAGCATGACACCCGCCGCTGCCACCGCCCGGCCGCCCCACTCGCACACCCCCCCCACCGTCCATCGGGTCGAGGTTCGCCCGAAGGACCCCGCCCGAGACCCACGAGCACAGGCGGTGCTCAGGCAGGCCCGTGCGGAAGGCCTTGCGCCCGGAGCGGTTGTGGTCGCCAAGGTCTATCTGATCGAAGGTGCTTTGTCGCCGGCGGAGCTTGATCTGATCGGTCGCAAGCTGCTCGCCGACCCCGTGGCCGAGGTCATCGCCCAGACCCTCCCCGCGCAGGGCGGCCTGGTGGAGGTTCATCCACTGCCCGGCGTGATGGACCCCGCGGCCCAATCGGTGCGCGAGGCGATCACCGACCTGACGGGCAAGCCGGCCGACGTCTCGACGGGCGTCCGCTACGACCTGCCCGGGCTGACGAACCAGCAGGCAGAGTCTTTGGCTCGGCGATCGTTGTGCAATCCGGTCATCCACGCGGTGTGCACATCGCCCTTCCACCCGCGTGAACTGCCCAAGGGGCACGAGCAGCCCTTCCAGGTCCGGCACGTTCCGATCCGTGACCTGACGGACGAACAACTGGTGAAGATGTCGCGTGAGGCGCACCTCTTCCTGAGCCTGGACGAGATGAAGGCGGTGCAGGCGGAGTATCGCGTGCTGGGCCGCGAGCCCCGCGACATCGAGCTCGAAACGATCGCGCAGACGTGGTCCGAGCACTGCGTGCACAAGACCCTCAAGAGCACGGTGCGGTACACCAGCGGGCTCAAGGACGACCCCATCCGCTGGGCGGGCAAGCCCGGACACACGATCAACCCCGACGGGTCGATCACGATCAAGAACCTGCTCAAGAGCACCGTGGCCGCGGCGACCTTCGAGCTGATCGAAGAAGGGTGCGACTGGGCGCTCTCGGTCTTCAAGGACAACTCGGGCGTGGTCGCGCTCGACGACGCGTGGGGCGTCAACATCAAGGTCGAGACCCACAACCGCCCCAGCGCCATCGAGCCCTACGGCGGCTCGGCGACCGGCATCGGCGGGTGCATCCGCGACGTGATCGGCACGGGTCTTGGTGCCAAGCCCATCGCGAGCACCGACGTCTTCTGCGTCGCCCATCCGGGCCTCACCGACCTGCCACCCGGGTGTCTGCCCCCGAAGCGAATCCTCACCGACGTCGTCGCCGGCATCCGCGACTACGGCAACCGGATGGGCATCCCCACCGTCTCCGGGAACGTCTCGTTCGACAATCGGCACGTCGGCAACCCGCTCGTCTTCGCCGGGTGCGTCGGGCTCATTCCCCGGCATCTCATCAAGGGCCGCGCCATGACCGGCGATCGGATCGTCGCGCTCGGCGGACGCACAGGGCGCGACGGCGTGCACGGCGCGACCTTCTCATCCGCCGAACTGGAATCAACCGCGAGCACCGAGTTCGCCCATGCCGTCCAGATCGGCAACGCGATCGAGGAGAAACGCCTGCTGGACGCGATCCTGCGGGCTCGCGACGAGGGCCCGCTCTACCACGCGATCACCGACTGCGGCGCGGGCGGCTTCTCGTCGGCCGTGGGCGAGATGGGAGGGGAGATCGGCGCGGAGGTTCATCTCGAACGGGCTCCGCTCAAGTACGCCGGGCTGACCTACACCGAGATCTGGATCAGCGAGGCGCAGGAACGCATGATCCTCGCGGTGCCGGAGTCGGCGCTGCCTCGCCTGCGGACGATCTGCGAAGAAGAGGGCGTGCCGCTGGCCGATCTGGGGACCTTCGGGACCCCCGGCTCCGAACTGATCCTCCACTTCCGCGGCACGGAAGTCGGACGCCTCCCCATGGCGTTCCTGCACGAAGGCATCCCGATGCCCACGCGCGAGGCCGCCGACGCACCATGCGTAACACCGCCCGCACCGCACGCCGCGAGCGAGGGACGCATCGAGGACGCGCTGGTCGCTCTGCTCGGCCATCCGAATCTGGCGAGCAAGCATTGGATCATCCGCCAGTACGACCATGAGGTGCAGGGCAACGTGGTCGCCAAGCCGTTGGTGGGCCCCGGGTCGCAGGGGCCCGGCGACGCGGCCGTGCTCGAGCCCGTTGCCGGCACCGGGCGCGGCATCGCCCTGAGCCAGGGGCTCCAGACACCCGTCGGCGACCCGCTGCTGGGCGGCGACGCGTACCTGATGGCGCTGGCCGCGGTCGACGAGGCCGTCCGAAATCTCGTCTGCGTCGGGGCCGACCCGGACCGGATCGCAATCCTCGACAACTTCTGCTGGCCCAGTTGCGCCGAAGCACGCAACATGGCCTCGCTCGTTCGTGCGGCCGAGGGGTGCTACGACGCCGCCAAGGCCTACCGAACCCCCTTCGTCTCCGGAAAGGACAGCCTCAACAACCAGCTTCGCTACACGGACAGCAGCGGCAAGGAACGGGTGATCGAGATCCCCCCGACACTGCTCATCACCGGGCTGGGCCTGGTGCCCGACATCCGCCGCACCGTGACGATGGACGCCAAGCGGGCCGGCAACGTGCTCGTGCTGGTGGGCTCGCCCACCACCGACGAGAGCGGCGCCTCGCACGCGGCGATGCTCGGGCTCATCCCATCCGGAAGGATCCCCCGAGTCGATCTCAAGGTCGGCCCGGCCGCCGCCCGCGCGGTCGCTCGGCTCATCCGAGAGGGGCGGGTGCTGTCGGCCCACGACTGCTCCGAGGGTGGCATGCTCGCGGCGGTCGCCGAGATGCTCATCGCTTCCGGCGGAGGACGCGCCGAGCCTCTGGGTGTCTCCCTCTCCATCGGGGTTTCGACGCCCAACCCCGCCGCGCTGGCCTTTGCCGAGAATCCCAGCCGATACGTGCTGGAGATCGCCCCGGAGTCGGAATCGGCCGTTCGGGCCGCGTGCGCCGCCGCGGGGCTGACCTGCACCTCCCTGGGCACACTGGACAACAGCGCGCACCTGCGGTGGTCGCAGGCCTCCCTCGACGTGCCCGTCGAACGGCTCGCCCGAGCCTGGAAGCAACCCCTGGATTGGTAATCGCAGCCCCCGGGGGCCGTCCCTCCCCACTCTTCACCCGGCGATGTGTGCATCGGTTCTGAGTCTCTCGTTCGAATCTCAGGGAAGTCATGACGATGGTGTCCCCGCACGACGAGGCCGAGAATCTGTTTGTCGCGGAGTTGCTCCGCTCCGAAGCCCCTCGGATCGGGATGGCGGCGGCGAAGCGCCTGCTGGCGGACCATCCCGACATCGCCCGTCGATGGGGCCCGGTCGGCGGGCAGGCCCTGCACGCCTGGTCCGACGCCCTCACCGCGCGTGTCAACGACCTGGCGGCGGCGGTCGGCGCCAACAGGCCCGAGCTTTTTTCGCTCCAACTCGCCTGGGCCAAGGTTGCGTTTCATGCGCGGGGCCTGGCCTTTGACGATCTGGCCAAGAGCCTCGACGCCGTGGCCGAGGCCTGCCTGCAGACGCTCCCTCCGGAGGACGCCCCGCGGATCCGCGCCTTCATGCGCAAGGCCCGAGCGTCGGTCGAGAACGCCAGCGCTGAGGCCCCCACAGAACTGTCGGTCGCGACGACCCACGGGAAGCTGGCGGCCGAGTACCTCCACGCCATTCTGGAAGGTGAGAAGCGCGTCGCGTGCGAGCGGGTGCTCGCGGCCGCGCGCACGATGCCGGTCACCGAGATCTACGAGCGTGTGCTCACCCCGGCGATGCGCGAGCTCGGACGCATGTGGCACCTTGGCGAGGTGAACGTGGCGGAGGAGCATTTCGCGACGGCGACCACGCTCTCGGCGATGACCCAGCTCGCGGCCCTCTCGCCCGCGAGCGCGCGCAACGGCAAGACGGTGCTCGCCGCGAGCGTCGCGGGGAACAACCACGAAATCGGCATCCGCATGGTGGCCGACTACTTTGAGTTCGCGGGCTTCCGCGTCATCTATCTCGGGCCCAACACCCCGCCGGAGGATCTGGCGGTGGCGGCGGTGGACTTCCGTACGGACGTCGTCTGCCTCGCCGCCACGCTGCCCGCCCACCTGATGACCGTGAGGGACACGATTTTCCAGATTCGCTCGGCGTGCCCGCGGCGGCTTTTCGTGCTTGCGGGCGGGGGAGCGTTCGCGGGTTGTGAGGGGCTCGCCGTCGAGCACGGCGCCGATTCCTGCGCGAACACCCCCAGAGAGGCGGTTCGTGCGGCCGCCTCGTTCCTGGGGCTGCCCGCGCCGACCCTCTGATCGCGCGAACTTGTGCGCCCGATCCACGTACTTCCTTTCAGCGGCCATGTCGGCCCAAATGGGAGGCTCCGATGCGGATCGAACTCAACGACGGCACCGTCAGCACCACCCCCGCGATGCTCCAGTACGTGCATCAGAAGATCGCGGCCTCGCTCGGGCGATTCGCCGGGGTCGTCGACGCGGTGTGCGTCAGTGTGCGCGACGTGAACGGCCCACGCGGCGGGGTTGACACTCGGTGCACTATTCGCGCAACGGTCAACCGCAGCGGGCAGGGCGTGCTGATCGCCGAGGAGTACGGGCAGGACTTCTACGCCGCGGTTGCCAACGCGACGCGCAAGATCCGCGCGGCGCTGCGTCACAGCCTCGACCGATCCCGCCGCGGCTGAGTCAGCGAAGCCCGTATTCCCGCAGCTTTCGGTACAGCGTGCGCTCGCCGATGCCCAGCATCTTGGCAGCGGCCTCGCGATTGCCCTGCGTCAGGCGCAGCGTCTCGCGGATGGCCCGCTTCTCGATCTGTTCGAGGCTTGTGCCCGCGAGGGACCCGCCCAGGGCGTCGGCACGCGCATCATCCTCCGCCGCATCGCCGACGCGAACGTCGTCGGGGATGTGGCGCAGGTCGAGCTGCGCATCCTTGCCCTTGGGACGTTCTTCGCCGACAGCCATGACCACCATGCTCTGGACGACGTTGAGCAGTTGCCGCACGTTGCCGGGCCAGGAGTAGCTGGTGAGCCGCATCATCGCGGCGTCGGTGATGTCCATCGGGGGCATGTCGGGCGCGACCTGCTGCTGAAATCTCGCGATCGCGTGCCGAACGATGCGAGGGATGTCCTCTCGCCGGTCTCGCAGCGGCGGGATCGCAACGGTGACGCCGTTGATGCGGAAGAAGAGATCCTCGCGGAACTCGCCGCGTGAGATCATCCCCTTGAGGTCTTTGTTGGTGGCGCTGACGATGCGGACATCGACCGCGCGCGGGTCGTTGCTGCCGAGCCGAACGACCTTTCCCGTCTCCAGGACGCGGAGCAGTTTTGCCTGCATCTTGAGCGGCATATCGCCGATCTCATCGAGGAAGAGCGTGCCGCCGCTGGCGTACTCGAAGAGGCCTTCGCGGTCCTTTTCGGCACCGGTGAACGCGCCCTTGACGTGCCCGAACAACTGGTCTTCGAGCAGGCTCTCGGCCTCGGCGGCGCAGTTGATCGCGACGAATCGGCCCTTGCCGCGCGGGCTGTTGCGGTGCACAGCCTGGGCGATGAGCTCTTTGCCCGTGCCGCTTTCTCCCATGACGAGCACCGGCAACTGGCTCGCGGAGACGGTCTTCACGGTGCGGAGGATGCGCCGCATGGGCTCGGAGCCCGCGACAATCCCCTCGAACCCGTCGTGCTGCACCAGATCGCCCGCTGTGCTGCCCGCCTCGTGACGCAGCAGGACGGTCTGAGCGGCACGGTTGACGAGGCTTCGGAAGACGTCCAGATCGAGAGGCTTCTCGATAAAGTCGAACGCACCCAGCTTGAAGGCGGCGCGGGCCGTCGGCACGTCGCCGTGCGCCGTCACCATGACCACCTCGGCGGCGGGCTGAAAGCGTCGGGCCGCCTCGACCACCCGCAGGCCCGCGTCGGCCCCGTCCGGAGCGACCCGAGCCGCATCGATCCCCGCCTGCCCGGCGGAGGTGGGCATCCGCAGGTCGGTGATCACGACATCAAACGTGCCATGGCGAAGTTCATCCATCGCCTGCTCGACCGTGCCCACCAGCGTGCACACGTGCCCGGGCTTCTTGAGCGCTTCGGCCATGACGTCGGCGTGATCCGCATCGTCCTCGACGATCAGCACCTGCGCCGCCAGCCGTTCTTTCTCCAAACCTTCCGCCATTGCGTGTGAGTCCTCGTTGGCAGTTTACGCGTCGGGAATGGTGGCCACACCGATCGGGGTCGATTCGCGCCGCCGAAGGGCGCACAGGGCGATGGCGATCGCGTCCGCCACGTCGGGGGGGCTGGGGGGCTCGGGAAGCCCGAAGACCGCCTGGACGGCCCGCTGCATCCGGTCCTTGGCCGCCCCGCCGTGCCCGGTCATTCCCTTCTTGACCAGAGCCGGCTTGAACTCCATGAGCGACAGCCCCGCGCGCCGGACGGCCAGCAGGATCACACCGCGCGCGTGGCCCATCACAATCGCGGTCGCCGGATGCTTGTAGTGCGCAAAGATCGCCTCGACGGCCACAAGCCCCGGCCTGGTGCGCTCGATCAGCTCGCGAATGTCGCGGTCGAGCTCTTCGAGTCGTTCAGAGATGCTGGCACGTTCGCTGCCGCCGCCCAGCCGGAACACCCCGGCCTCGACGATTCGGCAGCGGTCACCCCCCGGGAGCGCGGGGCCTCCCGATTCCAGACAGGCATAGCCGGTCAGCCTCAAACCAGGATCGATCCCGAGGACGCGCACAGCAGAGCCTATCAGCCACCCGACCGCGAGCCGAAATGCCGGAGCCAGTGAACCACGGTCTTGGCCATCGCGTCGCACTCGAGATTGACGGTATCGCCCACCGCAAGACCCCTGAATGTGGTACGCTCCAGGGTTGCGGGGATGAGGGCGACTTCAAACCAGCCATCCACCTGATCTGGGTTCACATCGGCGACGGTGAGTGAGACACCGGCGAGGGTCACCGAGCCTTTGGGGATGATGTACTGAAGGAGGCCGGGAGGTGGGCGGAGGCGGACGCGCCAATCGCTGCCGGCGTTGACGGCGAGGACGCTGGCAACGCCGTCGACGTGCCCCTGCACGACGTGGCCGTCGAGGAGCGTTGAGGCGGAGGCGGCGTGTTCGAGGTGAACGGTTGATCCGACGGCGAGGCGTCCAAGTGTGGTCTTGGCGAGGGATTCGGGGACGACATCGAAGGCCCAGGGGCCTTGCGGGGGCGGATCCGAGACGATGGTGAGGCAGCAGCCGTCAACGGCGATGGAGTCACCGGCGGCGGGTCTATGGGCCCAGCCGAGGGGGTCGATGAGGAGCCTCAACCGCCCGTCCGGGGTGGTGTTGGCGGCGGAGACGCGGCCTGTGGCGCGGATGATGCCGGTGAACATGAGGGAACTCGCGGCCGGGGTGTGCGGAAGGAGAGTGTCCCCGGCGGAAGCGTGTCGCCCGGGAAGACGCTACCCTATGGCCCTTCCGCCCGGCCTGAACAGGCACGGAAGGAACCGGACTGCGAAACGCGCGGTCCGAGGGCTGATTTTTGGAGACGCCTGCGCCATGCCGACCCGTTTGAGCGATCGTGCCCGCTGGACCGCCGCCCTCACGCTGGCTGCCCTGACCCTGTCGGGCTGCTCGTCCGGGGGCAACCCGGCGAACGTGAACCCGGTGCCGAGCAATCTGGACGCACGTCGAGCGGCGTTCCCGCTGAGCGACGCTGACCTTGGCAAGCTTGGATATCGGCGTGACTGGGTGGGGTACCCGACGGTGATGACGGGGCAGAGCATCGCGCACGTGGCGATCTATCCGGACATCATCGCGGTGCAGGACACGGCGAGCACGGTGTCGGTGATGGAGGCGGGCTCGGGCGAGCGTCGGTGGGCGAACGAGATCGCCACGAAGCTGACGCGGTTTGTCGGGTTCACGCGGATCGATTCGCAGCTTGCCGTCTCGGCCGACAGCGACCTGTACGTTCTGAACCTGAACGACGGGAGCATCTCGTCGCGGCAGTCGTACTCCCGTCTGGTGAACACGAGCCCGGTTCTCGTGGGCGATCTGGCGGTGTATGGCACGGCGAGCGGGGAGGTCATCGCGCACTCGATTTCCCTCGGGTTTACGCGTTGGGCGTACGGCACGCGGTCGGCGATCAACCAGCCGGGCGTGCTGGTGAACGGCACGTTTGGCGCTGTGACGCAGGTGGGCGAGGTGGTGTTCATCAATCCCACGACGGGGATTCTGCAGGGCCGCAGCAAGCAGATGTTCGCGGGCACCGGCGTGCGTCCCATCGCGGCGGGCGACCTGATGGTGGTCGCGTCGTCGGACCAGTCGCTCTATGCGTTCCGCACGGATGGGTCGCTGGCGTGGCGGTACCGCACGTCGGCCCCGCTGACGCGGCAGCCGGTGTTCCACGACGGCGTGATCTACGCGGAGGTCGAGGGCGGGCTCGCGGCGTTCAACACGCGCGGGGAGCTTGTGTGGAAGTCGGCCGATGTGTCGGGCGAGGTCGTGGCGGTCCGCAAGGGCAGGCTGATGGTCTTCAACGGCACGACGTTCTCGCAGGTCGACGCGGCGCGCGGTGAGACGATCGCGTCGGCGGACTTTTCGTTCGTCGAGCGGTTCATCCCCGAGACGTTCGCGGACGGGAATTTGTACGTGGTGGGCAAGAGCGGCGTGATTGCCAAGCTCATGCCTCGGTGAGCACGGATCTCGCTCGACGGCGTGTGAGTCACGGGCCTCTGGCGACGCGATCAGGAGCTTGAGCCGCACGATCCGCGGTTCTTGCCGCATGGGCAGCACCCGCCGGAGGCGGAAGGTCCTGAACCCGCTGCGGAGGCGGAGGCGAAGGTCGAGAGTTTGCGTACGAACGTGCGGCCTTTGCCTTCGGGGTCGGCGACGGGAGCGTCTGCGTCCTTCGCGGAGCGGAGCAGCTCGATCACACTTCCATCTTCGCGGCTGATGTACTCGTAGAGCGGCATCGGAGCGAACCTCCGTCGGGCAATCGCGGCAACGCACGCTGTGGTACGCTGGACGAGGAGGCGTGCGTGAGCCAGCGGTGTCCGAAATGTAGCCACCCGGCGGAAAGGGGGCAGACATACTGCCTGGGGTGTGGCGCCCTACTCGCGCGGGGGGAAAGGGCCCCGGGTCGGCCGCTGTCGGCGAGCACGCCCGAGGGAGAGCCGGCGAGCATGCTGCTGGGGCGTGCGGTGGAGACCCCTTCGGCGGAAGTGTCGCCCGGCTCGCCGGAGGTGGGGCGGTTTGTGCCGGGAACGATGCTGGGGTCGAGGTATCGGATCGCCGGGCGGCTTGGGAAGGGGGGGATGGGTGAGGTGTACCGGGCGGACGACCTTCGCCTGCGGCAGCCGGTGGCGATGAAGGTGCTGCCGTTGGGCTTCTCGCAGGAGGCGGGGCCGCTGGCGAGATTGGCGTCTGAAGTTCGGCTGGCGCGTCAGGTGAGCCATCCGAACGTGTGCCGGGTGTACGACATCGGCGAGGCGGAGGGTCTGCATTTCATCACGATGGAGTACGTGGACGGGGAGGACCTCTCGTCGCTGCTTTTGAGGATCGGGCGGTTGCCGCCGGACAAGGCGACGCAGTTCTCGCGAGAGTTGGCGTCGGGCCTGGCCGCGGCGCACGAACGCGGGGTGCTGCATCGGGACCTGAAGCCCGGCAACGTGATGATCGACGGGAAGGGATCGGCGCGGATCATGGACTTCGGTCTGGCCGGGCTGACGGCGGACCTGTCACGCGGCGGGTCGCGAGCGGGCACGCCGGCGTACATGTCGCCCGAGCAGTTGGCGGGCCAAGGGCTGACGGAGAAGGCGGATCTCTTCTCGCTGGGACTGGTGTTGTACGAGGCGTTCACGGGCCGGCCGGTGTTCCGGCCGAGCTCGATGTCGGAACTGCGGGAGCTTCACGCGCAGGACGTTCCGTCGATGCGGACGATCGTGCCCGAGGTGCCCGAGATCGTGGATCGGGTGGTGCTGCAGTGCCTCGAGCGGGACCCGGGGCGTCGCCCAGCGTCGGCGGCGGCGGTGGCAACGATGCTGGGCGCACGCTCGGGACTCGTTCCGGGCGAGGTCTCGATCGCGGAGCCTGTCGCCGGTGGCGGATCGGCGGCCGGATCGGTCGCTCCGCGTCGTGGTCTTGGCGCGTGGGTGTCGGCGATCACGGCGATGGCGGCGATCGCGGTGTGCCTGTTCACGGCCGATCGCGCAAGGCTGCTCGAACGCGTGCCGATGAAGCACCCGGCGGAGCTGCACCGGATTGCGGAAGAGGTGTTGAACGCGACGGGCGTGCCCGGCGAGCATGTCGCGTGGGGTATCGAGCAGGATGATGAATCGCGGTCGCTGCGTTACTGGGCGCGGCGTTCGGGGGTGCCGCTGGCGCCTGAAGGGCTGGACCGCCCGCTGGGGCCCGAGGAGCCCTCACCTGCGAAAGAACCCGGCGCGGCGGTCGTTCTGGACGCTGAGGGGCGGCTGCTCTCGATGTGGAGTGTGGACACGGCGAAGACGGCGGACAGTTCGTTCGACCTGCGCGTGTCGTTGGGAATTCCGTCGCACGCGGCGGAGGTCGAGCCCCGCCTGGCGCCGAACGTGCCGCACACCGAGCGACATGCGTGGACGTGGAGTGATGAATCGCGCGGGCCCGAGCGGGCGGAGGCGGCGACGCTGGGCGGACGGCCGGTGTGGTATCAGAGTCGTGCGATCATGCCGCCGGCGGGATTGTCCGAGCGATCCGCGGACAGATCGGCATTCTTCGCGGGGCTGGTGTTCTATGCCGTGGTGTATGGGGGCGGCCTTTGGCTCGCGGCGGGTTCGATTCGTCTGGGGCACGCGGATGTCGGGTCGGCGGCACGGCTCGTGCTCGCGACGGCGGCGTTGCTGTGCGTCGGCCAGGCATGCCAGTTGCCATGGTCGACCAACCCTGCGCTGCTCACGCTTGTGCCCGCGATGCTCGGCTCGGCACTGCTGACGGCGGCGACGATCGGCGTGCTGCATGTGGGGACGGAACCGATGATCCGTCGGTGGTGGAGCGGGTCGATATCTGGGTGGCTGTGTTTACTGCGGGGGCACGTGTCTGATGCGCGGGTGTCTCGGGAGGTCCTGCTGGGCATCGCGATGGGGTCGCTGTGGGCGGCGTGCATGTCCGGGATGGTGGCGATGGACAGCAAGGCCGCCCCGCTCGTCGCGATCCCGAGCACGCTGGCCGGGGTGTTGCCCGCGCTGGGCGAGTTGGTGCTGTCGATTCCGAACGCGTGTCTCGCGGTGATGATGGTCATGCTGGGGGCGTGCCTGGTTCGGCTCGTCTCACGCGGCGTGCTGCCGGATCGGGCGATTCTGTTCGGGATCGTCGCGTCGGTGCTCACCACGGCCGGGTGGCTGCGGGCGGGGCCTGGGTCGGCCGAGACTCTTGTGCCGGTGGCGATGCTGGGGCTGGGCTTCGCGGGGATGGTCACGCTTCTGTCCGGGCGGTTCGGGCTGGTCGCTTGCCTGGCCGCCTGGTTCACGGCTCGCGTGCTGCTCGGGTTCCCGCTGACTCTCGAAACCTCGCGGTGGTACGCGGGGTCGGGTCTGGTCGCGGTGGGCGTGCTGTTGGTCGTTCTCATTCACTCAGTTTCCCGGGCGTCGGCCGATCGGACCGATCCCTCGTCCTGAACGCTGGAAAAACGAAGCGTAACCCATGAACATCAGACATCTCTCCGTTCTTTTCTCGCTCGCTCTCTCGTCGCACGCGTGGGCGCAGGGCACTCGGGCCGACTACGAGCGTGCGGCGGCGCTGGGCTCTCGGGTCTCGGGCAAGGTTCTGAACCGCGCGATCACGCCGAGGTGGATCTCGCCGACCGCGTTCTGGTATCGGGTTGATCTGGCCGAGGGCAGGCGGGCGTACTGGCGGGTGGACGCGGAACAAGGAACGAAGACGCCACTCTTTGAGAGTGGATCGCTGGCCAAGGCACTGTCGGCGGCGCTGGGGCGAGATGTGGACTCGGAGCGATTGCCGATCGATGATCTTGAGCCGACACCCGCTGGCGTGCTGCTCATGATCCGCGACGATGCGCGGCTTTGGCAGCTTGATGCGGCGGGCTCGCTGAGCGTCTGGCCGATGGAGAAGCCCTCGGTCTTTCATCTGCCGGCGCTGCCCGAGCCCAGGCACAGCCGAGGCAGCAGCGGGCGCGACACGTCGATCACGTTTGTGAACCGGACCGAGAAGCCCGTGACGCTTCACTGGGTCGATTCTTCGGGTGCTCGCAAGACGTACGGCCGCGTGGGGCCGGGCGAGATCCGGCGGCAGCACACGTTCCCGGGGCACGTCTGGGTCGCGACCGGCGATGATGGCAAGGACGCGGCCTGGTTCGAAGGGGCCGACCGACCTGGGATCGCGGTGATCGCGTCGGGTCCGGCCGAGCCGCCGCCTCCGCCTTCGGCCGCGGTCGAGCGCACGCCGATGGACGCACGTCGTGAATCGCCTGAAGTGCTCGTAAAGGACCACAACCTGTGGCTCAAGGACCCGAGCGGCGGCGCGGACATCGCGCTCTCGACAGATGGAACGCCCGAGGACCGGTACGACGGGCGCGTCTTTGTGTCGCCTTCGGGTTCGCACGCGGTGGCCATCCGCACGACGCGTGGCTCAGACCGACGGGTGCAGTACATCCAGAGTTCGCCGCCGGATCGGCTGCAGCCGCGCGTGCGCTCGTACGCGTACCTCAAGCCGGGCGACGAGATCCCGATGTCGAGGCCGAGGCTCTTTGATCTGGCGTCTCGCCGGGAGGTCGCGGTTTCGGAGGAGCTCTTTCCCACGCCCTGGTCGATCGATCGATTCCGGTGGGAGCCGGACTCGTCGCGGTTTACGTTTCTGTACAACCAGCGTGGGCACCGGGTCGTGAGGTGGCTGGGCATTGATGCCGCGACGGGGAGTGTGTCGGCGTTGATCCGCGAAGAACCCGAGACGTTCGTGGACTATGCGGGGAAGACGTTTCTGCATCATGTCGACGCGACAGGGGAAGTCATCTGGATGTCCGATCGCAGCGGATTTAACCACCTGTATCTCATCGACTCTCGCAACGGAGCCGTGAAGAACGCGATCACCTCGGGCCCGTGGGTTGTTCGGCAGGTCGAGCGTGTGGACGAGGCGAAACGGCAGATCGACCTTCGTGTCATGGGGGTTCACCGATCACAGGACCCCTACCACGTTCACTTCGCACGCGTGAACTTCGATGGCTCGGGGTTCACCGTGCTGACACAGGGCGACGGCACGCACAGCATCGTCCCTTCCCCGAGCGGCGCGTACTTCATCGACACCTACTCCCGGGCGGACTTGCCGCCGGTAAGCGAGCTGAGACGAACGTCGGACGGCTCGCTGGTGGTCGAGCTTGAGCGGGCAGACTGGTCGCCGCTGCTGGCGACGGGGTGGCGGCCGCCGGAGGTCTTTGTCGCCAAGGGCCGCGACGGCACAACGGACATCTGGGGGCTGATCCGCCGCCCGACGAACTTCGACCCGTCGCGGAAATACCCGGTAGTGGAGGCGATCTACGCTGGGCCTCACGGGCATCATGTGCCCAAGGAGTTCGACGAGCACTCGGGCCAGGCGGAACTGGCGGAGCTGGGGTTCATCGTGGTGCAGATCGACGGCATGGGCACGAACTGGCGGAGCAAGGCATTCCACGACGTGGCCTGGAAGAACCTGAAGGACGCGGGCTTTCCGGACCGGATCGCGTGGCTGCGTGCCGCCGCCGCCAAGCACCCCGAGCTCGACCTGGACAACAACGGACGCGGCGTTGGGATTTATGGCGGTTCGGCGGGCGGTCAGAACGCGATGGCGGCGCTGCTCTGGCACGGAGACTTCTACAAGGTCGCGGCGGCCGACTGCGGATGCCACGACAACCGGATGGACAAGATCTGGTGGAACGAGCTGTGGATGTCCTGGCCGATCGGCCCGCACTATGAGGCATCGAGCAACGCCGTCAACGCGCACCTGCTCCGCCCGGACGGGAAGCTCCTGCTCACCGTTGGCGAGATGGACGAGAACGTGGATCCGGCGAGCACGATGCAGGTGGTCAACGCGCTCGTCAAGGCCGACAAGGATTTCGACCTGCTCGTGCTGCCCAACATGGGGCACGGCGCGGGAGAGAGCCCGTACGGCAACCGGCGACGGAAGGACCACTTCGTCCGGCACCTCATGGGGGTCGAGCCGCGACGCGAGCGGTAGTCGCAACACGCTTAGTGGCGGAAGTGCCTCACGCCGGTGAGCAGGCATGTGACGCCACGGGCGTTGCAGAGGTCGAAGGTCTCCTGGTCGCGCTTGCTGCCGCCGGGATGGACGATCGTCTTGACGCCCGCGTCGATGAGCATGGCGGGTCCGTCGGCGAAGGGGAAGAAGGCGTCTGAGAACGCGACGGCCCCGGCGGACCGCGTGCCGGCCTTCTCGCAGGCAAGTCGGCAGCTTGTCAGGCGATCCATCTGTCCCGCGCCGGCGCCGAAGAGGCGTACGCCGCCGGTCTCAGAAGTGCCCCCGAGGCACACCGCGTTGGACAGCAGGGCCCGGCAGACCGTCTCAAGAACGCCGGCGATCGCAAGAACTTCCTTGGTCGGTGCGGGCCCGGCACGGTGCTCGTACGAAGCCGGCGCGACAAGGTGCACATCGCGCTCCTGCGCGAGCCAACCACCGCCGGGGCCCGGCAGGCTGCGCCACTCCATCTCGCCCGCGGGCAGGGGCGCGAGCGGGCCTGTCTCGAGCATGCGAAGGTTGGCCCAGCGCGTCCGGAGGATGTCGGCCGCATCGGCGTCGAAACTGGGCGCCGCCACGACCTCCATGAAGATGTCCTTCTCGCAGAGCCTTCGGGCGGCGGCGGCGTCGATCGCCCGATTGATCGCGAGGATGCCCCCGTACGCCGCGATCGGGTCGCCCGCGATCGCCTCGCACACCGCGTCGTACGCCGACTTCGCAACCGCAGCCCCGCATGGATTCATGTGCTTGACGACGCACGCCCCGACGCGATTCGGCTCCACCTGTGCGAGTTGTCGCACCAGTTCGAGCGCGGCCGCCGCGTCGTTGATGTTGTTGTACGACAGCTCCTTCCCGTGCAGCTTTCTCGCCGTCGCGAGAGAGCCGGCGCGGTCGGCCGCATCGCCCGCCGCCCTGTAGAGGCCCGCTCGCTGATGAGGGTTCTCGCCGTATCGCAACACTTCGACGCGACTGAGCCGGAGCGACTTTGCCGGGGGCACCGATTCGGTCTCATCGGGGGTGGTTCCCGTCAGGTAGCCCGCGATCGCGCGGTCATACGCGCCCGTTCTCGCGTACGCGGCCGCGGCGAGACGCTCGCGGAGTGCGAGTGTGGTCGCGCCGGCGTGAACCCCTAACTCCTCGATCAACTCGGCGTACTGCCCGGGGTCGGTCAGCACGGCAACGGACCGGTGGTTTTTCGCCGCCGACCGGATCATGCTGGGGCCGCCGATGTCGATGTTCTCGATCGCTTCTTCGCGCGTGACGCCTGGCCTGGCGACGGTGGCTTCAAAGGGGTAGAGGTTGACGCAGACCAGATCGATCGGCGGGATGCCGTGCTTCTGCATCGCCGCGATGTGCTCGGGGTTGTCTCGCACGGCGAGCAGCCCGCCGTGAACCTTGGGGTGCAGCGTCTTGACGCGCCCGTCCATCATCTCGGGAAAGCCGGTGAGGGCATCGATCGGTGTGACGGCGATGCCCGCCTTGGCGATCGCCGCCGCCGTGCCGCCTGTGGAGACAATGTCGATGCCGTGGGAGGCGAGCGCCCGGGCGAGTTCGATCAGGCCGGCTTTGTCGGAGACGGAGATCAGCGCGCGGCGGATGTGGACGAGGTTCGTCATGGCGCAGGGTAGACCGCCGCGTCCGAAAAGAAAGCCGGCCGCGCCTTCACGACGCGGCCTGGGAAGCGTTCGATCGCGTGCTGCTCACCGCGGGGGCTGGAAAGTAACGGACTGCCGCCCGGCGTTGTCGTCGAGAATCGGGGCGTTGTTGGAGATCGTCACGAAGTCCGTTGCACCGGAACCGCCGGGCCCCTGGATACCGATCGTCGCCGAACTACCGCGAAGCGGCGCACAGGTCGCGAAGCCCTGGTAGGTGACGTTGATGAGATTCGATCCCTCGTGAATGGAGATGACCGCGGTCATGGCAGCGGTGCCGCACGGAGCGCCATCGCGTACCCTCATTCTGAAGAGCAAGTTGAAGACCCGCCCCGGCGCGGTGCCGACCGTCGCGTACTCGATGAACTCGCCGGAGCCGAAGTCCTGAAGATCATCCCAGAAAAACG
The DNA here is from genome assembly GCA_002343325.1 of Phycisphaerales bacterium UBA2396. Classification (GTDB taxonomy): domain Bacteria; phylum Planctomycetota; class Phycisphaerae; order Phycisphaerales; family UBA1924; genus UBA2396. The sequence goes on along the minus strand of DDSG01000079.1, from coordinate 31,614 downwards.
CGAGCATCGGCAAATCAGTCAATGGCCAAGGCAGACCCTGATTGCTCCAGTTGGTGTTGCACACAGAGCCGAAGAACAACAGCCCGTTGCTCGACACGCCCACTACCGACGTTTCCCTGCCCCATCCGCGGAACGTAAAGCCCAGAGGGATGTTGTTCTGGCACGTATCGTCGCCGAGTTCTTCGATACGAGTCCACCCGGAGCGATCATCGAGGCTGAAAGAAGCGTTGAGAGCGACCGTCGTGCGTGTCGGGCCGGCCGGACCTTGGATGCCCTGGGGGCCTTGGGGGCCTTGAGGACCTTGTGCACCGGCGGGCCCTTGGGGGCCCTGCGCACCGGTCGCGCCCTGGGGGCCGGGCACGCCTTGCGGACCCTGCGGGCCCTGAGGGCCCTGCGGGCCGGGTGCGCCTTGGGGACCCTGCGGACCCTGAGGACCCTGCGGCCCTTGCGGACCGGCCGGGCCGTTCAGTGCGTAGAGGGCGTAAGGAGTGGCCGCCAGCGACTGACGCGGCGTCAGCGTGGTGAACGGCCCACCGACCGGGCCGACATCGATCTCGAGCCAGCGGGCCTGGCCTGTGAAGGGCGTCGAGCCGAAGTCGAGCTGCACGGCGAATCGCCCGCCGCTGATCTCGAGACTCGGCACTTCGAGCTGTGGCCCGATCTGAAGCCCGCCCGCGGCCGAGTCGTACAGCCTGAACCGCACCGCACGCTGGCCGGTAACCGCCGTCCCGCCGTCCTTGAGTTCACCCTGATAGGTAAATGACGACGTCGCCGGCGACTGAGCATGCGCCACCGACATCGGACACGCAAGCGCGATGATCCCCGACACGAGCCCCGCAGCGAGAAACCTGTTCATCATGACTCCCTCTCGTCCATCGTGCCCGGCCCGCCTCTCGACAGAAGGCGAGCGGTACGAATGGGCCAGCATACCCGATCGTCGGGGATCACACAACATTCTCTGATTCGCCTCTCGACGACCGGACGCCGGTTTAGGCCCGTTCCACGGACTCGATCCACCCGCCGCCGAGCACCTTCTCGGGCATCTCGGCGTCGTACAGCACCATGGCCTGTCCCGGCGCGACCGCTTCCTGCCTCGCCTCAAAATGGACCGAGAACCTGCCGGATCGGCCGCTCGGCGTCGGCTCGGTGCCGTCAGGGAGGACCCTCACTCGCGCCGGCACCGCGCCCGAGTTGTAGCGGTACCTCGCCAGGACGGGACGCGATTCACCCGGCGGGGGCGCATCGACGAGCCAATTGGCCTCGCCGGCGACCGCCCCTTCGACCGCGAGGTCGGCCCGGCTGCCCACGATCACCGTGTTGGTGCGCGAGTCCTTGCCCACGACGTAGACCGGGTAGCCCAGCGCGACGTTCACGCCTCGACGCTGACCGATCGTGAAGCGGTGCTGCCCCTGGTGCTCGCCGAGCCGCTTCCCAGCGGTATCGACGATGTCGCCGGGCTTGGCCGTGTCGCCGCGGACGCGTTCGACAAGGCCGGCGTAGTCCTGATCGGGAACAAAGCAGATTTCCTGGCTGTCCGGCTTGTCGAAGACAGGCAGGCCGAACCGCTCCGCCAGTGCTCGCACCTCTGGCTTGGGCAAGTGCCCCACCGGAAACATCATGGACGCGAGTCTCGCACGCGGTGCGCCGAAGAGCACGTAGGACTGGTCCTTGGCGTGATCGATGCCTCTGTACAGCCCGCCGTCGATGACCCGGGCGTAGTGCCCGCTGGCCACGGACGAGGCGCCGATCTGCGCCGCGTACTCGTGGAGCTTCCCGAACTTGAGCCAGTCATTGCAGCGGACACAGGGGTTGGGCGTGCGACCTTCCGCGTACTCGTCGGCGAAATACGTGATGATCCGCCCGAAATCCTTCTTGAAGTTGCAGACGTAGAACGGGATGCCCAGCTCGGCCGCCACGTGCCTCGCGTCCGCCGCGTCGTTGATCGAGCAGCAACCCTGGTGACCGATCTTGACCGGCTTCTCCGATCGCTCGATCGGGCACGCCTGCGCATCCATCGGCCTGAGCTCGTCGAGCGTCTCGCCCGGCGAACCAAGCCTCATGAAGCACCCGACAACCTCGTACCCCTCGCGGACGAGCATCGCCGCGGCCACGGAGGAATCAACCCCGCCCGACATCGCGACGAGCACCTTGCCCTTCGAAGCTCGCGCCGAGTTGCCGCGTCCCTCCTGCATGCCGGATCGTATGAGCGTCGAACGGCCGGCAAACCCCGCCTAGCGACGCCCGGGCCGGCGAGGGCGATCGGGCGCGATGGGCGAGACCGCCTGCTCACCCTCGAGCCCGTGCGTCAGCCGCTGCGACTCGTTCTTGCGACGCTCGGCCACACGCTGATCTCGCTCGATCGTCTTTTTCGAGTTGTCCAGAGCCCAGACCGCCATGCCCATCAGTTCCACCATCGACCACACGAGCAAGACCGCTCCCGCGATGGTAAACAACGCCCCGAACGCCCCGGTAATCGTCCAGACCAATCCGCCGCTCGAAGCCCAGTTGATGGCAATGAAGGACGTTCCCGAGGCCAGGACTCCCACGAGCGTGGAGGCGGCCGCGATGCGGAGCCGTTCGGCGAGCACGTCGGCCCCCGCCCAGCCCGCCAGCGCGGACGCGTGGACACAGGTGGGGACGATCCCCAGCAGCGCGATGATCGCCGCCGCCAACGCTCCCGCCCGCATCGAGCGCACCTCGCCCCCCGGCATGCCGCCGGCCGCGATGGCTTGCAGGCTGAGCGTGGTTGCCCCCCATTGCAGCGAAAGCGCGGCCGCCCACCCCCACTGCGACACACGCGCCCACCACCGAGGCCACGAGGGCAGCGGGCTGCCCCCCGAGGCAACGGTTGACCGTGCGGGCCTTGTGATGATCCACACGCCCAGCGCGTAGATCGCGAAGAACGCCGACGCCGCCAACCACAGCGGGCCGTGCTCGCGGAAAGACAGCCCGATCGAGACCACCCCCCCGAGCACGCCGAGACCCAGCAGCACGCACCCAAACGCGAGCACCTTCAAGTACGACCGCGGCGCGAGCACCAGGTTGTCGTCCAGAAGGCGATAGCCCGCCCCCACGGGCGTACCACACTCAGGGCACGTGCCGTCCGCGGGAAGACCTCGCAGGTCGTACCCGCAGTTTCGGCAGGATCCCCCGCCCAGCCGGGCCGCCTTGAACGCACCCCTGCCAAACAGCGCGCTCGGATCACGATTCGGCGACATGCGCCCCATACGGATGTTGTACCACAACACGGGTCAGGGGTTCCGGTCCGAACGTCTTTACGCGATCGACCACGCCCGCGACACCGCCTCCACCGCGTTCTGGAACATCCGCGCTCCGGGCGTAGGTCCCTTCAGGACCTCCGCGGGCAGCCTCGTCCAGTAGGGGTGGCGTGTCCACTCCAGGTAGCGCTCGGGATGGGGCATCAGCCCGAACAGCCGCCCCGACGCGTCACACACCCCCGCGACCTCGTCCTCAGAACCGTTCACTGGTTCGCCGTACCGCAGCGCGACGCGCCCCGACGCCGTCAGGGCCGCCATCGCCCCGGGCCCAGAGCCGACCAGCCGCCCCTCCCCGTGCGCCACTGGGAGCATGGCCACGTCCTTGCGGAATTCTTCGGGAATCTGATCGAACAGCCCCCGCGTCCAGACGCACACGGTCGAGGGCTCAACCTCCACGGCGACCCAGCGGTCGAGGAATCGCCCGCCCACGTTGTCGCACAACGCCAGGCTCTGCGCCGGGGGCTCGCCCGTCGGCCAAGCGTCGCCAGCATCAGGCCCCGGGAGCAGGCCCACCTGCACCACGACCTGAAAGCCGTTGCACGGCGCCATCATCGGCGCGCCGCGGAGCAGCGCCTCTCGCAGCGGGGCGTACAACCTCTCGCGAACCTTCATGGCGAAAATGCGCCCGCTCGCGATGTCGTCACCGTACGAGAACCCCCCGGGAATACCCAGCAGGTCCGCACTGTCGAGGCGAGAAGGCTCGCGGATCAGCGCTTCGACGTGCACCAGCTCGACCTGAGCCCCGGCCTGGGCAAAGCCCCGGCACAGCTCGGCGTCGCAGTTCGTTCCGGGAGCTCGGATCACCATCGCCTTGGGCATGCCACCATCCTATGGAGTCGGGCCCGGCTCGTATACTCCCTTCGCACAGGAGAACCGCAATGCCCGCCGTCCATCCCTTCGAGGCTGTTCAGTTCACTCAGAGCACGGACCTTTCCCGCTTCGTCGCCCCTCCCTACGACGTGCTGGACGCCCGCGGGAAGCAGGCGCTGCTCGACCAGAGCCCCCGCAACATCGTCGCGATCGACCTCCCCCATGTGCCCGCCAAGGAACTCGGCCCGCCCGAGACCTACGCCGCCGCAGCCAAGAGCTTCCGCCAGTGGCTCACCGAGGGGTGGCTCAAGCGCCGCGAGAAGCCCGCCATTTTCGCCTATCGCCAGACCTTCACGTTCGCCGGCAAGTCGCGCCAACGCTGCGGCATGGCCTGCACACTCGACCTCAAGCCCTTCGGCCCGGCGCCCGGCGGCGGCATCCTGCCCCACGAGGAAACCTTCTCTGGACCCAAGGAAGACCGGATGGCCCTCATGAAGGCCACCCAAGCCCAGCTCTCGCCCATCTTCGGACTCCACCAGGACGAGAAGGGCACTGCCTCGGCCCTGGTCCGCTCGGTGATCGGCTCGCGCAAGCCCGACCTGCACGCGACCACCCCGCTCGACAACGTCGTGCACGAGGTCTGGTCGATCGACGACCCCGCCACGATCGCCGCCTACCAGGCCGCGCTGGTGAACGAGGACGTGTTCATCGCCGACGGGCACCACCGCTACACCACCGCGCTCAACTACCTCAAGCACCTCGAGGCCGAGCACAAGCTCCCGCCGAACCACCCCGCCAGGCGCTGCATGTTCGTTCTGGTCAGCATGTCCGACCCGGGTCTGGTCATCGGCCCGACCCACCGCGTGCTGGGCGGCATGAAGGACTATTCCTTCGAGCGATTCACCGAGGCGGCCCGCGGGCTGCTCCAGATCACGCCCGGCCCGGCCGACCCGCGCCGCATCGAAGACGCCATGCTCGCCTCGATGCCCACCTCGCTCCCCGGGCATCATTCCACCGTGCTCGGGCTTGTCGATTGCGCGACCGGCCGCAGCTTCGTCGCCACGCTCGCGCAGAACGACCCGCTCGCACGCCGCTTCGCGAGCAAGCCCGCCGCGTGGCGCGAGCTCGACGTCGCGCTTATCCAGTACGCCATCGTGGAAGAGATCTGCCAGCCCAAGCTCAACGCCGGCGAGCCCGTCAAGTGGGCCTTCCCGCACTCGGTCGACGAGGTCATCGACATCGCCCGCGGCCGCGAAACCGGCGCGGGCGGGGGCAGCGGCTTTGCGCAGCTCGCCGTGATCGTCCGCCCCACGCCCCTCGAAAGCGTCCGGGCCGTCAGCCGCGCCAACGAGCTCATGCCCCAGAAGTCAACCTTCTTCTATCCCAAGCTCGCGACTGGGCTCTTCGTCAACGATCTGGCGTAGTGCTCCGACGAGGTGTCTCCCGTCGGATCCGCTCGACTTCCTGCGCATTGCCCGCAAGGTCGATCGCCGCCCCGAGCCACGCCGCGTAGTCCTCCGCGGGCATCACGCCGCTGATCTGCGCCACGATCGTGTCGCCCGCCAGCACGAACGTCGTGGGCAGCCCGGTCGGGCGCAACGCCGACGCTTCCCGCGGCGATTTGTCCACGTCCACATACACCGGCAGCGCCCGATCCCGCAGGAGCGCATCCACCGCCCGATCGTTGAGGCTCGAACGCTTCATCACCTGGCACGGGCCGCACCAATCCGCCGTGGCAAACGCCACCACAGGCTTGCCCGTGCTCACGCTCGTGGCGATCGCTCCGTCGAGCGTGAGCCCCTTGGCGAACGCGGGAGGCACCGGCGCAGGCCCGCCCCGCAGGATCAGCAATGCCGCCAACGCCCCGCAGAACGCCAGCCCAACAATGACCGCCAGCCGAGAACCCGCTCCCTGATGCGTGCCCATGCTCGATCGTAGCGGCACGGGTCGGCACCACGAAAAACCGGGCCTCGAAGGCCCGGTTCTCATGAAACAGTCGATGTGTCCCGATCCGGATCGGTTCGTGCGATTACTTCGTGATCTCGGCCGGACGCACGGGCGTGCGACCGCGGCTCGGAGCCGCCTCGTTCACGCCACCCGCGTCGGCGTCCACGCCCTCGGGGGCGGTCGAACCCGAGCCGCCGTCGAGCTTGAGACGGGTCAGGAAGATCTCGACGCGCCGGTTGGCGGGAGTATCGCCACGCGGGGGGTTGTTCGGAACGCGCGGGCGGAACTCGCCCCACCCGGCGACCTGCATCTTGCCGGGGGTCACACCCTGATCAACCAGCACGCGACGGACCGAGATCGAACGGTGCGCCGACAGGTGCACGTTCGTCGGGTGCCGCTGGGCCGTGCCCGCGCTGATGCGCTGCGAATCGGTATGGCCGACGATGATGACGTCGTAGGGTTCGGCCGCCGGGTTCTTGAGGATCGACGCGAGCGCCGCCAGCGCCTCACGCCCCTCGGCCTTGACCACGTCCGAGCCCGAGTCGAAGGTCAGATCGCTCGCGAAGCGGAGCATGCCCCGCGTCGGGTCATACTGAATGAGGTCGGGGAACTGGCTCGCCAGCTCCTGCAGCAGCGCGTCGGTCGTCGGGTCCAGCGCCTGAAGCTGAATCCCCTCGAGCCGCTTCTGAAGGTCCGCCAGGCTCATGCCCGCGTCCTGAAGCCGCTTGACCAGGTCCGCGTTCAGCCGCTGCATCTCCTGCAGGGCCGACTCCGTGCGTGTGAGCTGGGCCATCGCCGAGTCGCGGTCGCGGATCGCCGCGTCTCGCTCACGCTGCAGCACCCCGTTGCGGTCCGTCAGGCTGTCCACCTGCGCGTGCAGCCTGTCGTAGTCCGCCTGCCCGATGCACCCGCCGAGCAGCAACGCGCTCAACGCCATTCCCGTCACCGCCACCATCGACTTCGTGCCCATGTGTGCTCTCCACGCCCGGCCTCCTGCCGGGCCGATTGTTCGCGTTCAATTCCCCCGGGCCTCGTCCAGCCCGGAGACCGACCACTGTATGCTCGATCGTCCGCCCTCTCATCGACCGATCCCCTCGCCACGCATGAACGACCAGAACACCAGCACCCGCCCCTGGCACCTCCGCGTCGACGCCGCCGCCGCCGTCGATCCCGCGGGGCACATCGTCGCGCCGGCAACCCTCCTCGTCCGGTTCGATCACGCCCCCCCGGCCTCTCCGATCGACCCCGCACCCTTCGCTTGCCGTGTCCTCTCGCCCCACCACGCCGACGCCCTCCCCCCAGCCGCCGCTCGCCTCGACCGCCGTGGGCACCTCCTGCTCCCGGGGCTCATCAACGCCCACACCCACCTCGACCTGACCCATCTCGGCCCCGCCCCGCAGGCACGCGGCGACTTCCCCGCCTTTCTGAATCTTGTCCGGGCCAGCCGCGCCACCGACCCCGCCGACATCGCCCGCAGTGTTCGTCTCGGCATCCGACTCTCGCTCGCCGCCGGGGTTGCCGCCGTCGGCGACATCGCGGGCTCGGTCCGCGGCTCGCCCGAACTCACACCCCTCCACACCCTCGCCTCCTCGCCCCTCGCGGGCGTCTCCTTCCTTGAATTCTTCGCCATCGGCACGCGCGAACAGGCCGCCGTGGACGCGCTCCACGCCGCCTGCCAGTCACTCCCACCGGCCCGCAGGATTCGCGTGGGTCTGCAGCCGCACGCACCCTACTCCGTCGGCTTGGCGGGCTATCTCGCCTCGGCCGAACTCGCCGACCGCCACAACCTCCCTCAGGCCACCCACCTCGCCGAAAGCCCCGCCGAACAGGAGTTCATCGCCCACGCCACAGGCCCCCACCGCCATCTCCTCGAATCACTCGGCCTGTGGAACGACACCCTCGCCCGATCCATCGCCTCAGGCCGATCCCCAGTCCAACACCTTCGTGCGTGGCTCGATCGCCCCAGCCGAAGCCCCAGGCTACTCGTCCACCTCAACCAGCTTTCCGATGACGACCTCGCCCAGGTCGCGACATCGGGTTCAACTGCCGTCTACTGCCCGCGATCCTCGGACTACTTCCTCGCCCACGAGTCGTTCGGGCCCCACCGCTACCGCGATCTGCTCGCCAGGGGCGTCCCCGTCGCCCTGGGGACCGACTCGATCCTCAATCTTCCCGACCAAGCCCTGGGTCACGCCCTTTCCATTCTCGATGAGATGCGATTCCTGCACGCCCGCGACCGCACCGATCCCATGACCCTCTTGCGCATGGGCACACTTCACGGCACGGCCTGCCTTGGTCTGCCCGAGTCCGCGGTCCGACTCATCGATCCAAAGGGCGCCGATTCCCGCCCCCTCGGCGTCATCGCCGTGCGGATCACGCCGGGCGACGATCCCCTGCAATCGGTACTTCAACGGACCGAATCGCCCGAGTTCCTGTGCATCGGAAATTCTTACGCATAGACAAGAACTCCTATACTGACGACAGCATAAGGAAAGCGGCACAATGAGCGCGAAATGGCGTCGAAGTCTTGAATGGGATCGGCAGCACTTCCCCGCCTGGGCGTGGCCGGTCAAGTTCGTGCTGCAAGCCTTCTCCTCGATTTGGCTCGCTGTCATCCTGCTCACCCTCGTGGCGGCGTACGGCATCCTCGCCAGCATCCCCATCGGGCTCATCGCCCTCGCGCCCACGTACATCGTGTACGGCCTGACCGTGCTGCTCTCCCTCGCCGTCGGGGCCGCCCTCCCCGTCTGGCTGGTTTCTCGCGCCATGAGGCGTCAATCCCTCGGCCGCCGGTTCGCCGTCGGACTCCCCCTCGCCGTCCTCCTGGGCGTGGCCACCATCTGGGCCTGGAACCGCTTCGTCTGGCCCACCCTGCACTACGACCCCATCAACGATCGAGGCCTGCGATTCTTCGCCGAGTTCTGCGAGCGGAACGCCGCCATCACGCTCCGACGCCTCCCCGGCGTCGAAATGTCCGAGCTCGAGTTCTACTCGTGGTGGCCTCTCCGCATCATCTTGCTCGCCTTCGTCCTCAACATGATCACCGCCACGGTCCGCCGAATCGAGTTCACCTTCAAGAACCTCGGCGTGCTCTCCGTCCACTCGGGCATCGTCCTCATCGCCCTGGGCAGCGTCTACTACTCTCGCCTCAAGCTCGAGGGCGACACGATCCTCCTCGCCGGCGCGATCGATCCGCAAACCAAACGCCCGGGTGTCGGTCCGCCCCAGATCGGCTTCTATGACAACACCCGCGTCGCCCTCCATATCTCCACGGGCGGGTCGTTCGAGCAACGGCTGATCCCCTCGCTGCCCCGCTACAACGATTACAACCTCCGTGCCCTCTCAGGCCCCAGCGCCCGCGCCTTTGCCAATACCGATCTTCAGACCGACACGGACGAGGGGCGGACGCTCGACATTCCGCTCGAGGCTCCACGCCTGCCCCACCTCGATCGCGCCATGCGTCGCGCGCTGACCAAGGCCGGTCTGCCCGCCGCCACGATCGACCGGCTCATCCGCGAAGGCCCGACCGAGGCCGACCTTCACGCGATCGACATCCGGTCGCTCCCGGAAGATGTCTCACGCGATCTCTTCCGACGCACCCTGGTCCGCAACCTTTCGTTCCGCGTCGTGGGCTATTCCTACTACGCCGAGTTGCTCGATGACTACTTCCGCGCCGACCTTGCCACCAAGCCCGCCGACACGCCGGCCCAGCCCATCCGTTTCCTCCGCGCGCTGGGCCCCCAGCAGAACGAGCCGATCGCCTCGTCCCCGGCGTTGATGCTCCTGCCCGGCACGCCCCGCACACGCATCCGCCAGGACTCGATGATCGCCATCGAATACACCATCGGCGCCTCCGACGCCCGCTGGCGTGACCTCTCCGAACCACTCTCCGATGGCACGCTCCACGCGCTGGTCATCGAGGTGCCCGGCCCGAGCCCCGTCCGCCTCGTCGCACCCATCGCGCCCGGCCGCCGCGTGCAGGTCGGCTCGACCGGGTACGCCATCGACGTGCTCGACATCCTTCCCGAGCCCCCCTTCCCCATCATCACGCCTGGCTACGAGAACGCCCAGAGCAGCCTCGTGCAGCTCCGCGTGACCACCCCAACCGGCGCCGCCTTCGACCGCTGGGTCTACCACCGCTTCCCCGAGATTTCGCAGGACTTCACCGGGGACACCACGCCCAACGGCATGCCCAAGCGCAAAGCCGCCGATCCCGCCATCCAGATCTCCTACCTCGACGCTTCACGCGAGACATCGCTCCACATCGACGACACACCCCGCGGCACCACCCGATTCATCGTCCGCAAAGCCGGGGGGGAGGTCGTTGCCACCGAGTCCTCGGACAAGAACGCGATCGTCCGCAACGTCATCGACAACATCGGCTGGATCGTCGCCGACCGCTGGGAGCACTCCGTCCGCATCGAACGCCCCTCCCCAGTGCCCGAACGCGAACAGGACCGCCGCAACGTCGGCAACCACGACAAGGCCCTTCTCGCCGTCGAAGTCCGCTGGACCAGCTCCCTCAACATCGACGGCAAGCCCCCGCGCGAACAGACCTCCATCGTCTGGCTCCCCTTCGTCCGCTACCTCGACTCCAGCAGCAGCCTCACCCGCGAGATCCCCTTGCCCGACGGCCGCACCGTCTCGCTCCAGTTCGGCCGCTTCTACCACCAGCTCCCCAACCTCTCGCTCCGCCTCAAAGACTTCGAGATGATCGCCTACGACCACCGCGGCGCACCCCGCGATTACCAGTCGCACGTCATCGTCGAGGCACCCACCGGCACCTTCGAGCCATTCGAACACCTCGCGAGTCTCAACTATCCCCTCACCGCGCCCTACATCTGGTCCGATCGCCGCAGCACCCTCGGCAACATCTTCGGCCGCCTCTACGCCGGCCTGAACCCCAACCAGTTCAAGTTCTCTCAGGCCGGCTGGGACCAACAGACCTGGCGACAGACCCAGGCCGCCGCCGACCGAGGCGAGATCGCCAGCCCCTACGTCCAGTTCACCATCCTTCAGGTCGGAAACAACCCGGGCATCCACATCGTCGCCCTCGGATCAATCCTCATGTCGCTGGGCATCCCCTGGGCCTTCTACCTCAAGCCCTACCTCGTCCGCCGAGAAAAGCTCCGCATCCAGCAGCAACTCGCTCGGGGAGAGTACACCCCGCCCACCGGCCGCACCCCAACCACTTCTCCCGCCAACCAGGCCGTCACTTCCTCCTCCGCCGCCGAATCGCCCACCACATCAGCTCAAGAAGAGGCACGAGCATGAGCCCACACCGATCACTCACACTGCGCTCGTTCATCGCGGCCGTTGCCGCTTTCGTGTGCACCCTCGCCCCTGCCCTTGCGCAGGCGCCCGAGGGCAACGCCCACCCGCAGAGCCAGATGGTTTCCGGCAGCGCCTTTGCCAACCCCTTCGGCGAAGTCGCTTCACCGGACCGCGCCCCCGCTACCATCGAACAGAAACGCGACTTCGAGGCCAAGCTCGACCTTGCGCCCCTCCGCGACCGCGCCGTCTCTCACAACGGCCGAATCAAGATCCTTGACACGCTCGCCCGCGAGACGGTCCGCACCATCACAGGCGCTCGTCTCTACACCGACTACCTCCCCCAGCCCTCCGAGGACGGCAATGTCCGCCTGCTCAAAGTCAAGCACGACCCGCTCTTTACCCTGATCGACCTCATCATCGACCCCCGCTACTACTTCGACAAGCCGCTCTTCGGCGTCGACTACCTCCCCCTCCGCCGCGAGTTCATCGAGCACGAATACCCCCAGGACGAACGCGCGCAAGACCTCGCCCTGCGCCAGCTCCGCATCACTCCCACCATGTTCGCCCGCCACGTCCAGAAGCTCGACGAGCTCCACATGGGCGAGCCCTCTTACCAGCAGGCGATGGCCAAGCTCCACACCGCCGTCAGCCTCTGGCAGGACTCCCCCCAGAACATGCTCCTCGTCGCCCCGCCGCAACGCGACGATCCGTGGAAGCACATCGCCTCGCTCCCGATGGACCATCCGGCCCGTCAGGCAGCGCTCGCTCTGGGCAAGGCCTGGCGCGAGCTCGACGCCACTGCCGCCAACGCCGCCATCGTCCAGCTCGCCACCGTGCTCCCCACCATCAACCCCGAGGTCTACCCCACCACGCGCCGCTCGCTCGAGTCCTTCTACAACCGCCTCAACGCCTTCGAGTGGGGCTTCTGGGCATACGCCCTCTCCTTCATCACCCTCCTGCTCGCCTTCGGCACAGGCCGTTCCTGGCTGAGCTGGCTCGGCACCCTCTTCTTCCTCGTCGGCATCGCCATGCACGCCACCGGGTTCACCGCCCGCTGCCTCATCGCCGAACGCTTCGCCATCCAGAACCAGTTCGAGTCCATGACCGGCGTCTCTCTCTTTGCCGCCATCGTCGGGCTCGTCATCATGGTCGCCAAACGCCAGTGGCTTTACGGCGCCGCCGCCGCAGGCGTCGGGTTCCTCGTCCTCGTGACCGCCACCCAGACCAACATCCCCGGGCAGAACATCGAACGCGAAGCCGCCATCCTCAACACCTCCGTCCTGCTCAAGTACCACGTCACCACGGTCCTCGTGTCCTACGGCCTCATCGCCCTGGGATTCATCATCTCCTGCTTCTACCTCGCCACCCACTACATCGCCAAAGTCCGCTCCACACAGCCCGCGCTCGCCGGCGCGCCCGTCGTCGCCGCCGCCCTCGGCACCGGCGGGAACGCCTCCACCGCCCGCACGCTCTCCGACCTCGACACCGCCCAGATGACCGTTCTCCAGCTCGCCTTCTGGACCCTCGGCGTCGGCATCCTCCTCGGCGCCTGGTGGGCCGATCACTCCTGGGGACGCTGGTGGGCCTTCGATCCCAAAGAGACCTGGGCCCTCATCACCTGGATCGTCTACCTCATCGCCATCCACCTCCGCTTCACCACCACCGGCAACCGAGGCCTCCTCACCGCCTGGCTCAGCGCCGTCGGCTTTGTCGTCATGCTCTGGACCTACTTCGGCGTCAACCTCCTCCTGCCGGGCCTCCACGCCTACGCCTGACCCGTGCACGCCTCTCGCGACTTCTACCACACCGACGCACAGACGCTCGCCCTCCGATTGCTCGGAGCAACCCTCCACCGACGCTTCGCGCCGGGACGCATCGCCACGCTCCGCATCGTCGAGACCGAGGCCTACGTCGGCCCAGAAGACCTCTGCTCCCACGCCAAACACGCCCGACGCACCGAACGCAACGCCGCCATGTTCGGCCCACCCGGGATCGCCTACGTCTACTTCACCTACGGCATGCACCATTGCCTCAACGTCGTCTGCGGCAGCCCAACCCGCCCGGCCGCCGTCCTCATCCGCGCCGCCGAACCACTCCGCAACTACGATCTTCTCCGCGCCGGGACTGCCTCCGCTCTCCCAACCTCCGGCCCCGCCCGCCTCTGCCGTGCGCTCAACATCGACCTTTCGCTCGACGCCGCCCCGCTCACCCCGCGCGCATCTCTGTGGATCTCGCTCGGCCCCTCGCCGCCGCGCGTTGCCGCCTCGCCCCGAGTTGGGGTCGCCCAAGGCTCAGCCTGGACCACCGCACCCCTTCGCTTTTTAGATCCCGACAGCCGATGGGTCAGCACCCGACGGGGACCGTACACGGGCACGATCTTGTCGGACCCAAGACCGCGCCCCTACCATTCTGGGCTCGTGTTTCTCAGGTCGGGCACCCGCCCGACCGAAGGATGAAGCCGTGTCGAACAAGCCCGATCCGCAACCCACCCCCGACCCCGCCGCCCCGGATTGGAAAGCCATCCGCGCCAAGGCCGGCCCATTCCCCGATCAGGCCTACCAGTTCGTGCGCGAAGGGCTCGCGCACACCGTCAAGGTCGTTCACGGCGACAAGGCCGACGCGGAAGACGAGTCCCGCCACGTCTCAGGTCAGCAGCTCTGCCTCGGGCTCCGCGACTTCGCCCTCAAGCAGTACGGCCTGCTCGCCCGCACCGTCCTCGAACGTTGGGGCGTCCGGCGCACCGAAGACTTCGGCCGCATCGTCTTCGCCATGGTCGAGGCCGGCTGGATGCGAAAGACCGACGAAGACTCCCTCGAAGATTTCCAGGATGTCTTCGAATTCGAAGAGGCCTTCGCCGACCTGGTTTCCGGCTCCTCGGGCGTGCGGTAACCGGGCGCGGTAGCCTCTCGCTCGAATGTCCACCCAGAACAGCCCATCACGCCCCCCCGCTCACTGGGCGGACCGTCATCTCTGGCAGATCCAGCCCATCAGGGATCTCCTCCTCGTGGTCGTCCTGCTCGGGCTGCTGCACCTCGGCTATCTCACAAGCATCGTCACCGTCCCGATCCTGCTCGCCCTGGCGCTCGCCTACATGACCGAGCCCGTCATCGGCTGGCTCACGGGCCGAGGATTCTCCCGCGCCGGCGCCGCCGCCTCCATGATCGTCGTCGCCGCGCTCGTGGTCGTCATCCCCGCCGTGATCGGTATTGTCTTCGCCGCCGTCCAGGGCGCCCAGGCAGCGCAGGGCATCGCCCGTAATGCCGAATGGCTTGTCCGTTCCGTTGAATCTCCCGACCGATCGGACCTTCGCGCTCGCTCGCCCGGCCCCGCGTGGGATGACCTCCGCGACTGGCTCGCCCAGCAGAAACTCTCCGCCGCACAGGCCGAGCTCTTCGAGGCCGAGCAGGCCCGCTACCACGAAGCCCTCGCCCATTTCGATGCCGACACCCGCGCTCGAGACGCCCTTCTGCTCATGGGCATCCCCGCCGCCGCCCCTGACACGATCGAACTCCCGGGACCCGACGGCCCACGGAGCCTCTACACCCCGGCCCCCATCCAGCCCCAAGCGCCGGACGTCGAGCCCCCGGCCGAGCCCGGGCCCCTCTACCAAGCCGCGTCCTGGGGCCTCAACTGGCTCAACTCCCACCGCGAACAGATCGGACGACAGGCCCTCACCACCGGCGCCGAATGGTTCAACCGCCTCCTCAATCTTGTCTCCTCCCTCGGCTTCCTCGGCTTTGCCGCCTTCCTCACCGCTTTCTTCTACTACTTCCTCTCCATCCAGTACGCCAAGGTCCTCGACTTCGGACAACAGCTCATCCCCGTCAAGAACAAGCCCTTCATCCTCGACCTGCTCGCCCAGATGGACCGCGTCATCGCCGGCTTCATCCGTGGACGTCTCATCATCTGCGGCTTCCTCATCCTCTGGTACACCGCGGCCTACTGGGGCATCGGCGTTCCCGCCCCGCTCATCCTCGGGCCCATCGTCGGACTCCTCAGCCTCCTCCCCTACATCGCCGGCCTGGGCATGTTCGTCGCCATGCTCCTCATGTGGCTCGACCCCTCCGCCGGATGGCAGGACGCCTGGTGGTGGATCCTCGGCGCGCCCATCGCCGTCTCCACAATCGCTCAGGTCCTCGACGACTACATCCTCACCCCGACCATCCAGGGCAAGAGCACAGGCATGGACACCCCCAGCATCCTCTTCGCCAGCCTCGCCGGCGGGGCCCTCGCCGGTGTCTACGGGCTGCTCATCGCCATCCCCGTCGCCGCCTGCGTCAAGATCCTCATCAGATCCGTTCTGCTCCCTAAAATAAGGGATTGGTCGCGCGGCCGCGCCAAGGACCCACTCCCCCTCAGCAACGCCTGATGAACCGGCTCACCCATCAGCTCCCGATTTTCTCGCCGCCCCACTCCCGGCGGGGTAGCTCTCGAACCGATGAAAAAATCCGAGCTGGGCGCGCACGCCCGCACTTCTGAACGCTCGGTTATCATCCCCAACAGTTCGGTGGCCGGTTCACTCGAAGGGATTCGGTTTCACTATGTGCGGCATTTGCGGCGTCGTCAGCGCTCGCCCTCTGGACAGCGAAATGGTTGGGCGCGTGCGTTCCATGAACGCCGCCATGTTCCATCGTGGTCCCGACGGCGACGGCGAGTTCCTCTCCGACCACGCCATGCTCGCCATGCGAAGGCTGGCCATCATCGACCTCAACGGCGGGTGGCAGCCACTCTTCAACGAAGACAAGTCCATCGCCCTTGTCGCCAACGGCGAAGTCTACAACTACATCGAACTCCGCAAGGACCTTGAGTCCAAAGGCCACCGCTTCCGCACGGGCAGCGACTGCGAAACGATCGTCCACGCCTACGAGGAGTACGGGCTCGACTTTGTGAGCCACCTCCGCGGCATGTTCGGCTTCGCCCTGCACGACACCCGCAACAAACGCATCATCCTCGTCCGCGACCGCATGGGCGAGAAGCCGCTCTTCCTCTACGAGACGCCCGACCGGATTCTCTTCGCCTCCGAGATGAAGTCCATCCTCGCCTCGGGGCTCATCAATTTCGAGCTCGATCCCGCCGCTGTCAACGACTACTTCCACTTCTACTACGTCCCGGATCCCGCGACTGCCGTGGTCGGCGTCCGCAAGCTCCCCGCCGGGCACATGCTCATCATCGACACGGACCCCTGGCGCGTCCAGCAACGCCAGTACTGGCGCATGGACGACGTTCAGCCGCTCATGGGCGACCCCACCGAGCACCTCCGCGAGAGACTCGAAGAGATCGGTCGCCTCATCATCCGATCCGACGTCCCCGTGGGCGTCGCCCTCTCCGCCGGGCTCGACTCCAGCATGGTCGCCGCGCTGGCCGCCAAGCACAGCCCAGGCCAGATCCACGCCCTCTCCATCGGCTACGCGGGCACGCCACACAGCGACGAACGCGCCCGCGCCAAAAAGCTCGCCCAGCACCTCAACATGCCCTTCCACGACTACGAAGTCGCCCCCGACGAAGTCGCCGACTGCTTCGCCGAACGAAACTTCATGCGCGACGACCCCATCGCCGACATCTCCGGGCACGGGTACTACGCACTCTCCAGGCTCGCTCGATCCAAAAACATCCCAGTCCTCCTGCAGGGCCACGGCATCGACGAACTCTTCTGGGGCTACTCCTGGGTCCGCGACTCCATTCTCGGCAGCATGCGCAAGTCCGGCAGGCTCCAGATCACCCTCCGCGACCGCCTCGGCTACCTCTCCAAGCTCTTCCCCAAGTCCACCAACCGCAAGCACCTCCGCGACTGGGCCTACTACGTCGGCGGGCTCCTCACCGGCTGGCGCAGCCCCAGACCAACCGCCGGCAGCGGCCCGGACACCCTCGAGTTCTACGACCTCGCCGAAGAATTCGAGATGGGCCGATACGCCGCCCGAAAGGTCCTCACCCGTTCTTTCCGCGAACGTCTCACCTCGCGACGCCCCGAAGACTGGTTCACCCATCCCCAGCCTTGGCCGGACCTCGGCGTCCTCATCACCCGCCTCGCCTGCCAGACCTACCTGCTCGAGAACGGGCTCAATCAGGGCGACCGACTGAGCATGGCGTGGGCCGTCGAACTCCGCCTCCCCTTCGTCGATTACCGCCTCGTCGAAACGGTCATCGGCCTGCGCAAGGCCTCCGCCGACCACATGCTCCCGCCCAAGGCCCGTTTCCGCGAAGTCATCAAGGACTACCTCCCGGACTGGGTGCTCTCTCGACCCAAGACCGGCTTCACGCCGCCCATCAACGCCTGGATCACGACCCTCGTCAACCGCTACAACTCCGAACTCGCCAAGGGCTACCTCGTCGAAACGGGCGTCATCGAGCCCAAGCTCGCCCGCACTCTTGCCAAGCCCCACTCGCGCGTGTCCATCTGGCCCACAACCGCCTATCGCGTCCTCGTCCTCGAGTGGTGGGCCCGCGGCATGCAGGCCGCCGCTCAATACAAGCCCGCCAGTGAAATCCTCTCAAACCCGCGACCTCTCCTCACACAGATTCTCGACAATCAGCCCAGATTCGCGCACCGCGAACCCGCCCCTGCACGCTGACCCCTCTCCGATCACTTCGGCTTGCTCGGCCGCCCTCCCCTCGCGATACTGCCCAACATCCGCAACGGAAGGCAACCCCGGTCCCATTCCCGCCGAATGAACCGTGGTCCTCCCTTGGGTGATACCCCATCGGCGGCTTGGGCGGTCGGGTCGCACGGTTCTCGGTCTCTAGCTCAGTCCCTCGGGAGTACTCATGACTGTTCGCACCGCCTCCGTTCTGGTCCTTCTGTCCGGTCTCACGTGGTCTTCCCACGCCGCCCTCGCTCGCCCCCACCCGGGAGAAGAGCACGAAGGCTGCGGCAAGGCCGCCGCCATGCGCGCCCGCTTCGAGGCCGGGCTCCCCCCCTTCGAAACCGACGGCCCGGGCTATACCCCCCGCGAGGGCTTCGCCGACACCGACGTGCTCAACAACGCCATCGATCTCGAAGTCTTCCCCGCCACCGCCTCGATCACCGGAAGCAACACCTTCACCATCCGCAGCACCGTCGAAGGACTCACGCAGTTCACCTTCATGCTCCGCCAGAACTTCACGGTGACCGAAGTTCGCTTCAACGACACCACCGTTCTCGGCACGCCCACCATGCCCGACCCCAACGGGTCCTACCGCCGCATCGTCACGCTCCCTCGCCCCATCGCCCTCAACGAAACCTTCACCCTCAAGGTCTCCTACAACGGCCCCGCCGTCTCGCGCGGCTTCGGCTCCATCAACTTCACCACGCAGAACGGCCAGCCACTCATCTTCACCCTTTCCGAGCCCTACTACGCCGGGACCTGGTGGCCCGCAAAGGACGGCGACGTTCTCCAGCCCGGCGACAACTCCGACAAGGCGACCTTCGATATCTGGGTCACCGCACCCGCCAGTCTCAAAACCGCCGCCAACGGACTCCTGCAGGGCATCGACTCCCTGCCCAACAACCGCGCCCGCTACCGCTACCGCACCAACTACCCCATGGCGACCTACCTCGCCTGCTTCGCTACAACCAACTACAACACCTGGACACGCACCTACTCCTACCCGCTCCCCGGCGGCGGCACGGGCACCATGCCCGTCGAGTTCTTCCTCTACCCCGCGAGCGACACACCCGGCAACCGCGCCGCCTGGGAACGATGCATCGACATGCTCGCCGCATTCCGGCCTCTCTACGGCGAGTACCCCTTCATCAACGAAAAGTACGGCATGTATCAGTTCGCCTTCGGCGGCGGCATGGAACACCAGACCATGACCGGCCAAGGCACCTTCAACGAGTCCGTCACCGCACACGAGCTCGGGCACCAGTGGTGGGGCGACGCCGTCACCTGCCGAACCTGGAACGACATCTGGCTCAACGAGGGCTTCGCCACCTATTCCCAGGCACTCTGGGAGCAGTTCAAGCCCGGCGGCTCCATCGCCGGCCTCCACTCCTTCATGGCGAACAACCGCCCCTCCACCACCAGCGGCACCGTCTATCGCTACGACACCTCCAGCGCCAACACCATCTTCAACGGGGACATGGTCTATGACAAGGGCGCCTGGGTCGTCCAGGCCCTGCGCAAGGCTTTCGTCACCGATCAGGCTTTCTTCAACGCCCTCAAGGCCTACCGCGCCGCCTACGAAGGTTCCGCCGCAACCACCGACGGCCTCTCCGCCGTCCTCTCCGCCGCACTCGGCCGAGACCTCGACCCCTTCTTCACCGCATGGATCTACGGCGAGGGCGCTCCCGCCTTCACCACAGGCTGGCAACGCCTCTCCCTCAACGGCCGCGATTACCTCAAGCTCCGCGTCCGCCAGACCCAGAACGGCGCCCTGCCCACCTTCCCCTCTCCGCTCGACATCGTCGTCACCAGCGGCGGCACGACCACCTACCAGGTCTGGAGCGAGGCCCGCACCCAGCACTTCGTGATCCCTCTCGCCTCCGTCGGCTCCATCTCCGCCGTCGCCGTCGACCCCGACAACTGGATCCTCGCCAACAGCAAGTCCGCCGAAGCCTTCGTCGCCGGGCCCGCCAAACTCCTCGACATGGCCCCTGCGCCGGGCTCGACCAGCTCCGCCGCCAATCCTGTCTCCTCCGTCCGCCTCACCTTCAGCGAGAACATTTCCGCCGCGACCTCGGCCCAGTTCGAAGTCACCAAGGACGGCCAGCCCGTCGCCTTCTCCTACACCTACGCCGCTCCCACACAATCCGCCACGCTCACCTTCGCCGCGCCACTCCCGCCGGGCGTCTACACCATCACCGCTCGCGACACCATCACCACCAACGGCGCCGCACTCGACGGCGAATTCTCGGGCTCGCTCCCCAGCGGAAACGGGCTCCCGGGCGGCACATTCACCGCCTCCTTCACCATCGAATCCTGCCCCGCCGACTTCAACGCCGACGGCTTCGCCGACTTCTTCGACTTCGACGACTTCGTCACCTGCTTCGAGAGCGGCGTCTGCCCCGACGGCACCTCCGCCGACTTCAACAACGACGGCTTCGCCGACTTCTTCGACTTCGACGAGTTCGTCGCCGCCTTCGAAGCCGGCTGCTGATCTCTCCTACGCTCGCTCGTGCCCGCATCGCTTTACGACGACCCTCTTGTCTACGACGTGCTCCACGCACCGGGCACCGCCTCGGACGTGGCCGGTCTCTTCCGCATCGAAAGGCTCTACGCCGATCGCAACACCCCCAAGGTCTGGCTCGAACCCGCCAGCGGCACGGGACGCTACCTCCTCGCCGCCGCCCGACGCGGACGCCACACCATCGGCATCGACCTCTCACGCCGCATGTGCGCCTTTGCACGCCGGCGTGCGCTCGACGCCGGGCTCGCCGATCGCTGCCGATTCGTCGCCGCCGACATGCGCAAATTCCAACGCCATGTCCGCGCCCGATCCGTCGGCCTCGCCTTCAACCTCATCAACTCCATCCGACACCTCCCCTCCGACGCCGCCATGCTCGACCACTTCAACCAGGTCGCTCGCGCCCTCGCACCCGGCGGCATCTACGTCGTCGGGCTCTCCGCGACCGCCTACGGGCTCGAATCCCCCTCCGAAGACGTGTGGACAGGCCGACGCGGCTCCCTCAACGTCACCCAGGTCGTCCAGTTCGAGCCCCCCTCCCCGGGCTCCCGATGGGAGCAGGTCTACAGCGTCCTGAGCATCTCCCAGGGCAAGACCCTGCGAACCGCTCAAAGTGCCTACCGCCTGCGAACCTACAGCCTCGACCAATGGCATGCCCTCCTCGCCCGCAGCCCGCTCCACGCCACCCACACGGTCGACGAACGAGGCAACCCCGTCAAGCCTTCCCAAAGTGGGTACGCCTTGCACATCCTGCGCCATCGCGAAACCAGACCCTGACCAGCCCCGTACAATCCGCCGGGACATTTGGAGTTCTTCATGGGCAAGGCTCGTGTTGTGTTCGAAGCGTCGCTGGTCACGATCCTGGGCGTTGCCGTGTTCGGCAGCACGCTCGCCTTGGTGCGCAAAAGCGACGACTACGCCTTTCTTGATCCCCTGATCGAGATCAAGGCCGCTCTCTCCAGCACCTACGTCGATCAGCTCAGCCCCGAGACCCTCCGCAAGATGCAGGAGGGCGCCATCAGCGGCATGCTGGAGGTGCTCGAAGACCCATACACCGTCTACGTCCCCCCCGCACAGACCGCCCAGTTCGACAAGGACCTCACCGGCGAGTACGGCGGCATCGGCGCACAAGTGCAGGTCATCGACGGCTTCCTCACCATCATCTCTCCCCTCGAAGATTCGCCGGCCCTCCGCGCGGGCCTCCTGCCCGACGACCGCGTCGTCGAAATCGAAGGCCAGTCCACGCTCGGGCTCACCGTCGAGCAGTGCGTCGAACGCCTGACCGGCAAGCCCGGCACCGAGGTCAAGCTCACGCTCGAGCGCAAGGGCCAGAAAATGCCCATGACGCTCGTGCGAGAAAAGATCAAGACCCGCGTCGTCAAGGGCTTCCACCGCGACGACAAGGACTCGACCAAGTGGCAGTTCATGATCGACGACGAACGCTCGATCGCCTACATCCGCCTCACGCAGTTCACCCCACGCTGCACCCTCGAGCTCATCGAATCACTCCGCGCATGCGGCGCTCTCGACGGGCGACTCAAGGGGCTCGTCCTCGACGTCCGCGGCAATCCCGGCGGCCTGCTCGAAGAGGCCGTCGCCATGGCCGACCTCTTCCTCAAGGACGGCGTCATCGTCTCCACCCGCGGCCGCGCCTTCTCCGAACGCGTCGCCAAGGCCCAGGCACCGGGCACGCTGGGCGACTTCCCCATCGCGGTGCTCATCAACGGGTCCAGCGCCTCCGCCAGCGAGATTCTCGCCGGCGCCCTCGTCGAGAACGGCCGCGCCATCGCCGTCGGCACCCGAACCTTCGGCAAGGGCTCCGTGCAGAGCGTCCGCCCCATCACCGTCCGCGAGGGCGACGGCAGCGAGAAGCGCGCCGAACTCAAGATCACCGAGCAGGGCTACTACCTCCCCAGCGGCAAGTCCATCACCCGCAAGCCCGGCAGCACAGACTGGGGCGTCGACCCCAGCAAGGGCTTCTACGTCCCCCTCACCGACGAACAAACCCTTGAGATGCTCCGCGTCCGCCGCGACGAGGAGATCCTCCGCGCCGCCGACAAGCCCGCCGAGCCGGGCCAGAAGTGGGACGACACCGACTGGACGCTCGACCGCCTCAAGGACCCGCAACTGACCGCCGCCGTGCGCGCGATGCAGCAACGTCTCGACACCGGCGAGTGGAAGCCCACGGGCCAGGAGAGCATCAGCCTGGGCGATCTCGCCGGAGAGGAGCTCGCACGGATCCACGCCGCCCGAGACCGCCTGACCCGCGAGCTCATCCGCCTCGAACGCCGCGCCGACGAGATCGAGAAGGGCACGAGCGTCGCCGACGCCGGCAAGCGCCCCGATCTCTGGGCCGACAGCCTCGACCTCACAGGCGGGCGCGTCCAGGTCTTCGACAAGGACGGCAACCTCGTCAGCACCCTCTCCATCACGGGCAACAGCCTCGAACGCTGGCTGATGGACGCCGACGTCAAGAAGGCCGAGCCCGACCCCAACCCCAAGTAACCGTGATCGTCCTGGGCATCGAGACAAGTTGCGACGAAACCTCCGCGGCCATCGTTCGCGGCGGACGTGACGTGCTCTCATGCGTCGTCGCCTCGCAGCACGACATCCACGCGGAGTTCGGCGGCGTCGTCCCCGAACTCGCCAGCCGTGCCCACGTCGAGGCGATCTCCCCCACCATCGACGCCGCGCTCTCCCGCGCCGGGCTTGCGCCGCGTGACGTCAACGCCGTCGCCGTCGGACACCGCCCCGGGCTCATCGGCTCTCTGCTCGTCGGGGTCACCGCGGCCAAGGCGATGGCCTGGTCGCTCGGGGTGCCCCTTGTCGGCGTCGATCATGTGCACGCCCATCTCTACGCCGGGCTTCTGAACAACCCGATCGAGTCGAGCGCCACCACGTTCCCCGCGATCGGCCTGGTCGTGTCCGGCGGGCATACCTCGATCTATCGCGTCGACGCGTGGAACCGCCTCGCACGTCTGGGCGCCACCATCGACGATGCGATGGGCGAGGCCTACGACAAAGCCGCCACGATTCTCGGGCTCCCGCACCCCGGCGGGCCCAACCTCGACCGGCTCGCCCGTACGCCCGGCGCGAACGAGCACGCCGAGCAGTTCCCCATCAGCCGTCTCTCGCCGACCTCGCTCGATCTGTCGTTTAGCGGGCTCAAGACCGCGATGCTCTACGCCGTCCGGGGCGTGCCGCACACCCGAGGGCGCACACCGCCCGTCCCGCCCGCTCCACTGACCGACCAGCGCCGCGCCGACCTCGCCGCGAGCTTCCAGCGATCCGCCTGCGCCGCCGTCCTGCTCAAGCTCGAGCGCGCATTGGACCGCACGCCCGAAGCCCGCACGCTGCTCTGCGGCGGGGGCGTCACCGCCAACTCGCGACTCCGCAACGAGCTTGCCGCGCTCGCCCAGCGCCGATCGCTCCGACTCGTCATCCCCCCCCTCGACCTGTGCGTCGATAACGCGGCGATGATCGCCGGGCTCGGCTCCGTGCTGCTCGACGCCGGCCAGCGCGACACGCTCGCCCTCGCCCCGGTGCCCACCACCGCCTGCTAGAGACCTCCCCGTGCCACGCTCCCGCCCCACGATGCCCCAAGGCCCGAACCCGCCCGGGCCGCCGCATCCGCACCCGGCCTGTCTCGACGACGAATCCCTCCTGCAGGCGTGCCACTGGGGACGCGGGCGGGGCTCGGGCCCCGGAGGGCAGCACCGCAACAAGGTCGAGACCCTCGTCTGGATCACGCACCTCCCCACCGGCATCGAGTCTCACGCCGGCGAACGTCGCAGCGCCGAAGAAAACAAGCGAGAAGCGATCTTCCGTCTTCGACTCGCCCTTGCCACCGCCCACCGCGCCGCCCCGCCCAAGGGCGACGCCTGGGGAGACGCCCGCAGCGTCCTGTGGAAGTCGCGTGTCAGCAAAGAGGGCGCCATCGCCTGCAATCCCTCGCACACCGATTTCCCTTCGATGCTCGCCGAGGCCTTGGACAACCTCGCCGCTTCCGGCTTGGACGAACGCAAAGCCGCCCTCCGCCTCTGCTGCACCCCCAGCCAGCTCGTCAAACTCATCAAGGAACACACACCCGCCTGGGTCGCGGTGAACAGAGCTCGCGCCGAGATCGGCCGGCACCCCCTCCGCTAGCCAGCAACACAACCCACCCTTTGGCGGTAGGATCCTTCCGCATGGGCCGAAACGTGCTCCTTGTCGTCAACCGCCAACGCCCCGAAGCCACCGCCTCGGCTTCGCAGGTCGCCGGTCTCATCCGCCGCTTCGGAACCCTGCTGGGCGAGCTCGACGCCGATAACGCCGCTCTCCCCACCCACGCCGCCAAGGCCGATCTCGTCGTCGTGCTCGGGGGCGACGGCAGCATTCTGGGGCAGGCCCGCCGACTCGCCGGCCTCGCCTGCCCGCTCCTGGGCGTCAACTTCGGTCGCCTGGGCTTCATCGCCGAGTTCGAGGCTCACACCCTCGAGGAACAAGCCTCCGCCATCTTCGGGCACGGAGCGCTCTCCACACGCGACCTGCGGCTGCTCCACGTCGAGGTCCACAAGCCCGACGGCACCCGCGAAGACTGCGGCGTGGCCCTCAACGAGGCCGTCGTCGCCGCCGGTCATCCCTTCCGCGTCATCCAGGTCGGACTGTCCATCGACGAACGCCCGGGGCCGATCTTTAATGGCGACGGGCTCATCGTCTCCACGCCCACCGGCTCAACCGCGTACAACCTCTCCGCCGGCGGGCCCATCGTTAGCCCCGATGTCGACGCCTTCATCCTCACCCCCATCGCCGCTCACTCCCTTTCGTTCCGGCCCATCCTCGTCCCGGGATCCTCGAGCGTTGACCTCACCCTCTTCAGGGCCAACGACCCCGCCGACTCGCACGGCACCACCCTCATCCTCGACGGGCAGGTCATGAAGCCCCTCCACACCGGCGACCGCGTGCTGATCTGCCGATCAGAAAAGCGCCTCCGCTTCGTCGTCAATCCCGGGCACGACTTTTGGTCCGCCCTGATTACCAAACTCCGCTGGGCCGAGCCCCCTCGCCTCCGCCGAAACTGAACCCGGTCACCAGCCGCCGCCCCCCTACCATCGCCCCGTTATGCCCGAAGGGGCCCCGCCAACACCCTCGACAACCAACCACACCCGCTCGGCCTCGCCGCTCGTGGTGCTCAGGCACCCACACTTCCGCCTGATCTGGATCGCCGCCTTCGCCAGCTACCTCGGCAACTGGTTCGAGTTCGTCGCCGTCCGCTGGATCGTCACCGAGCAGGCAAGCTCCCTCGCCCAGCAAGGCGTCTCCGCCGAAGACTGGATGTTCTACCTCAGCGTCGCACAGCTCTGCCCGACACTCCTGCTGGGGCTCTACGGCGGGATCGTCGCCGACTCCGTCAACCGGCGCAAGCTCCTCGTCATCACCCAGGTCGCGATGATGATCATCGCCCTCGCCATGGCCGCCGCCGCCTTCAGCGGGCACGCCTCGCGGTGGGTCCTGCTCGTCCTCGTCCTCGCGCAGGGGATCGTCGTCCCCTTCAACACACCCGCCTGGCAGGTCCTCACGCCCCGCCTCGTCCCCAAAAACGAACTCACCCTCGCCATCACCCTCTCGGGCATCTCCTTCAACATCGCCCGCACGGTCGGCCCCGCCATCGCCGGCGTCATCATGGCGCTCTTCAAAGACCCCACCGCCTCCGAAGGCACCAGCCGTGGCGCCGCCGCTCTGCTCCTCTTCAACGCCCTCACGTTCATCGGCGTCATGCTCGCCGTCCTTCGCACGCCCGACGCACCCGCCCCGCCCGAAAACCACGGCGCCTGGAAGCACCCCGCCCTCGCCATCCGTCGCAGCAACGAGGCCCTCGCGTGGGTCTGGCGGGGCAAGGGCCCGCGCGCCATCCTCTTTGCCATCGTCGTCTTCGCCGTCCTCGCCACCCCCGTCATGCCCATGATGTCCGTCGTCGTCCACGACGTGCACAAAGGCAGCGAGGACACCTTCGGCGTCTTCATCGCCGTCATGGGCATCGGTGCCGTCACCGGCGGCCTCGCCATGAAGCACGTCCCCCACTGGTACCCCATGCACCACTTCATCCCCACCTCGTGCATGCTCGGCGGGGTCTTCATTCTCCTCTTCTCCCTCGCCACAGACTCCACCTGGGCCCTCTTCACCCTCTTTTTCGTCGGCATCTTCTGGATGTGGGGCTTCAACTCCACCGCCGCCGCCATGCAGAACCTCGTCCCAGACCACATGCGAGGCCGCGTCCTCGCCGTCGTCAACACCATCGCCATGGGGCTCATGCCCCTCGGCCCGCTCATCGCGGCCAAGGCAGGCCACGCCGCCGAGCAAGCCCTCGCTCCCATCCAACGAACGCTCGACACGCCCCTCCTCGCCCCGCAGCTCGGCCTGGCGATCCCCGCTCTTGTGCTCACCGCCGCAGGCGTCATCATGATTACGTACCGCACACCCGAAGTTGACGGCCTCACGCCGGGCCAGCCTGGCTTCGAACGCAAGCCCGGGTTCCTCCGCGGTCTCTTCGCCACCGCCCACAGGCCGACCCACCCACAAGAACCCTCCCGCTCACCCGCCGACCACGAGGTCTAGCCCCCGTGCCACTCCGCCCGCTCGCAACCTTCGCGGCTTCCCTCGCCGCCCTCGCCGCCGGCTGCGCCGCCAAGCCCGAGCCCTACGACGCGCTCCGATCCCCCAATCCCGCACTGCGACGAATCACCGCCGACTACACCACCCTCGTTGAGCGCATCCACGATCGCCCGGGCGAGATCTGGCACCACAACTGGACCGGCAACATCCTCCCCAACACCCTCGGCGATCGCTTCGGACAAAAAGGCCTCTGCCACCAATGGCAGGAAGAAGTCTGGCTCGGCATCCAGCCCTCGCTCGCCCGCGAACGCTGGGCCGGCGTCGGCATCGCCGCCAACGTCGGTGAGTACACCGAACACCACGCCGTCATCATCTACAACCCCGAGATCATCGCACGCGAGGAACTCCTCCAACGCTCCAATCCCCAGGCCGGCCCACGCTCGGGCCCACCGCACACGCCCAAGCCACCTCCCAGATTCCCGACACCCGCCTGGGTCCTCGATCCCTGGCACACCGGCACCCCCGCCGTCTACTCCCTCGACGAGTGGCTCGTCCGCGGCACCGCCGAGTGGTTCTCGGTCGAGCTCGAGATCCTGCCCCCGCCGCCAAATCCCGCCCCAGTCGTGACGCCATCGCCCGCACAGCCCGCGCCGCCCCGCCCCTACCCTTGATCGCCATGCCCGAATACACCCATCCCTTCCCGCGCCGCGCGACCCGCCAGATCACCCTGGGCGACGCCCGCGTCGGCTTCGTGAAGGTCGGCGGCGACGCCCCCGTCTCCGTCCAGACCATGACCGCGGGCTACACCCACGACATCGACGCCTGCGTCCGCGAGATCTCCAAGCTCGCCGCCGCCGGAGCCGACGTCGTCCGCGTCGCCGTCCCCGAGAAGAAGGACACCGACGCCCTCCGCGAGATCCTCCCGCAGGTCAAGGTCCCCATCGTCGCCGACGTCCACTTCCACTTCCAGCGCGCCCTCGAAGCCGTCGAAGCCGGCGTCCACAAGATCCGCCTCAACCCCGGCAACATCAACGACCGCAAGCAGGTCATCGACGTCATCCAGGCGTGCAAAGCACGCAAGCTCCCCATCCGCGTCGGCGTCAACGAAGGCTCCATCATCGAGCGCAAGGACAAGCAGAAGCGCATGAAGGAGCTCGGCCGCGTCTTCTCCGACAACAAGCACGGGCACATGCTCGCCATCATGATCGCCAAGCTCGAGGAATACCTCGAAATCTTCTACGAGCAGGACTTCTACGACATCGCCATCTCCGCCAAGAGCATGGACGCCGCACTCACCATCGACGCCTACACCGCCATCTCCGAACGCTTCGACCACCCGCTCCATCTCGGCGTCACCCACGCCGGCCCCAAGGAGACCGGGTGCATCCGCTCCATCGCCGCACTCTCCGCGCTCCTCACCCGAGGCATCGGCGACACCATCCGCATCTCCTACGCCAATGACCCCGTCTACGAAGTTCAGGACGGGCTCGAACTCCTCTACTCTCTCGGCCTGCGCCAACGCGTCGGCGTCGACCTGATCGCCTGCCCGACCTGCGGCCGCATCCAGGTCGACCTCTTCACACTCATCCAGGACGTCCGCAAGGCCCTCGCCGAGAAAGTCACGCTCCCCATGAAGGTCGCCGTCATGGGCTGCATCGTCAACGGCCCGGGCGAGGCCGAGGGCGCCGACGTCGCTGTCTTCGCCGGCGACCGCCGCGGCATCATCTACGTCCAGGGCGAACGCGTCGCCAACGTCCCCGAGCCCGAGATCCTCGATCGGCTCCTCAAGGAATGCCTCGACTTCCAGGACCGCGTCACCCGCGGCGAGGCCAAACTCGGCGAAAAGAAAGTCGACATCATCCCACCCGACCCCATCGGCGACCTCGGCTCGGGCTGGGAGAAAGTCGCCGCCGGCAACGTCGAGAAAGTCACCCCCCTGACCATCCGCAAGTCCTGAGAGACAACGGTTGCATCTGGTTTCTTCTGGCATTGGCTCGCATGCTCTGCACGCTTGCAAGGTCGCTCTTCCTTTGATATGTTGCTTTGTGTGTCCCGGGCGTGTGTCCCGGGAGAGTCCGAATCGTCGACTCACGAGGACATCACCATGAGACATCGCTCCACTTGGCTTTGGCCCACGATGCTGCGGCTTATCGGGTTCGCCGTGTTCGTATGCCCATTACCGCTTCACGCCGTGGCACAGACGACCGTTTCGAGCATGCGCATCGACTGGGGAGGATGGAGCTTCAAGCCCATCATTGACGCAGATTCGCCAGCCGCTCGCGTCACAGGATTCCTCGCACTCTCCAAAGAGGAGAACACGATCGGCGAGAACATCGTTGCTGTGTGGTACATCCGCCACGCAGACCGTTCTTGGTCCAAGAAGTCATGGCTCACGAATGACATTGGCGAAGCGATCCGGCACGTCAAGATCAGCACAGGCATTCCAGACTCCGATGATGCGAAGTGGGAGGTGGCGAGAGACCTTCGTTTACCTCCCTCGGACGATCCAGAAAGTCCGAAGAACTATGACAAGGGTCTTCTGGAGTGTGACCCTCTCTATCCGCTTGTGTCGACAAGCAGCGATGCCGAGAGCATTGTGTCCTTTCTGGCTGATGTCGGATACAAGGCCGCTCGTATCGCCATCGATTACCCAACGAGTGTGACCACAGATGAACAACTCGATGTCATGGCCATCGCGATCGAAGCGGGCCACTCAATAGTTGTTCACGACCAGCAGAGCGCCTTCGCACAGACCGAAGCCATGGCAAGTATCATCGCCACCACATCGGCGACGCAACCCGGAACAGCATGCGTACCCGGGATCACCGGGCCATGGACGCTAGGAGCCATCGTTGGACCATCGGGGTGCGCCTGGTCTGTGACGGATTCTTGGGTCGCGGTAACGGGTGGGCGCTCGTACACCTGTACGTATGAATGGTGCTGCACGTACACTCGCGTACGATCCGCTCCCGCGGTGCGTGCCGACTGCTCAACGTACACGTGTTCTCAGATCGAAATCCAGCGTGTCTGTGCCGCGCCCATCGTCTGCACTTCCTTCGTGCCGACTCCGACTCCACCCGATCAATGGGCGTCACCTTGTGGCCTGAGCCCGCTTTGTTCAACAGCTCCGCCGGTGCCCCCGGGTCCCCCGACCACGTGGACATGGCCGAACAGCACCAACTGCCCATGACAAGGCGCAAACGTCTCAGAACAGGGCGTCTCTTCGCCTTTCTCTTCGCGTACGCGACACTCGGTGCCGCGTGCGCGATTTCGATCGCGTTCCTACGCAGTTGCTTTGCCAAGACACACGATTGGCCGATGCCCTACATCTTCGGGTATGGACCATCGAGCACCGATGGTACCGTTTGGTATTGGACTCATTCCAAACGCCTCGGCTGGCATGTGTGCCGATCTGATGTCGTCGATGCCGCTGCGCCGCGACAAATCATCACACCGATGGGTCCGGTCGGCTGGTACGAAGGACCCTCGCCATGGTGGGCAATCGCGGCGGAACAACCCGTTCCACCAACCGGCTGGCGGCCAGCGGTCGGGACAGGGATCCATGCTGTGATTGACGTTGCCTTCGGCTGGCCGCTCCCGTGCGCAAGTTACCGCGAACACCAAGTCTCACGCGTGCCTGCTGCCGCCGAAATCGCCGCGTTGGGCCTCCGATCCGACGGTACGCAGTACGTGCAACAAACCCTGATCCTCGGCAGCCACCGCTTCGCCGGCTTCCTCACACATTTCGGCGTGTCCGACGGCTACTGGCCCACGAACATCCTCTGGCGTGGGCTCGCCGCCAACACCGCAGCGATCGGCGCGATGCTCGCGCTCCCACACCTTGGCTTGATCGGCTTCCGGCTGTTCCGCTCTCGATCACGCCGCCGATCAGGAAAGTGCCCCTGGTGCGGATACGCACGTCGCGGGCTCGCGTCCGACCAACGCTGCCCAGAATGCGGCGGTGTCGAGCCGCAAAATGTCTAGGACCGCGTTCCCAAACCCAGCACATACCCCTGACGGGTCATTCCATGCCCGTCCACACCCACTACGGCCGAGAAATCACCACCCGCTAGATCGCAAGAGCACACGCCTGAACTC
>DDSG01000079.1:0-310 GCA_002343325.1 Phycisphaerales bacterium UBA2396 | reverse complement strand
CCGCAGGTCCTGACCGATCACGCGTCTACTCCAGCCGCCGAATCACCCACGCGATCTCTTTCGCTCGCGAGGGGTCCAGGTCGAGCCGCCGATTCACCGACTCCGACAGCACCGACCGGCAGACCAGCGCCGCCGAGGCCTTCGCCGGGTCGCCTAGCGCCAGGTCCAGGATCACGCTGCGGTCCTTGTCGCTCATTCCCATCGCCCGGGTCAGCGCGGCGAACGCCTCCGCACCGGGATCGGACCTCTTCCGCCGCCAGTGCACCACAGCGAGCGCAACGCACGCGGCGCCGACCAGCGCCGCGATCAC